>DASXFM010000412.1:0-3665 GCA_036489615.1 Verrucomicrobiia bacterium | reverse complement strand
CTTTGTCCCGCGAGATCCGACTCGACGCACCGGGCGAATTAGTGCCTGAAATGCCGTGTGCCGGTGAACGCCATCGCCATTCCGCGCTCGTTCGCAGCTGCGATCACTTCGGCGTCTTTAACCGAGCCGCCGGGTTGGATGGCGGCCGTCGCGCCCGCTTCCGCTGCCGCGATCAATCCATCGGGGAACGGGAAGAAGGCATCGCTGCAAACCGTGCTGCCCGACAGGGACAATTTCGCTTCCTGCGCCTTCCAAACGGCGATGCGACTGGCGTCAACCCGGCTCATTTGGCCGGCACCCACTCCGAGCGTCCTGTCCGCGCCTGCGTAGACGATGGCGTTTGATTTGACGTGCTTGGCCACGCGCCAACCGAAAAGCATTGCGCGTAATTCCTCTTCGGTTGGCTGTCGCGCGGTGACAACCTTCAAGTCGTTCGGGCCGGCCATTTTGACGTCCGATTGCTGGAACAAGTACGAACCGGCCCCGACGCCGCGCAAGTCAAACAAGTTGTTTCGGCGGGGCGATTTCAGGATTTGAATGAGCCGCAGGTTCTTTTTCTTCTGCAGGATCTCCATGGCTTCGGATGAAAAATCCGGTGCGACGATCACTTCGGTGAAGATTTCAGAAATAGCCTCCGCACAAGGACCGTCGAGGGTTTTGTTGACGGCGATGATTCCCCCAAATGGGGCCTGTTTGTCGGTGGCAAATGCTTTATCCCAAGCTTCACGGAGGCTTTTCCCCTGTCCCACGCCGCAGGGATTCGTGTGTTTTAAGATGGCCAGTGTTGGCGGGCCGTCTTCAAATTCAAGGATCAGATGAGCCGCTGCCGTCAAATCCAGGATATTGTTATAGGAAAGCTCCTTGCCGTGGAGTTGCTGATAAAACTCGTTAAACCGCCCGTAGAGGGCCGCCATTTGATGCGAGTTTTCGCCATAACGCAAAGGTTGCAGGAGCGGCGCTGAGACCAGGAGCGCTTTTGGAAGCTCCGAAGTTTGTAATTTGAATTCGGCGCTCAAGTGAGCCGCGATGGCCGCGTCATAGGCGGCTGTCCGCGCGAAAACCTTTGCAGCCAGCGCGCGCCGCAGTTCGAGAGTCGTGTTTCCCTTCTCAGAAATCTGTCTGGCCACTTCGTCGTAATCGGACGGATCGACAACGACGGTGACACTGTCGTGGTTTTTGGCCGCGCTGCGCAGCATCGAAGGACCGCCGATGTCAATGTTCTCTATTGCCTCATGGAGTGTGGTCCCGGACCTGGCGACCGTTTGTTCAAACGGATAAAGGTTCACCACCACCAAATCAATTGGCGCGATGCCGTGCTCGCGGGCGGCGGCTTCATGTTTTTCATTGCCGCGAATGAACAGCAGGCCGCCGTGAACTTTCGGGTGCAGCGTTTTGACGCGCCCGTCCAGCATTTCCGGAAACCCCGTATGGTCGCTGATGTCTTTGGCCGCCACGCCGGCCTCACGCAACATTTTGGCCGTGCCGCCTGTGGAAAGGATTTCGATCTTCGCCTGCGCCAGAATTTGCGCAAAGGCAATCAAACCCATTTTATCTGAAACGGAGATAAGCGCCCGTTGAATTCTTGCCATAAACGGTTAGATTCCCGAAAGCCATCCCCGCCGTCAATTCGCAAATGATTTCGTAAATTATTTCACACGAACGTGACTTGCGTTTGTTGATTAATCCTCCATTTTTGTGCGCCGATGAACATGGAAAGAGGTATCTTGTTTGCGCTGATGGCTTTGCTTTGGGTTCCAAGGTCGCTTGCGAATGATTTCGACGCCACCACTCAAACCGTCGGCCGGATTCCCTCCGGAATTGCAACGCCAGTGAATCAAATAGTAACTCCCGCCGGTATCCAGGTGCGCCTTCCCCGTGTTAGACCAAATACGCTGGCGCTTTCCCCGGATGGCCGGTTAATTGTCACCTCAGGCATGACATCCGAACTGATTGCGATTGATCCGGTCCAAGGCGACGTCCTTCAGCACGTGCCGCTGCCGGCTGACCCCCAATTGCACAGGCCTTCTCTTGTGTCCTCCAGCATCTTGAATCGGCGCACGGACGACAAACTGAGTTTCACTGGTCTCGTCTTTTCTCCGGATGGCTCACGCATTTACCTTTCCAATGTTAACGGCGATATCAAGGTTTTTAGCGTAGACCAAAACCATAAAATCGTCCCTGTGGCTTCATTTGTCCTGCCGCCAGCCGATCTGCCTGATCGCAAGCGGGAAATTCCAACCGGCCTGGCTGTTTCTTCCGACGGCCAGCGTCTTTACGTGGCCCTCAATCTCGGGAACCGCGTCGCTGAATTGGATGCCGCTAACGGCAAATCCCAGCGCATGTGGGACGTTGGCGTGGCTCCGTATGACATCGTAGTTTGCCGAAATAAATTATACGTGAGCAACTGGGGCGGACGGCGGACGGATGCCAATAGTCTCAACGGTCCGGCAGGTCTCGGAACCCATGTGCGCATGGATTCCCGTTCCATCGCAGCTGAGGGCTCTGTTTCCGTCATTGATCTGGATACTTCGTTAACGAACGAAACCCGGGAAATTGTCACGGGCCGTCATGCGTGTGCTTTAGCTCTTTCGCCCAATGGCAAATACGTCGTCTGCGCCAACGCGGGCGACGACACTCTGAGCGTGATTGACACCCGCGTGGATAAAATTGTCGAAACGATTTGTGTCCGCCAATATCCATCCGACTTGTTCGGCGCGCAACCTGATGCATTGGCCTTCGATAAATATGGCAGGACGCTCTTTGTCTGCAACGGCACACAGAACGCCGTGGCTGAATTCAGGTTTGACCCTCCGAATTCTGAATTATTGGGCTTGATTCCTGTCGGTTGGTTTCCGGGTTCCATTGCATATAATACCCGGCTCAAGAGCATCGACGTTGCCAACATCAAGGATCTTGGCCCCGGCAGACCTGGCCCCGCCGGTGAAACACAATATAAAACCCATCAATATTACGGTTCCATCTCGCTGGTGCACGTGCCTTCAAAGCGCGTACTGGCCGATTTCTCACGCACAGCGCTTGCGGACCTGCGCTATCCCTTGCTGGCGCAGTCCCGGCTCCCGCCCCGCTCCGGGCAACCCGCCCGGCCTGTTCCCGAACGCGCCGGCGAATCCAGTGTCTTTCGGCATGTGATTTACATCATTAAAGAGAACCGTACCTACGATCAAATCCTTGGCGATATCCCCGAAGGCAACGGTGACACCAACCTTTGCGAGTTTGGCGAGCGTGTAACCCCGAATGAGCATCAATTCGTCCACGATTTTGTTCTGTTGGATAACACCTATTGCTGCGGCATTTTGAGCGCCGACGGCCACGAATGGGCTACGGCCGCCATTGCCACGGATTATATGGAGCGCGGGTTTGCCGGTTGGCCGCGCAGTTATGGCGGCGGCGATGCTCTCATTTATTCTCCGGCCGGCTTCATTTGGAACGACGCCATCGGCCACGGCAAGACCGTCGGCGATTTCGGAGAGTTCGCGGATGTTGTTGCCCACTGGGAACATCCTGCGCGCGCCCGTGAACCACGATTCCTGGACTGTTACCGCGATTTTTTGGGCGGCTCCAACGCCATTTCTTATTCCAACGAAATGGACTTTGCATTTTTGCGACCCTATATGGAAACCAGCGCCATGGGCTGGAACCTGGAC
>DASXFM010000389.1:0-14345 GCA_036489615.1 Verrucomicrobiia bacterium | reverse complement strand
CGCCAATCGCGCGTTGATGGGTTCAAACATGCAACGCCAGGCCGTGCCGTTGCTCGTCACCGAAGCGCCTTTTGTGGCGACTGGCCTCGAAGACCGCGTCGCGCGCGATTCCCGCGCCGTCGTTGTCGCCGAAGAAGCCGGTAAAGTCGCGTCAGTGGCAGGTGACCAAATCATCATCACGGCCGATGGCAAATTGCCCGAGACCAAAAAGAAGATTAAGCATGACCCGGAAAAGGGTGTTTGGGTTTATCCCATCCGCAAATTCATGCGCTCCAATGCGGCGACCTGCATCAATCAAAAGATCCTCGTCCACAAAGGCGATCACATCAAGAAAAGCCAGGTCATCGCCGACGGCCCCTGCACCCAGAACGCCGAGTTGGCGCTGGGCCGCAACGTGCTCGTCGCGTTCATGCCTTGGAACGGTTACAACTTCGAGGACGCGATTCTCATCAGCGAGAAAATCGTCAAGGAAGACATCTTCACTTCGATTCACATTGATGAATTTGAAGTGGCTGCGCGAGACACCAAGCTCGGGCCGGAGGAAATCACTCGCGACATCCCCAACCTGGGCGATGAAGCGCTCAAGAACCTCGGCGCTGACGGCGTTATCCGCGTGGGCGCCGAAGTAAAGCCCGGCGATATTCTCGTCGGCAAAATCACTCCGAAGTCCGAGACCGAATTGGCGCCTGAAGAACGCCTGCTCCGCGCGATCTTCGGCGAAAAAGCTGCGGACGTCAAAGACACGTCGCTGAAAGTTCCTTCCGGGACCTATGGCATCGTCATGGACGTGAAAGTCTCCTCGAAGAAGGAAGGCGAACGCACCACGCGCTCGGCTGTCAGCGAGGAAAAGCGCCATGCTAAACAGATTGAAGATGACCATAAAAAGAAGGTCGGCGAACTGCAGGACCAGTTGACCGAAGCGTTGAGCAATATTTTGCTCGGCGAAAAAATTCCGCTGGACGTCGTCAACTCTGAGACCGGCGAAATTATCATTCCGGCCAACCGCAAGATCACCAAGACGCTGTTGCGCAAGCTGGCCATCGTCTATGATCGTATCGAGATCGATCCTTCGCCCATTCGGAACAAAATTACCGAAATCATCGGCCAGTTTAAGAAGAAATTCGATGACGTGCAGATGCAGTACGACGAGGAAATCGAACGCGCCGAGGCCGGCGAAGGCGCCGAAAGCGGCATTGTCAAATCCGTTAAGGTCTACATCGCGTCCAAGCGGAAATTGTCCGTCGGTGACAAGATGGCCGGACGGCACGGCAATAAGGGTGTCGTTGCCCGTATCGTCAAGGAAGAGGATATGCCCTTCCTCGAAGACGGAACCCCGGTGGAAATCGTATTGAATCCTCTGGGTGTGCCTTCGCGTATGAACGTCGGTCAGGTGCTTGAAACGCACCTGGGTTGGGCGGCCAAGCTGTTGGGCTTGAAGTTTGCCACCCCCGTGTTCGACGGTATTCGCGAGAAAGACATTCGCAATTACCTGAAAGAGGCCAAGCTGCCCGAGCACGCCAAGACCATCCTTTACGATGGACGCACCGGCGAATCGTTCGACCAGGAAATCGTTGTTGGCTACATCTACATGATGAAGCTGGGACACTTGGTTGCGGACAAGATCCATGCGCGCGCTGTCGGTCCCTATTCCCTCGTCACCCAGCAACCGCTGGGCGGCAAGGCGCAGTACGGTGGCCAGCGGTTCGGCGAAATGGAAGTGTGGGCCATGGAAGCCTATGGCGCGGCCTATACGCTCCAGGAACTGCTCACCGTCAAATCGGACGACGTTCAGGGGCGTACCCGTATCTACGAAAGCATCGTCAAAGGCGATAACGCCCTCGAGGCGGGCATCCCCGAATCGTTCAACGTTCTGGTCAAGGAAATGCAATCCCTCGGCCTGGACGTCAAAGTCGGTTACTCAAACCCGATTGAACATTCCGGCAACGGCCAGGGCAACGGCGAAGCCGCTGCCGCGCTGACCGCGGCGTAAGCCAATTAAAAGAAAAATATCGAGCCGCGCTGTGATTGAAATCATAGCGCGGTTTTTGTTTGGCATATCTCACATTTAGGTGCAGAAGTGAAATGCGCGCCGTGTGCTGTGCGTCATTGGTCAAAATCTCTTCAAAATTTGCTATGTATTTTCTATCCTGTTCGGACGAATGAAATTTGCGCGGCGCGCCGTTATCGATGTGGGCACCAATTCCGTGAAATTGCTCGTGGCCGACGTGGACGGCCATGACGTTCATCCGGTCCTTGAGGAGAGCAGGCAGACGCGTCTGGGAAAGAATTTCTACGACACTCATCGCTTGCAGCCCGACGCCATTGCCCAAACGGCCAATGCCGTCGCCGAATTTGCGCAATTGGCCCGCGACAAAAGCTCGGAATCGATTCGCGTGTTTGCCACCAGCGCGGCGCGCGATGCGATCAATCCCAATGATCTGGCTTCCGCAATTGCCGGAACGTGCCAATTGAAGCTGGAAATCATCTCGGGAGCGCAGGAAGCCGAATGGGCGTTTCAGGGCGCCATCAGTGGAACCGACCTAGCCACGACGCCCCTGCTGTTGCTCGATGTCGGCGGCGGCAGTTCGGAATTTATCCTCGGCCACGGCGGCCACAAAAGCTTTGCCCGCAGTTTTCCTTTGGGCACGGTCCGACTTATGGAAAAATATCCGCATGGCGACCCGCCTACGCCTGATGAATTTGCGGTGTGCCGGGGTTCGGTCCGGACGTTTCTGGAACAGCAGGTGCGTCCCGAGCTGGATCGGCTCTTGCAGTGTGAAAAAGAATCCGGGCGCATTCAACTGGCAGGAACCGGAGGCACGGCGACACTCCTTGCGCGAATGGAACTGAAATCCGACCGATTCGATCGCGACCAAATCGAAGCGGTGCGCTTGAGCCTGGCGAAAATTCAATCCTATGTGAAGACGTTATGGAGCCTGCCGCTGGCGAAGCGAAGGGAAATGTCCGGGCTTCCAAAATCACGTGCGGACGTGATTCTGCCGGGCGTCTTAATTTACGCACTGGTGATGGATGTCTTCGGCTTCAATGAATTGCGGGTCAGCACACGGGGGCTTCGGTTTGCGGCGGTCGCGTCTGATATTGAAGCGCAGGCGGGATGAAAAGCGCGGGCCATTTCTATCCTTGATTCCGGGTTGTGTGATGCGTAGTCCGTCAAGTATCGCCGGCCGCTGTTAGCCTGTGCTTGACGCACTACGCATCACGAGTCCCGCTTCAACGCTTTAACTCTTCAACGTTTCAACGCCTTTTGGTAACTTCTCGCGATGGCCGATGCCGAATCCCAATTGACGCCCATGATGGCGCAGTATCGCCGTATCAAGGGCGAATTGCCCAAGGATGCGCTGCTGCTCTTTCGATTGGGCGACTTCTATGAAATGTTTTTTGAAGACGCTCAGGCCGGCTCGCAAATTCTTAACCTGGCGCTTACGGCGCGCAACGGCGTGCCAATGTGCGGCCTGCCGTTTCACGCGGCGAATGGATATATCGGGAAAATTCTTCGCGCCGGACGCAAGGTGGCCATTTGCGAACAACTGGAAGATGCCCGTCCCGGCAAGCTGGTCAAACGCGAAGTCACCCAAATTCTCTCTCCCGGCACCCATTTCGACGAACGAATCCTGACCGCCGAGAAAAATAATTTCCTGGCAGCCATTTGCCCGAACGGCAAACTTTTTGGACTTGCCCTCGTGGATTTGACGACCGGCGAATTCTTAACCACGGAACTGGACACGGACGCCGCCCTTCTGGCTGAATTGGAGCGCCTGCGCCCGGCGGAAATTATTTTCCCGTCGGAAAAAACCTTTGTCCGGGACACTCTCCGCGATTCGTTTAAAATCTTGAATGGTTATGACGACTGGACTTTTGCCGCCGAAACCGCCGTATTTACCGTGCGCGACCATCTCAAAGTCGCCTCACTGGACGGGTTTGGCCTGAAGGATAAGCTTGCCGCAACGGGCGCGGCGGGTGGCGCGCTTCATTATTTGACGCAGCACTTGCGGCGAGACGCAAAGAATCTGACGCGGATCTCCTTCTATCAACGTTCCGACTTTCTCACCTTGGATTACACGACGCTGCGTCATTTGGAAATTCTTGAACCCCTCCGGCATGACGCTCCCCGCAACGCCTCACTTTACGGGGCGCTGAATCGAACGGTTACCCCCATGGGGGCGCGGCTTTTTCGGAATTGGCTTTCCCAGCCGCTCTCGGCGGTTGAACCGATTCGGCAACGCCAGGAGGCGGTCCAAACTTTTATCGAAAATTCCGGCGGGTTCGACGCATTCCGCGCGCAATTGGCCAGGGTCCGGGACCTGGAAAGGACCATCGGGCGTCTCAGTTCCGGCAGTGGAAACGCGCGGGATCTTGCCGCTCTGCGAATCGCCCTGGAACAAATTCCAAATCTGAAACAAACCCTCTCAAATCTGGCGCCGCCGGGGTCGGCTTCGCAGTTGCTCCGGGAAGACGTGTCCGATGAGCATCCTCCGCATCCTCGATTGATTGAATCCCTCACTGCGCAAATCTCCGAATTGTCCGCGCTGGTCCAGACCCTGTCCCAGGCCATTGTCGATGAACCGCCGCTGACGGTCAAAGAGGGCGGAATGATTCGGGACGGCTTCGACCCGGCCTTGGACGAATTGCGCGACGCCATGCGCGGCGGCAAAGATTGGATCGCGAAATTGCAACAGCAGGAAATTGAAAAAACGGGAATTGGATCCTTAAAAGTCCGCTTCAACTCCGTTTTCGGTTATTACATCGAGGTCACCAAAGCCAACCTTGATAAAATTCCCCCGCATTATATCCGCAAGCAAACCGTGGCCACTGGCGAACGGTTCATCACGCCTGAACTCAAGGAAATGGAAGGGAAAATTCTGGGCGCGGAGGAGCGCGCCTTGAAACTGGAATACGAATTATTTCAACGCGTTCGTGAGAATGTTCTGGGCTGCCTGAGAGACATTCAAGAGACAGCGGGAGCTCTCGCGCAACTCGACGTCCTGGCTTCATTTGCGGAAGCCGCCCGCCTTCACAGTTATTGTCGTCCCCGAATTGAAGACGGTGGCGTTTTGCAAATCCGTGACGGACGGCACCCGGTTTTGGAAGGAAATCTGAGTGAGGAAAGGTTCGTGCCAAATGACACGTCTCTCAGTTCGGCCAAAGATGCGGGCCCGGATGAACATCCCCAAATCGCCCTGATTACCGGCCCGAATATGGCCGGTAAATCAACTTACATCCGGCAGGTGGCCCTCATCACGCTGCTGGCGCATACCGGCAGCTTTGTGCCGGCGGCCGAAGCCAGGACCGATTTGGTAGATCGCATTTTCACGCGTATTGGCGCCAGCGACGACCTGGGGCGAGGCCAAAGCACGTTCATGGTCGAAATGACCGAAACGGCGAACATCCTTAACAATGCCACGCCGCGCAGCCTGATTGTCCTGGATGAAATTGGCCGGGGCACGAGCACCTTCGACGGCCTTTCGCTTGCGTGGAGCATCGTCGAGCATTTGCACCATCAGGTTGGATCAAAAACATTGTTCGCCACTCACTATCACGAGTTGACCGAACTGGCGGCGCGTTTGTCGCGACTGAAAAACTTCAACGTGGCTGTCCGGGAATGGCGCGACCAAATCGTGTTTCTTCGCAAGATCGTAGCCGGCGGCACAGACAAAAGTTACGGAATCCAGGTTGCGCGCCTGGCCGGGGTTCCAAAACCCGTCCTCGAAAGAGCCAGGGAGATTTTGCACAACCTCGAAGAATCCGAATTGACCCCGGAAGGCAATGTGCGGGCGCGCCGCAATCGCGACCGGGACAAATTAAAGACACTCGCTCCTCCGCCCCAACTGGACCTATTCAGTTGAGATGGGTTTGGTACCCAGCGTCCTGAAACGATGCGTCCATGCATCAATGCGGCACGCGGCGGCGTAATCGCAATTGTCACACGGTGTCTCGCGGCCTTTTCGGTACGGGTCCACTTGCGCCGTGCCTGAAAATATTTGATTACCAATCCGGCACAATTGCGATTCGACCGCCGCCAGCCAGGCGCGAAAATCCGCCTGTCCCAGGGCCTCTACCGTGCCCTTGTGCAACGTCCCGTCCTGTTTGAGCCGGTAATGAAACTGGTCTTGCGCGCCCGCCGAATCCAACATGGGCAACATCCGCACGTCGAACCTGCCGGTGTGGCGATATGCCGCGCGCCGGAATTTGTCCGAAGTGCCGGCCAAAACTTCATCACGCGTATTGCCGTTTTCAAACTGGCCGCGCAAGTTGACATAAAAAACCCCGGCGGGAACGAGTTTCTCCACCCCGAAGACACCGCGCGTATCAGCAAACTGCGCCAATGCGCTCAAATAGGCGGCCAATTGTAATTGGATGCCATGCTCGACCAGGACCGGGTCTAATTTTTTGCGGCTGGACTTGTAATCCAACACCACGGCCATGCCATTCCCGCCCTGCGATTCGCGGCACAAGTCCACCCGGTCAATCCTGCCCCGCAACGACAATTCCCGCCCGCCATCCAGCGGAATCTTCCAGGCAGGCAAAGGTGAATTCTCTTCGCCAAAGTCCAGTTCGACCGCGGCCGGATCGAATTCATATTGCTCGCGCATCCAGGACACAACGACTTCAATAAAATTTTGCAGGGATTCCGTCATCGCCCGGGCGGCAAACCGGGTTTGGGCGGAATCGCGCAACAAACCATCGCGAAAATCCCCGGCGAGGACCGTGCCGATTAGTTCTACTCGATCACGCGCCTCCGTCGGCGTCAGATCGCGCCACCGCTTGTTTTCGGCGACGAGTTGTTCGTGAAACGCTTTTAAAACCTCATGTTGAAATGTGCCGCGTTCCCGTGCATCGAGCTCAAAAACCTTTCGCTCTCCGGCTCTCAGTCCGGAACGGACGAAAAACTTAAACGGACATTGCGCAAATTCCTCCAACCGGCTGACGGAAGTCCTGAAAACCGGGCCGTAAAGCCGTTCAGCGATCGCCGGCGAAAGTCGTTCCGAAGGCTCGGGTTCCCATAATTGACCCAACGACTTGAGCAATTCGGAAAGAACTTTTCCGGGGAACGCCGCGCTGCCCGTCAATTCTGCTTTCTCCAGCTCGAGAAGCCGCGGAACCAATTCATTGATGCTTTCGACCTCGCTGAACTCGACGCGGCCCTCGAAATTTTCAATTTGAAGTTGCGGAAAGAGGCTCCGCAATCGCGGGATAAATGGCGAAGGGTTTAGCGGGCCGCCGGCGGAGTCGTTTCGGGACAGGCTCACGACCATTCTTTGGCTGGCCCGCGTAAAAGCGATATAGCCGTAATAGCGCTCGCGTGCCAGGCGATCCCGCAGGTCCGCGCCCAGCGAGACAATCCGGTCCAATTCCTCACGATCCGAATCCGTCAGGATAGCGGACGACGCGGGCGCGGCGGGAAAAACCGTATCGTTGACGCTCAGGACCACGGAGAATTTCAGTTCCGGATTGCGGGCACGGTCAACCGCCCCGATCAGCACTTCGTCAAGCGTCGGAGGAATGACGCCCACCGTCAGGTTTGACAGACCGGCTTCCAATACCGGCAGCCACTCGCGCAAGGACATCGTCTCATTTGAAAACGCCAGTTCTACATTCTCCAGCCACGAATCCATTTCGTCCCACACAGTCATGTGGATCGCGGAATGAAGGCCACTACGCGATTTGTTTGCGCCATTCGCGTTCCAATCTTCGAGCGTTTCTTCTACGCGGAGGTCCTTCCAGAGGCGCCGAAATAGTTCGGCCAATTGCTTTCCACTCGGTTGAAATCTCAATTCGGCAAGCTCTGCGCCGAATCTTTCAAACGGCGCGATGATATTTTGGCGCAGTCGTTCGAACTGCTGTTCCAGCGCGGGGTCTCCGGGAATTTGAATCGGTTCACGCCATTTCTTTCCACGCCATCCGCGCGCAAGCGATTCATTTTCCAGCCGGTCAATCTCCGTTTCGCTCGCCGGACAAAACCCGGTCTTGAGCGCCGCAAACCAGTCCTCGTGCTGCCAATCAAAGGCAAAGACGCGCAAGGCGTTCCGGGCCAGTTCCGCCAGGGGATGATGCGCGACGCTCTCGCGACGGTCCAAAAAAAATGGGATCCCGTAACGTCGGAAGGTTCGTGGAAGCGTTTTGTGATAAAGTTCGAGATCACGAACCAAAATCGCGCAATCGCGAAACCGATTTCCGGCGCGCACGAATTTTAATATTTCGCGAGCTGCCAAAATGGCCTCGCCGTCGGGATTCGAACAAGCCACAATCTTCAACGCTTTGCCGCCGCCATCCGCGAATTCGGCGGCTGGTCCTCCGTCGCTCTCCCAATGTGCTTCCAAATGGCGCAACGCGTTGCTTCGGTCGAATCGGCTTTTCTCCGGGCTGCGCGGGAGTATCTCGACTTGAACATCGCAGCCCGGACGTTCAATCCGCTGGCGGCATCGTTGGAACGTATTGCCCACAGCCGCCCAAATGGAAAGCCATGAATTTTCCTCTTTCACACTGCCGGGTTCTTCGATGCAGAAGGCCAGTGTCGCCCGCCGGCAAAAAGGGAGGACAGCGGCAAGCAAATCAATTTCCTGCGGGGTCATTTCGGCAAATCCATCCAGCCAAAGCGCGCCAAAATGGACGGCCGGATTTTTTGGATTGGCGCAAAGCATCGCCGTCGCCTCATCGAGCAGGCAGTTGCCGTCGCGCAGTTTATTATCTGCCAGCCACGAGGAATAGCGCTCGAACACAAGCGCAAGGTCGCGGAGCTTGTCGCGGAGTTCGACCCGCAAGTTCTGATTTTCAGCAAACGCCCGCAGCCGGGATGCGGACAATTGATGCTGCTGAAATTCGGCAAACAGGCGGCTGATTTCCTGCGCAAAGCCGGGACGCCGCGCGCTTCCCCGAAATAGTCTCAGTTCGTTTTCATGCCTTAACAGCAGCGCCCGCAAAACCATCACGCGTCCTTCGTCACTAAGAAATTCCGGACGAGCGACGTTGAGTTTTTGGAAAATAAATTGCGCCAGTCGTTCGAACGATAAAATGTGCAGGCGCGAATATCCATGGAGCGAGCCGTCCGCCAGCAACTGGCGCTCGAGCTGGAAAGTGGATTGTTTGGGCGCGATGAAAACCAAGGGTGCTTCTTCACCAGTCACTTGGAGTGAAGCGCGAATCTCCGCCAGGCAACGGAATGTCTTGCCGCTGCCGGCCGGACCGCAAAGAAAGCGCGCTTGCACAAAAGAGTATTAACTGAAACCAGACTAGAAAATCAATTCCACCGAGCGGCTTGTCCCGCGGCCTCAATGTCCCCTGTTACGCATCCGCGTTTAATGACATCCGCACCCGCCACCGCTACAACAGTGTCCGCCGCCGGTTGAGCCGCTGGATTCAGAAGCGCCGGTACCGGCGGAAGCAAAGGTAGAGAATTTCTTGGACAGCTTTTTCGAGCCGCAATGAGGGCATTCCGTGCCTTTCGAATCCGCCGAACGAACAAGGATTTCGCTCTCTTTTCCGCATTTTTCGCAATGAAACTCGTATATTGGCATGACCAAAGTTTATTCAAGTAACCAAACATTTCAAGTTGCCTTTGGAATTCACCCACCGCGCCGCCAGCTTGTCCTGCGTGCGGTCGAGGGGAAATCGATCCGCCGCCTTTTTAATTTTTCCTTTTTAATCTTTAATTGGTAGCTTTGCGCCATGACACAATTGCAGCGGACGATCGAAGAATCCATTGCGACGCTTCGCGGTTTGGAAAAGCTGGAAGAGCCGCTCACCCGGGCGGCGCAGGTGGTCATCACTTCCCTGGTTTCTGGCCATAAGCTGCTCGTCTGCGGCAACGGCGGCAGCGCCTCGGACGCAACGCATTTGGCCACGGAATTTCTCTGCCGTTTCCGGGACGACCGCCGTCCTTACCCTGCAATTTCTCTCCCGGCCAACGGCGAATACATGACCGCCGTCTGCAATGACTATCACTCGGACGAAATTTTTGCGCGGCAAATCTGGGGCCTGGGCGAAAAGGGCGACGTGCTCATCGCGCTGACCACCAGCGGCAAATCGAAGAATATTCTTCGCGCGCTGGAAGAAGCCCATCGCAAAGGGCTCGAGAGCATTTGTTTCCTCGGCCGGGACGGCGGGTTTACCAAAGGAATTGCGACAATTGACCTGCTTGTGGCGGGAAATGTGACCGCGCGAATCCAGGAAGCGCAGAAGCTGCTCATCCACGTCTTGTGCGAATTGGTCGAGGAAAAACTTCCTAAAAAATGATTATTGGTCGTTCCCGGACCCTGTCACGGCGTTAAAAATAATCAGACCGGACACCGCTACCCATGTTATTGCCCCTGCACCTCCGCAGATAGTTCCCCAAATCCGAAACGGTTTAGCCGCATTCCAATATTGTTTCTCTTGTCGGCGCACCCTGCCTCCAACCCATAGCGCCAGGAACGCAAACGGCAGGCCAATGAAGGGCAAAAGGCCCAGCAGGCCAAAAGCAAGGCATCGCACGGAACCTGTGAGCATCGCGATCTTGGCAACGGCATTGGAGTTCATTTTGTTTCGACCCTCGTAATGCTCACGTGAGAAATAGCGACAGAATTCGTCATGGATGTGTCGAGCCGTTTGATTTGTTGTCGCTCCAACACTTTAACTTCATCGTGCAAATGGATAAGAGCCATTCCCCCGGCGGTCGCCAGCATCAGCATAATCGCCAGCAAACTGATGAAGAGCATGGTTGCCACAAATCCGTCTTCCCTTCGATCGTGGAAGCCGGCGTAGTTTGGCGCTGGATTTTTATGGCCAGTTTTCATTTTGATTTTTGCGCTGCCTCAAAGGTAAACAACATGGGCAGGTGCGGTTCGCGCGGACGCTCCCGCAACTCCAGTTCCCATTGCCACGCTCTCACCCCGCTACGGACGTCTGATTTCATTTCGGACGATTTGACTTTAGGTAAAACCAATTGAGAAAAGCCATTGGGACCAACTTGTCGTCGGACTTCGTCTGAATTAAAAGAATAAACTATCTGATTTCCATTTTCAGGAATATTCACGGTTTGGCCGGACGTTGAATTCTCGACACTGATCGTTCCGCTCGCGCCTCGCACGTCTGCGCGCCAGCGTTCACCCGCCCGCAAAGCCGCGCTGACATCGTCGGTCGTCGAAATAACCGCCCTGAAACCGCCCCAGCATACATAAAAAACGCCCAACGCGATGCCCATCAATATGGCCAACACGGAGACATAAACCATGCACTCAATCAGGGAAATTCCGGATCGGGTTCGGGCGCTGGAATTGTCGAGATGGAGTTTCATTGGAGGGTGATCTCACGAAATACCGCGCCGACGCCCTTAGGCGCGTCCGGAGCCCATTCCAGGCGCAAATGATTTCCGGTTTTGGTCAGTTCAAAATGTCCCGGGGGAAGATTTTTCGCCGCGAGGGAATGGACCGTATAAACGTGTGCGCCGTCCGGAAATTCTTTCCCGCCACCGGCCGCCAGCACCTCCATTTCTCCGTCCACGATTTCGTTGGCGACCGCGCGGCAATAATCCATCCGAAGAACGGTTCGCTCATGGGAAAAAGAAAATCCCAGCGGCACAATGGCCAGGGCGAGAATGGCGAGCGCGACCATCAGGTCCACCTCCAGGTAACCATGCCGGGATATAGGCGTTTCGTGTCGCAACCGTTCCGCGGCCAAATTGCAATTTATTCTCATAGAGACAATTCGCCATTCACAATCGCAACCAAAACGCCAAAAAGCGCCGTTGCGAAAAGCGCGACAACGACGCCGTTCAAAATGACAATTCCGCTCATCGTGGTGTGGGCGGCCGTTTCCTCTTGCTGGAATGCCTTGGCTTCGAGCGCAGCATGCCAGCCCTGGAGCGCGTTCAAAAATCCGCCACGCGCATGAGTGGCGTTTGCCAATCGCCAATGAAATTCGCCGCTGTCATCAAAGACGCGAACCGCCTCGTCGAGTTTCATCCCTTGTTGAAGCGCCGCCAGGATGCGCGCGGCTCGCTTGCGGCTAATTTCGTTGACCGTGCAGTCTCCCGCCAAACGGACGGCTTCGGCTTCCGGCACCCCGCCATCCAGCAACACGGCGAGCATGGCCGAAAATGAGCGTTGCAATTTTTTTCGCTTCCACGGCAAATGCCAGGCAACCCAATCTAAAATCGGGAAGCCGCGAACTTTGAGGTGACGAACGAATCCCGGCCCTCCGATGTAAATGATCGCCAGCGTTATGAGCGATAAGAAGACCGCCACTTCAAACGTGATCAGCCAGGAAGTGTTGTTGAAAACAAAGTCGCTGACTGCCCAAACTTTGACGCCTGCTCCGGCAGCAACATCCCTGAACCGGGGAACGACGAAGGTGGCAACCAGCCAGATCATGAAACTGGCCACAACCGCAAACAACAATAGAATCGTGACCATATAATGCATCGTAGTTCGCACGGGATCGGGTGGCACCCGCAATACTTCCCGGCAAGCCGGAAGAACCTTTTTTATGTCCCCCATTTTTTCCCCAGTGCGAAGGATGGCATTGACCTGCGGGTGCAGAAAACCCGGGGTTCTATCCAACGCTTCGCCAAATCGGGCTCCGTTTTCGATTTGCGCCGCGAGCAAATAAAATCCCACACCCATCATGCGATCACGCGTTTCAGCCGCGGATAGAATGGTCCTTTCCAGCGCCTGGCCGCGATCCAGCGCCGTTTCGATGATGTCGAGAAAGAACAATCCGCGGTCGCGTCGTTGCATGGGCAGCGACAGAAGGAAGTGCAGCAACAGCGCAAACCCCCAGCCCGGCAACAGAGTCAAAAACGCATACCAGAACAGCCCAAATAGAAAATATTGCCAATCATCTGACATAAATGTTTAGCTCAAATTGCCAATCATGGTGATCATGGGTAAAAACATAGACATCACGAGGAACGCCTGCGAAATGACCACTGCGCCCATAAACAGCGATGCGACGGGCAGCACAGAAAACAGCGCGACTTCAGTGCGGTAAATCGCACGGGACTGATACATATCCGCCGCCCGGCGAAATCCGGAAACCAAATCTTCCCCGGCCCCGGCTACGATCCAGATAAACATTGGCGGAAACACGCGGCTTGGGGAGGCAATTTCGGAGAACTTTGCCACGCCCGCCGCCAGCCTTTCCTTCCACTGCCGTAAATCAGCGGTGGCTCTTTGGTTGTTCTCAAGCCCTTCCACAAGACCTATGGCATCCGGCAGGCTCACGCCATTCTTCAGCAGCAAAGTCAACGCGGAGGCGACTCGCGCCACATTTGCCTCCTTGAACGCCGGCAATCGCCAAAGAAATTTCCCGCGCATCCTCGGTTGAGAAACAATGGATAATGCGACCAAAAACAGGATGCCCAACACCAGTGGAAACGCCCAGATGGCTTGCAATGAACCAAGGGCAAAGAGTGTGGCCTCCGGAAGCATCATGTTCATTCCATTAAAGACATCCCGAAATGCCGGACCGATCGCAAAATTCCAAAGCACCGCGATCAGCAATGAAATTAGAAATCCCGCGAACATTACGATGAGCGGATACGTCATCATGCTTCTGAGACGGGTCCAGATATCGTTTTGCCGTTGGAAATAATCGGCCAGCATCGTCAACGCTCCAGGCAAATCGCCGCTCTTGACGCCGACCAACACCATCCGTTTGTAGAGTTCCGGCAACTCGCGCGGTTTCAAAGCATCGGCGACCGATGTTCCACGCGCCAGGTCGGCCTCAAACGCCTGCAATTCGTCCCGTAATTTTCCGGTGTGCATTTCTTCACACAACCGCTTCAGCGCGCCTTCCAACGGAATGCCGTCGCGCAACATCGCCGCCAGTTGCTGGTTAAAAAAAGCAAATTCGTCGTATTTCATAGGCCAAAAATCCTTCTAAATTCCGCTTCATTGGTAATTCCCGCATTCACCAATCCACGCGCCGAGGCTTCCAGCGTCTGCGCCGGTGTGAGCGCGGCCAATTCGCGCCGACGGAGTTGTTCGCGAGTTTGATCGCTCACGCGCAGCCATTCCACGAGGGGCACACGGCCGCAGTAACCTGTCTGCAAACACCGATCACAACTATTCCCGTCGCACGCGGGGCAAAGGCGTCGGATCAATCGCTGATTCAAAACCAATTCCACCGCCCCGGCCACGGCGGAAAAATCTCCGCACATCGCCAGCAACCGCTCAAAAACGCCCCTGCAAGAACCGGCATGCAAGGTTGAAACCACCAGATGCCCGGTCAATCCGGCGCGGACCGCCAGTTGCGCCGTCGCCTCATCGCGGATTTCACCGATGATCAGGACCTGCGGATCCTGGCGCAGGAGATGCCGCGCCGCTCGTGGGAAATCAAGGCCGATGGCG
>DASXFM010000061.1:0-18949 GCA_036489615.1 Verrucomicrobiia bacterium | reverse complement strand
GGCCTTCTCCCAGCGTCTTTCCGGAGGCCTCGATGCCGGCGGGCAGTTGCTGTTTGATCTCGCGCGAGTTGCTCAGATTGGTCGCCACGGCAAAAACCTGGCTCATATAAATATCCACCGGCGGGCTGGAATAAGGATTTTGGAAATGCGCCTGGCCATTCGTGATGACCAGACTGTTGATCTTGAACGGTACAAGGCTTTCCAACGTGTCGTTCCAGTTGTTTTCCGTGCCGCTTTGGGATTGTTGCTTCGTAGGCCCGGAAACAAAATTCACCTGCGGGCTGGCCATCACGATTTTGCTGACCAATTTTCCATGGATCAACTCGCTCCATTGCAGGGACAGATCCAGGAAGGAGGCGGAAAAGAGCGGCGTCGATACTTCTTTGTCGCGTTTAACGATGTTGATCTTATGAATTCGGTAAGCGCCCCGCCAAAGATGCACGGTCACATCTCCGATGCTTCCGCCATAATCGCGGGAGGCGTTCAACTGGCGATTGGCATAATCCTTCAGCACATACGGCATGGCCAGCCGCGCCGCGCCAAGAATAATTGCCATCACGACGACGCAATAAATCACGCGTTTTTCCCATCGGAACCAACGCTTAAATGAACGGGTGCTGCCAATAATTCTCCTTTTTGATTCAATCACCCGGTCAGGGCGGCGGCGGAGCATTGGTGGGATGTTGCAGATTTACTCCGGGCGGTTGTGCGACCGCGCTGTTGGCAGGCAAATTGATGGGAGTCGGAAGCGCATTTCCTGGAACCTGTTGACGCTCATAACCGGGTTCCGGAGGATTGGTGGTCCAGGGGAGCGAATTGGTATTAGCGTAGCCGCTCGTGCCGAGGTTCGTATTGTAACCGTAAGTGCCGTTACGGTAATAAAAACCGTTCTGATAGACGCCGTTACCTCCGCCGTTCACGCTGCTGCCAGCATTACCAGCGCCGTTAATCCCATTAACTCCGTTAACCCCGCCCGGCAGGTTGGGATTAGTTGTATTTTGGGGATTGTTACTGGGCGTGCCGGGAGCGGGTGTCGGTGTTGGATTCTGCTGCGATGCCAACGGTGTCGGAGCAGCCGTGGCTGGCGCTCCTGCGGGAGCAGCCCCTCCCGTGGCCCAGCACATCACCGGGAAGGCCGCCAGGGTGATGAATAAAAGAATTTTCATATCCTGTCATTAGCAATGAAAATGCCAGCGGGTAAGCGTGCGAAACCCAATAATGAAAACGTCTTATGGCCGGGAAAAAATCGGGCCATGCCGCATTTTGCAAACTGCCTTTGGCAATGTGCATTTTCGTTCAACTTCTCAAAGCCATGTTGTTTAGATCTGACGCAAGTAACTTTTGCCGATGGTGACGCCAATGACGGTACCGATGATGGCGCCAGCCACGAAGTCTGAGAACCAATGAATGGTCATGGAAACCCCGATGCCGATGTAGAAGGCATAAATCACTACGGCAATCCGCACCAGCTTTTGCCGGGGAAACAGGGTGAAGAGAGTAAAGGCCATCGCAAAAGCGGTGGCGGTATGGGACGAAGGCCAACCCCAAAAAATACCGCCACGCATGAAGCCAAAACGGAAAACATGACTCGTGTCCACTATGGTATCAAGGGGAAGATGAATACGCCCGGTGAAAGCCTTATATAAGGAAGCGATGAACCAACCCAGCAACGCCGCTTGTCCAAGGGCCCAGGCCGTTCGCCTAGTCCGGGGATTTCGAGTGATACCTCCCATCAACAAAAGGTAGAGAGGCACGCAGAGAGGGATGATCTGCCCGATCACGACCGCCGGCCACATACACATCCGCAAGCCGTGGCTTCGCGTGAAACAGAAGTAAAACCAATCGAACCCGGAAACAACCAGGAGATAGGTCAGGATCATCGCCACGAGATGCCAGATGATCATCCGGCCTCTGAAACAACCGATAAAGTTAAGCGGCAGACTGAAAAGAAACTGTTTCATAACAAGACGGGTCCCATCCGTCGATGAACCGATGGCTTTATTCGCATAACTTGCGGAGCAGCAGCATTCGAAAGATTGAGCATGCCAGGCGAAATCACGCAAGGGCAAATTAGACTTATTGGCATTTGCAGCCCTCTTCATCACGTATTATGGTGTGAGCATGAAAAAATCCCTTTCTCTGCTCCTCTTTGGTTTTTTGGCATTATGGATGTCGCCAGAGTCGCGGGCTGATGAGGTGGTCATGCAGAACGGAGATATCCTAAATGGAATCGTTCTCGGCATGAGCACCAATGATCTAACTTTAAAGGATGACAACCTGGGGATGATAATCTTGTCGCGCGCGAAAATTACTTCGGTCGTTTTCCGAAAAGTACAGCCGCCAACTCCCTGGGTATCGACCCCTCCCAACGATATTGTCATTCATGCTTATAGGGCGCCGGAAACTAATTCCATTTCAGATCTCCAGACGGAACTGCGCGGCCTGCGCGACCAGACGAACCTGATCCAGGAAGTGCAGGCACAAATCCTGGGGTCGTCGGCCAGCCCGGAAGCTGTCAATAAATTCAATGAACTGCTCGATGGGTTGAGCACGGGAAAGATAGATATAAATGAACTTCGCGCCGAAGCCCAATCGGCGGCGCAGCAATTGGAATCATTCACCAATCAGATGGGGGCCGATGACAGCGGAGAAGCAGAAAGTTATTTGGCCATCCTGAATAGTTTCCTAAAGGAAACCGCCTCGACAGGCGGGTCTACCAACCTAACCCAATAAAGAGCCTAAGTATAGCCGTAACAGGATAGTATGATAGTAGGTTGGCTATCTAATAGTCATTACTGCTTTATATCTTATAGTAACCGGTGGATAGAAATATTAAAAACGCTTGCTAAAGACTATCGCCGCTGCCAGCCTGACTTAAATGAGCGCAATCATGAACTTATCCAGCCAGCAATTACGCCAAATCGCCGACCTGAAGGAGCAGATAGATTCTTTACAAAGCCAGTTTGACCAGCTCGTGGGAGCGGCGGCTGCCGGACCCGCCAGGGGAAAGAGACCGGGGATGAGCGCAGCCGGGCGCGCGAGGATTGCCGCAGCGCAACGGGCACGCTGGGCTAAAGTGAAAAGCGCAGGGAAATCCACGAAAGCCGGGCGCAAACCCAGGCGTAAATTGAGCGCGGCTGCCCGGGCAAAGATAGCTGCCGCCGCGCGGGCGCGCTGGGCCAAAGCTAAAGCCCGGGGCAAAAAGAGATTGTAATCGGACCGGACGCCTTACCGATTGCGGGCGGAGGCAGTGGAGAGACAGACGTCAACCTCCCGGCGCAAAGCCTGGCGTTCAGCCGGATCCAAACCGCCTGGATCGAAACGATAGCGGTAATGCAACACGAGGAGATTTTCGAGCGACTGTTTTAATCCCGCCAAACCTGGGTCTTTAGTAACGCGTTGCAACCAAAGTGAAAGCGGTTCGCCCGGCTCACGAACCGATCCCATTTGGATGAGTTTTCGTTCCAGGCGGTAAAATTCCGAATCGAGGCCGGGCCGGTCCGTGCCGGCCGGCTTTTCATCTTCCTGGTAACGGCGGCTGCTGCGAAAGATCCGGTACAAGAGAAACGCCAGCGCCGGAATCAAGGCCCAAAAGATATATTCCCGGATATTGCTATGGCTGTAATAAAAGAACCTCAAGATCTGATACTGGGCCCACGATTGAAAGTCCGATAAAAATTGGAATGGCGATGCGCGATCTTCCTCCTCCCCCACCCAGGTCCCAGGCGTCGTATCAAAGTTTTGCCAGACATGATTTCTTTTATCCCACACGAGGGTCCAGGCGTGACCATCGCGCATGCGAACCACATAACCACTGCCGGATTGTTCGTGAACGTAGTAGCCGACCGCGTAGCGCGCGGGGATGCCCAGTTCACGCAACAGCAGGACCGTGGCCGTGGCAAAATATTCGCAATGGCCAGTGTGAGTATCCAAAAGGAAGCGGGCCAGCGGGGTGTTGTTCGTGCTGAACGATTTCGACACATCCTGCCACAGGCTGTATTTGAAATTGTTCGCGAAAAAACTGCTGACCGCCGAAATCTTCTCCACGTCACTTTTGCCGGTAACTTTCAATTGGGAAATGACCTGGCGAAGCGCGGGAACTTCGCTGGCCGGCACGAACAAATCCTGGTTGGTCGTGTAGGTATTGCTTTCGGGAGGAGCATCCAGGATGGCGCCGGAACCGAAACGGGCGTCAAAAATCACCAGCCGCGGCCCTTCAGCCAGCACCGCCCCGATGTTATTTTGATAGACGAAGTAGGCGTGGAGGTTTTGGAGACAACTGCAATCGGCAGGTAGCGGGAGGAGGCCATCGGGATCCCGGTTGTTCTGGTTCATGCCGTCGAGATAACAGGCGATGCTGACGAGGGACTTGTTGGCCGGGGCCGAGTGTAGCGGCCACACTCCGCTGTCCCGCGGGGTTTCCGACACTTCAGGAAAATCATTATTGGTGATGCCGGCGTCCCAACTCAATTGCCGGTGGTCGCGATAGCTGATTTCCTCGAGCTTGCGATAGCTGGCTTCACGCAAATAGACGGGCACGATGGAGCCGTTTTCAGGTTCAAGGCGAATAATGATTTTGCCTGACAGTTTCATCCGGCCGATGTTGCCGATACTGGTCATGCTCTCTTCGGGATTGGCCCGGGGATGCCAGAAGAAGGATAAAAATTGGGGATCATATTCCCCGGCCATGCGCACCAATTGGATGAAACCATGCTGGCCCCAGAAACCCACGGCAGCCGCAAGGGCAAACGTGCCAAAAAAAACAGGCAGAATGAAACGGCGCGAACGTTGCGGCCAAAGCGCCCAGGCACTTAGGATACAAAGGCCGTAATAAAAATAGTCGTCCTGCGCCGCATGCCCGCTGGCGGAGAATAGGCAGAGCGCAAAATATGGATACGAGACATCTACCCTGCGCGAGGGAGGCAAGGGCAGGCCCCGTTTCCGGGCCTTTTTCATGCGATTGCGCAAGTAAAGCGAGATGGCTTCCAGCGGGATGTTATTGCCGGGACTGAAGGTTTGCGCGACGACGAACAGGAAACAAATCATCGGCAGCCAGCGGATCAAAGAATCCACCGTCAAAGTGCTCGCGTTGCCGGCATTGCGTTCGGAAGTGGCGTTGGGATTTTGCAACAACTGGCTGAATTCCGACGGACCGCTGTTGCTGTTGAAAGCAAAAATCATCGCCGCCAGGAGCAGCACGGAGCAAAAGGTCCAAACGCGGGCGAACTCATCATCCGTAAATTCCCAACGCGTCTTGAGGAAACGCGAGCTCTCCAAAATCGCGGCCATGCCCACGGCTTCGGGCAAAAACCCGGCCTGCCAGCCCCAAAAAAGAAGGGTGGCGCCCATGAGCAATGGCGGAGTCTTCATCTTAACAAAATGGGACTTTAAGGATCATGGCACAATTTACATTCTTGAAAGTCCCTGTTCAACCTGCCCGGCGATCAGCGTGTGAAAATTTTCGGGTTCATCCCGCATCGGGCCGGGATCCAATGGTTTGGGCGGCTCTTCGGCGAGCACGATGATCACCCTCACGGGGATCCCCACGGCCCGGATCTTTTCCACGAAGCGGCGGCGCGGCTCATCCCACGCCAGCAAAACGCAAATGCATCCGCTGACCGCGCCTACATGGTTGAGGGCGAGCGTTTCGAGCGTTTCAAACGGCTTATCCACGCTGACGCGGACGGAGGCAAGGATTTCGAGCATTTGGTCCACGTGCGCCAGCCCGCGACCGACGGTAAAACAATACGCCTGCGCGCCGACGAAAAGCAGATCCAGCAACGATTCCTGGGTGCGGACTGCGCTGGCGAAGGACGAAGCGATGGAAACGGCCTCCTCAAATCGTTCGCTGAAGGGCTCATCGCAAAAAGTATCGAGCACCAGCGCATGGCGCGCGAAAAATTCGTCTTCGAATTCCCGGACGATGGGTTTCCCGAAGCGAGCCCAACTGCGCCAATGGATACGGCGGAGCGGATCGCCGCGGCGATATTCACGCAAAGCAACAAATTCATCGCTCTGGCCGACATTAGAAGCGAGCGCTACCCCGCCTTCCTGGAATTTCATCGTGCCCGGCATGGCAATTGGCGGCAACGGATAGCGTTTAGGCAGGATCAGGATCGTCTCTGGCAAACGAAGTTTGGCAAAAGCGCGAAAGAGGCCGAAAGGATCCGTCCGGGCCAGGGTCAGGCCGTCCAGTCGCAGCAGGCCGCGACGCAAGGGCGTAACAAGGACCTGAACTTCCACTTCTTCATTGGGAAGAATCGGCGGGACCGAAACCGTTGAGACCACGGCGATCCGGAACGGATTGTAGCGCTGCTGGGGACGGCTGAGCCGGAGCTGGCGGACTTTCTTTTCCTCGGCCAATTGCCGGGCGAGCCATTCCTGGAAGGAGGGGCGCGGATCGGCGGGATTTTCCAGGAGCGTCAGGTCGTTTTGGGTGCGGGAGGTAAGGTTCCGGATGCGAACGCGATAGGCAAAAGCCTGGCCCGCCGTGCCAAACCGCGGCAGCAATCGGGTGGCGGAATAATTGAGTCGAAAGAACCAACTGAAAACAAAAGCGGTGATCAACAACAGAAGCAAGAGCACATAAGCCTGGTAAATGGAGAGGCTTTCCATGTCCAGTGCCCCGAGCGCGCTCACAAAAAAGGACGTGAGAACGAGCCAGCCGGCAAAAGTAAAGCGCCGTTGTGACCAATAAATCAGCCACGACATTATCCGATAAAAACGATAAACGGCGCGCCAGATTAAGTTCATTACCACCTCATGACGGCACGGGTAATTTTTTCAAAATATCCCGGACCACCCCCCGGGGAGTCATCCCGGAAAAGCGTGCCTGCGGTTCCATGACGAGCCGGTGGGCAATCACGGGCACGGCCAGCTCCTGAATCTGTTCGGGGGTGACAAAATCAAAGCCATCAAACAGGGCCAGGGCCTGCGCCGATTTCATCAACGCAATCGAAGCGCGCGCACTGGCCCCGAGCCGGACGCCGACGGCTGTGCGGGTGGAACTGACGATATCCACGGCATAGCGTTTCAATTCGTCACTGATACGCACGTTCTGTACCGCACGTTTTAGCCCCAGGACTTCGGCCAGCGAGGCGCAGGATTTTAAAGCTTCGAGCGGATGGCTGTGCTGTTGCGCGGCCAGGATGGAGACTTCCTCGTTGGCCGGGACATAGCCTAGCGAAAACTGCATGGAAAAACGGTCCATTTGCGCTTCCGGCAACGGATATGTCCCGCGAAACTCCACCGGGTTTTCCGTAGCAATGACAAAAAATAAATCTGAAAGGTCCCGGCGCTCGCCATCCACACTGACCTGGCTTTCGCCCATGGCTTCGAGCAGGGCCGATTGGGTGCGTGGCGAAGCGCGGTTAATTTCATCAGCCAACAGGATGTTGGTGAAAATGGGGCCCTCATGAAAATGAAACTGTTGTTCACGCTGGTTGAAAATCGAAACGCCCAGGATGTCGGAGGGCAGCAGGTCGGGCGTGAATTGGATGCGTTTGAAGGATGCATCGACGGAACGGGCCAGCGCCTTGGCCAGGGTGGTTTTACCCGTACCAGGAAAATCTTCGAGCAACACATGACCGCCGCTGGCCAGAGCCGTCAGCAGGTTCCGCGTAGCGGGAGTCTGACCCCTCATGACCTGGCCGATATTACCCGCAATTCTCTGAAAGATTTCGCGTGCGGCCTGTTGTTCTGACGTCATTTCTCCCAAGGATTGCGCGGAAAATCGGCAAACGCAATTTAAATTCCGAAGTAGCGGGAAGCATTTCCGTAGCAAATATCACGAATCAGGCCACCTACCAGGGCTTCATCATCGGGAATCTCGCCATTTTCCACGTCCCGGCCCACCAAGTTGCAGAGCGTGCGCCGGAAATACTCGTGCCGGGGATAGGACATAAACGAACGTGAATCGGTGATCATCCCCACAAAACGCGAGAGCAGGCCCAGGTTGGAAAGGGTGTTGAGCTGCCATTCCATGCCTTCCTTTTGGTCCAAAAACCACCAGGCCGAGCCGAATTGGATTTTGCCCGGAACGGTGCCATCCTGGAAGTTGCCAATCATGCAGCCGAAGACATAGTTATCGGCCGGGTTGTTGTTATAAATGATCGTTTTGGGCAGGGCATTTTCGGAATCCAATTTGTCCAGAAACGCCGCCAGGGTTCGCGCCTGGGGCCAGTCGCCGATGGAATCGAAACCGGTATCCGCGCCAAGGCGTTTCAACAGGCGGGTGTTGTTATTGCGCAGGGCGCCGAGGTGAAGCTGCTGGACCCAGCCGCGTTTGGCATCCATCTGGCCGAAAAGAAGCATCAGGTTGGAGGCGAACTGCGAATGCTCTTCCGGCGTGGCGGCTTGGCCGCGCCGCGCCTTGTCAAAAATCCCGGCGGCCACTTTGTCCGGGCAAAAATCGGCAAAGCAATGGGTCATGCCATGATCGGACACGCGGCAGCCTTGTGAATGGAAAAAGTCGTGGCGCTTCTTGAGGGCGGTAGTGAAGGCGCCATAGCTGTTGATGTCCACGTTACTCGCTGCGGCGAGACGCTCGATCCAACGATTGAAATTGTGCGGGGCATTCACTGTAAGCGCGGCGTCCGGGCGAAATGCCGGCAGCATTTTTGTGGAATGGCCCGAGCGGGCAAATTCACGGTGCTCGGAAAGCGAATCGGCCGGGTCATCTGTGGTGCAGACGAGCTTCACTTTGAATTTTTTCAGGATGCCGTGGGTCGCCAGGGTGGGTTTGGCCAGTTGCTCGTTCGCCTTGTCCCAGATTTTTTTTGCCGTCCTTTCACTCAGCAATTCACTGATACCGAAATAGCGCTTCAATTCGATATGCGTCCAATGATAGAGCGGGTTGCGAAGCGTCTGGGGAACGGTTTTGGCCCAAGCGAGAAACTTTTCATAAGGAGACGCATCCCCGGTGCAGAATTTTTCCGAAACGCCGTTGGAACGCATGGCGCGCCATTTGTAATGGTCGCCTTCCAGCCAGACCTCAAAGAGGTTTTTGAATTGGCGGTTGGAAGCGATATCCCGCGGGGAGAGGTGGCAATGATAGTCAAAAATCGGCTCAGGCCCGGCAAACTTGTGATAAAGCCGGCGCGCAGTTTTGGTGCTCAGCAAAAAATCGTCGTGGATAAAAGGCATGGTCTTTATAAGGTCAAAATTTTAAATCTGAGTATATCTCTACGCAAGTGCGCAAAACGGCCTGCAGGAACTATAGCTCATTAAATCAAAAATGCGGTCACCTGCTGATAGTGTTATTCTGCAAAGTTGTATGAATATTTTGCATATGAAGGGGTTGCGACTTGAGCGGGAGATTCGTTTCAGATAAATATGGCGTGAATGAATCCACCAATTTTGAGCGCTCCGTTGAACGCTCCAGCATTCAGTCGTTACCGCTGGGTCATCTGCGCGCTTCTTTTTTATTCCACCACGGTCAATTACATGGATCGCCAGGTGATTAGTTTTTTGAAAGAGTTCTTTTGCACTCCGGTGGCCTCGGGAGGGTTTGGATGGACCAACACCGATTATTCGCACCTCACGGCTTTTTTCACTGGTTTTTATGCGGGCGTGACGATCATCGCGGGATGGGTCATTGACAAAATCGGGACGAAGCCCGGATTGGCCCTTTCACTGATCACGTGGTCTATTTTCGGCATCGGCAACGCCTTCGTTGGTTCCATGGTGCAGATGCATATTATGATCCGCAGTCTCTTTGCGATTGGCGAGGCAGGAAACTTTCCGGCCTCCATCAAGACGGTCGCCGAATGGTTTCCCAAACGCGAGCGTGCCCTCGCCACGGCCATCTTCAACAGCGGGTCCAACGCCGGAGCGATGGTGGCGACCCTCCTGGTGCCGGGTTGCCTGATTCTTTTCGGGGATGCGCTGGGTTGGAAGATGGCATTTATCATCACTGGAGCAGGCGGCTTGTCGTGGCTAATCTTTTGGTTGTGGCTATACAACCCGCCGAACCAACAAAAGCGATTGTCGAAAGCGGAATATGATTATATCCACATTGACGATGAGGTTTCGACCGATGCGCAAACCGGGGATAAAGCGCAAAAAGTTTCCTGGCCAAAACTCTTTCAGTATCGCCAGTCGTGGGCCTTCATTTTCGGCAAATTCATGACGGATGGCATCTGGTGGTTTTATCTTTTTTGGTTGCCGGATTATTTGCAGAAGCAGTTTCATATGACCAAACCGCAAATCATCCTCCCCACGTTTATCGTTTATGGCATTGCCATTGTGGGCAGTATTTATGGCGGCAGCATTCCCATGACGCTCATCAAGCGCGGGTTTGCCGTCTATCAAGCCCGCATGACGACGATGTTTCTTATTGCCCTTTGTCCGTTCGCCGTTTTGTTGACGCAATTTTTTGGGGACGTCAACCGTTTTGGCAGCATGGCGGCCATCCTGGCCGTAGGCACGATTTGCATCGGCGCGACCGCGCACCAGGCCTGGTCGGCCAACCTCTTTACCACCGTCTCGGACATGTTTCCAAAAAAGGCCATTGGCAGCATGGTCGGCATTGGCACCGCAGCGGGTGGCATCGGGGGGGTCATCGTCCAACTCATCCCGGGGAAATTAAACGACCATTTTGCGCCTCAAACGGCTTATCTCGTCATGTTCGTCATTTGCGCACTGAGCTATATGATCGCGTGGATCATCATGAAAGCGCTCGTTCCGAAGCATGCGCCGATCACGGATTTGTAAAAGACTATCTACCCGTCATTGCGCGCCCGCGCTATAAAGGTTGGAAACCTGGCAGGACGTCAAATTTGTGTTAAAGATCTGAAAATCCTGGACCGTGCCGGCCAAACCGTAACCCTGGCTCAGGGTATAACCGATGGTCACAGGGGCGGCAGGAATGGGGTTATCCCCATCATCGAACAAAGGCGGCCCGGTGCCGGCGACGACGCCATTGGTGTAAAAAATGAAGCCCGTGGGCGTGTTGACCAGGGCATAAAACCAGGCCGATGAAGCACCGCAACTTGCCGGAGCGTCGCCATAGGTCACCCAACCCGTCTTGCCCGTGCCGCCGATGAGGGTTGCCCCGCCCCCAATGATGAGGTATAGCCCCAAGGCAGAATCTTCCCAAACGAAGATGTTCTGGTCAGGCGCGTCGTTAGTACTGCTGATCCAGCCCGTAAAAGTAAAATTCAATCCCGTGATCCCCAGATTGTTGTCTGAGATAGCATATTGGCTCGTCCCATCAAAGCTGATCGCAACAAAACCATTAAGCCCGGGCACATAACCTGGCGAATAAAACCCGATCAAATCATTCGAGCCGGTGCCCGAATCAGCAAGCGTCTGATTGAAGGTCCACTCGTCGAGCGGAGAAACGCTTCCGCCTCCGCTTCCCGGGCTTCCTCCGCTCCCCGTATTGGTCGATTCGGTTAATCGAAAATATCTTTGCGCTTCAACGGGAACCACCGTCACATTGAAATTGGTGCCGTTGACGACGGGAGTTGCCGGATAATTGGTCCACGTATCGGAGCCATCCAAATTGGTCAACATCTGAAGAACAAGGTCGGCGTAATTGGTGGGCCATTGCAAGATCACTACTCCGTCTCCTGGCTCGATTTGCAAGAGGGAACTGACCGGGGGAATGACGACATTTAACGTGGCTAAAAATGGGTATTCGGCGTAGTTCAACGAGTAATCTCCAATGTAAGCCCCCACGATGCTGCTACCGGAAATGCCGAGGGCCTCGGTATCCTCCGCCAGCGGCGCGTATAAAGTAGTAAAATTGGTGCCATCATAGAGAAAGCCT
This sequence comes from Verrucomicrobiia bacterium, assembly GCA_036489615.1. GTDB lineage: Bacteria > Verrucomicrobiota > Verrucomicrobiia > Limisphaerales > UBA11358 > UBA11358. Next base: position 7,176 of record DASXFM010000061.1, on the reverse strand, counting down.
TCAAAGTTGCCGCCATACTGGTAATACCCGACGATATTGGTGCCCGAAATACCATTGGCATAGGTGAATTGCGCTCCCGGCACATCCAGCGTGGTGTAGTTGCTGCCATCGTAGAGAAAGCCGTGCCGTACGCTGTTGGTGTCGTAATAATACCCTACGATGTTCGTGCCGCAGATGCCGTTGGCATAGGTCTCCATTGCTCCCGGGACGTTCAGTGTGAGGTAATTGCTGCCGTCGAAAAGAAAACCATTCGTGCCGCTGGCGTCTTCATAATAGCCCACAATATTCGTGCCCGAAATACCGGTGGCATAGGTGGCTTGTTCTCCCGGCATGTCCAGCGTCGTGTAGTTGCTGCCGTCGTAGAGAAAACCATGCGTGACATTATTGGTGTCGGAGTAATATCCCACGATGTTCGTGCCGCAGATGCCATTGGCATAAGTCTCAACTGCTCCCGGCACATCAAACGTGGTGTAGTTGGTGCCATCGTAAAGATAACCGTGCGTACCGTTGGAATCGTCGTAGTACCCCACGATGTTCGTGCCGGAAATGCCGGTGGCGTAAGTATCGTATCCCAATGGTACACCGAGTGTGGTGTAGGTATATTGGCTTTGAGCATTTGCAGCCACTGCCGACAACAGCAAGGTGGCTGCACAGAGCGTATTAATGAAAGCAGATTTTATGACCGGGATTTGTACAAATTTTGACATTATTTAAAATATAAGGGTTATTGTAACACAATTGTTCGATAGAGGAAATGCCGGTTTCAAGTTTTGCAACGCGTGGGGAAGCACGAAACATACCGGGCAGGCGGCCGCTAAGGTTTTAAGCATCAGGCGGATGGAGAAGCGGCCTTAAAATGTCTGGCCAATTCGGCAGCGCGGTATTGAAAAATCTTTTCGATATCCGGACGCACGAGCCAGCGGTAGATAAGGAAATCAAACGGCACAGCGTACTGGACATGGTCGCGTGCCAGAGTGCCGCCGTCCTTTGACTCGAAGGTATGTTCGTGAATCCACTGCCGATATGGCCCGCGCAGTTGCTCGTCCACAAAATGGTTAGGCGGATCCCAGAGATTGATGCGTGTGCGCCAGTGCACGGGAAAGCCGCGCACCCGCAACCGATAATCAATGAGTGCTCCCTCCTGCATCGCGATTGGCGCGGGTGTGAGAATCTTAAAGTTCAACCACGGTGGGGTGAGCGTTTCAAGATTGCGGGCATCCGCAAAGAACGGAAAAACTTCCTGCGGCGGCCGCGGCAGCCAGACCTCTGAGTGGAACTCATGAATGCGCATCGTCTCCGGGCCTCTATTGTTTGACCGCGCCAAAAACCGTTTTTAACAGGTCAGTGGTACGAGCGGCAGGATTGGCACGAATGTCTTTTTCTTCCGCAGCGACCATCTTAAAAAGCCCGTCAAGGGCTTTCCCCGTGACGTAGGTATCCAGATCAGTCGTGCTGAGCAGGCTGTGAGCGCTACCGCCGAACATACCCCCGAGAGAGTTCGCGGAGTTAAATTTGCCCATCATGGCTTTGTATTTTTCGGTGACGCCCACTTGATCGGTCACCTTTTGCACAATCGGATAGAAGGCGGTGAAAAGATTGGTTTGGGTAGTCCGGCGAAAATACTGCGTGGCCGCGTCATCCGGGCCGGAGAGGATATTTTTCGCATCGTCAATGCTCATCTGTTTGATGGCATCGCCGAACACATTGGCGGCGACCGGGACCGCCTGCTCCGCTGCGTGGTTCATCAAGGCTTCAAAATCGTCCACCAACTGGCCTTGGCCGGCCATGCGCACCACCTTTTCGGCATTCTGTAATTTTCCGGGCAAGGGAATTTTAACGTCGAGATTGGTCAGAAAACCGTCGCTATGCCCCAGCGAAGCCACCGCATGGGAAACGCCATCGCCCAGAGCCTCCTTAAGGCCGTCCACCACTTGGTTATCCGAAAGTGCTGAGATGGAGGAGTTTGAGCCGCTGGTGGAGGAAATCATGCTTTTCAGGTCGTCAAACATGCCTGCGCGGCAATTGGCTGAGGTCAAAAGCGTGATGGTTAAAAGGCCGGTGAGAATAAGGTTGGTTTTCATAGATTAAGGGTTGTTACAACTACTGCCTTACTTGAAAACGCCTATCGCGTCAATTTGGATGCATCGTCCCGACGCAAGCGCATTCAGGCTTTTTTGCCGTCGGCGATATCAATGGCCAACAGGCAAACGTCGTCTTTGAAAACATCCGCACCGCAGAAAATACGCGCGGATTGCGGGACTTTATCCATGAGTTGGGAGGTCGGGAACGCAGGTCCACCGGCGCGCCTAAGGCGATAACGACACAGGCTGTTAACCAGGAACTTTGGCATCCGCGATTGCCGGTGTCCAATGCCGAAGCGGAGGAAAAACGGGGAGGGCTTTTAAAATTTGCGTTCGAACGTCTATGTTGAAATATGCAAAGAAAGTGCAATTTGCGCGATGCCGACAACGCACCTTTCACGTTTTGCGGCTTTTCCAATGAACTCAACGCAGAAAATTGCGGCATTTATTTTGCTAAAAAAGCTCAGGAGGTTGTAGATGGCAGATCAAACCAACGGGGTGGAGGAACTTCAAGCAGCCATAGAGCTGAGGCATCTATGCAAGTCAATCCATCGGAAAACGGTTTTCGTTCATGAAAAAATGAAGACGAACGAAACCGTATGGAGCGGTTATGTCCAAGTGTTCGAATTGATCGGGCACCCGGATGCCCAGACGTGTTACGCCTGGCGGCACACGCAAACGGATGGCATTAAGATTTTGACGTTGCTGGGAAACCACATCGTCACGTCAGCGCAACGGGCGGTGCAGGCGGCGATTTTTGTGGGGGTGCAACCGCCCGCGTCCAAATTCGCCAAAGATGTCCAACTCCTCACCCGACGAATGCGCAAAACCCGGAAAGCCCTCCACGGAACCGACATTAAAATCGAGGTGTTGGATGCTTTGATCCAGGCAGCGGCGCAGCTCATCGAAGACATCCAGGAACGGCGGAAGTTATCCCCTGCCCCGGTGCAAAATTAAGCGGGCTGCGCCCGTGACTAGACGATGCGGTTTTCGCGAATGACCCGCTGGTACCAGCGGAAACTTTCCTTCGGCGTGCGCTTCAGCTTGTTGTCGTAATCAATATAGGTCATTCCGAAACGGCGCGTATAGCCCCAGGTCCATTCAAAATTATCCATCAGGCTCCAATGGATGTACCCGATCAACGGATAGCCTTCGCTGATGGCGCGATGAGCGTTCTGCAGGTAGGAACGCGTATACATGATGCGGGCCAGGTCCAAAATCTCGCCTTTGTCAGTGACTTCATCATCGGTGGCGCAGCCGTTTTCCGTGATGAGGATGGGGAGATCTTTTTTGCCGAGGGCCTCGGAAACCATTCGCACGCCCCAGTAAAGTGATTCGGGCAGGAAATTAAGCCATGGCATATGCATCTGCGGATATTCGCGGGGGAGCGGCAGCAGTTCGTAACCGCGGGCATTGTCGGCAGCGCGGACATAGGAGCCGGTATAGATATTGAAGCCAAGCAGGTCGAGCGGCTGGGCAATCGTTTCCATGTCTCCGGGCTGGACGTCCGGCGCACTGTCGGCAATGGCGTCAGGGTTATAGGCGCCGGTCAAGGCGGGGACGAGCACAGTGCCGTTGTGTTCTTCCGCCACGAAGGCTTTTTTGGCGGCTTCGATATTTTCCGGCGTTTCAATCACGGGCACGAAGGAATCGAAATTGATGACGAGTGCGACCTTGGCGGGTTTGGGCGTGGCGGCACGAATGGCCTGGCAGGCGAGGCCGTGCGCGAGCAAAGCATGGTGAACGGTCTGGTGCAGTTCCTTGCGCGACTTGACGACGGTGCCCGGCGCGTTGGGGGGTTCAACATTGACGCCGTAGCCGAGATAGGTGAAACAAAAAATTTCGTTGATGGTCATCCAGTTGGTGATGCGATCGCCGAGGCGTTTAACGACCTGGGTACAGTAGTCGGCAAAGTCGTGAGCGATCCGGCGGTCGCGCCATGAGCCATAAAGATCTTCCAAAGCCTGCGGGCTGTCCCAATGAAAAAGCGTCGCGTGCGGCGTGATATCATGTTTGAGCAGCGTGTCCACGAGGCGATTGTAAAAATCCATGCCTTTTTCATTCACCGCGCCGCGGCCATCGGGAACGATGCGCGGCCATGCGATGCTGAAGCGATAATGTTTAATGCCGAGCTCGGCCATTAATTTGATGTCCCCCTTATAGCGATGATAATGATCGCAGGCGACATCGCCGGTGTAATTATTTTTGACCTTGCCGGGGATATGGCTCCAGGTATCCCACACGCTGGGTTTGCGTCCATCTTCATTGGCGGCGCCTTCCACCTGGTAGGCCGCAGTGGCCGCACCCCAAATAAATCCTTCTGGAAAAGCACCATTGGCGCCGGGTGCCATGGACATGGCCGGTTCGGCCTTGGCCAGGGAAACCGGCAAGCCGCCTGCCGCGACGATTGCGGCCAGACCGGCGGTTTGGGAAAGAAAGGCACGACGATTGGTGCCCGACACTTGAGAGATTTTTGTTTGGGACATAGTTTGTCGACTTTAATTCGAATCGAAGCGGCGCGTCAAGATAGCCAAAAGTATAGGGTTGTCACTAAATCTAAGGACAATGGCAATTCCAATGAAGACGTCTTGAAGATTATTTGGCGGAATGTTTGGGCGAATTGCCGTCATTGATGCGGCCGAAGATATGCGCGGCCACAAGACTCATGACCAGGATGCCCAGGCCCAGTGAGATGGCGTCGGCCACATCATCGAGACTAAAATTCCCGACCCGGAAAACGAACAGGTAACCGAAGACCAAATTGAGAAAACCCCAGAGCACATTGACGGTGGCAGAAGATAAGCCACGGCCGGGCGGTTTGGCAAAGGGACTTTGAAACGGACGTCCCATCAGCCCGCTGACCAGATGTGGAATTGCGTTGGTGAAAAAGGTGCCGCCAAAAAAATAAGCAACGTAATGAAGCCACTCCATAGTCTTTCCCCCTTAACTACAGTCGAACGAAAGTGAAGTCAAATGCGAGTGACGCCCGGCTTTAGCCGGGACGCCGGACAAAGCAAATATTCGCCGTGACAGGGCACTGAAAAAGAAGGTCAAACCGCCCCCGCCGCGGCGACCACAGGCCGCCGACATTGATGCAAAAGGGTATATTATTGGGCGTAAAATGGTGATTGAGGCCGCCGGCTTCCGTGATAAGGTGCGAAGATGTTTCCAACAGCCGGGTGCAAGCATCAAATCATTGTTGCCGCTGTCAGCCTCGGCGACAGGTTGGAAGACGTTAGTGGGCAGTTTTGTAAGCGGATCTCCACAGTGGAGAAAATTGAGGCCGCAGGCCAGATGGGGTCATTGCCACATGCTGAACCAAGTATCCAATCAACTTAAATTCAACCTCTCCTACCTCCTATGAAAATAAAAAATACATCTGCGCTTCTATGTGTTGCCTTGTTCGTGGGTTGGGCACCGTTCATTCACGCCCAAACGCCGGTGTTGCCGGTGATTCCGAGCGGGACATACTACGTCACCAATTACGGGGCTTTGGGAAACGGGACGAAGGACGACACCACGAACATCCAAAACGCCATCAACGCCGCCTCCACCGCCGGGGTCGGGACGGTGGAGATCACGCCCGGAACTTTTGAGAGCGGCCCCCTGACGTTCGCCAAGAGCCTGAACCTGCAGATTGATTCCGGGGCGATGTTGCAAATGCTGCCGCTCAGCAGATATCCCGGCGGGGATACTTCACCCTCGACCTTCCTCACCGGCTCGGGCCTGACCGACATCGAACTAAGCGGGGCTGGAACCATCGATGGCCAGGGCGTGGCGTGGTGGAATGACGAGGCGACCAATGGCGGAACCGCCCCGGAGATGATCATCTTTTCCCGATGCAAGCGGGTGCTGATCCAAAACCTCACATTCTCGAACTCGCCCATCCAGTTCATTGGCATCAAGAATACGTGCGGCAACGTGACCATCCAAAACATCACTATCACCGCCCCCGGGGACAGTCCCAATACCGACGGGATCGATGTTGAGGCGACCAATATGCTTATCAGCGGCTGCTCTATCGGCAACGGCGACGACTGCGTCGCTATCCTGGGAGGCTCCAGCGTCTCGGCGGCGAGTTCTTCCATTCTCATCACCAACTGCGCGCTTTCCAACGGACATGGCATCTCGCTCGGCAGCAGTATTGTCGGCGGCATCTCGAATCTGACGGTGATCAGTTGCACTTTTAGCAACACCCAATATGGCATCCGCCTGAAGTCGAACCGCACGGAAGGCGGGCTGGCGCAAAACCTGTCCTTTCTCAATCTGCAGATGACGAACGTCTATACGGGAATCCCCTTCCTCCTTTTCAGTTATTATGACATTTACTCCACCAGCAAAGCCAGCCCGACCCTGGCGGCAGCGGATCCCGCCCAGAGCGTGACCAGTTTGACTCCCATCTGGCAAAACCTCACCTTCAGTAATATCACCTCCGTTTCCACGGTAGCGTCAGGCGCACCCATCTTGATCTGGGGGCTTCCGGAGATGCTCGTCTCAAACGTCACCTTCAACGATGTCAATATCACGGGAGCGGCGAGTTGCGGGATCTACAATGCCAGTGATATTCAGTTCATTAACTCGACCATCACCGTGCCTGGCGGAAGCAACACCTTTAAACTTTATGACGCCCAGCTCACTCTGAGCAACAGCGCGCCGGCGTCCCAGTTGGTCACGATTGACGGCCTGACTACGAACAGCATCGGCAACACCCTGGCGTTCTACAACGCCCCGGCCGGCCTGTACACCACCAACGTGATCGAGCCGCCGCAAGGTCCCCTGGCCTTGGGCGGGAGCACCACCCTGACGGTCAGCAACAGCTTCAAGATGGTCAGCGGCACGGTGCTGGACTATCTGCTGGGCACGAACACTACGAAAGCCGCCGTTATCGGCAACCTTACCCTGGGTGGCACGATCAACGTTGCCGGCGATGCCGGATTTGGGCTAGGCACAAACACGCTGTTGACGTATACCGGCAGCCTCAGTGGGAGTCTGCCCACCCTCGGCTCGATGCCTGCCAATTACACAGGCTCCCTCAAAACCACCACCGCCGGCTTGGTGCAGTTAGTCGTGCAGACCAATAGCGGCGGCGGCCTGG
>DASXFM010000285.1:0-6338 GCA_036489615.1 Verrucomicrobiia bacterium | reverse complement strand
TCGAAGCCGCCGCCAAGAGCTTTAACCAATTGAACAGTGGCGACCAGGCGCTGGCCGTTGAGTTGGGTGGCGGCCCGTTCGGCTGTGAGGGCATCACGATTGGCATCGACCACTTCAATGTAACTGACGATGCCGGAGCGGTAACGTTCGGCGGCGAGATCGGCTGAACGTTGCGCGCTGGTAACAGCGCGATCCTGGGCCGCGGCCTGGTCGGTGAGGTGTCTGATATCAGACAAGCTGTTCTGGACGTCGCCGAACGCCACGAGCACCTGCTGGCGATAGGCAGCCACCTCTTCATCATAGGCCGCCCTTGAGCGCCGGTAATTGGCCCGGTTACGGCCGCCGGTGAACAGGGGCAGCGAAACCCCCGGACCAAAGGTCCAGGTGCGGCTCTCCCAATTGAACAGGGAACTGACGTCGGCGCTGACGTAACCGGCTGATCCAGTCAAGGTGACGACCGGGAAGAAGGCGGCTTTGGCGACGCCGATTTTGGCGTTGGCTGAAGCGAGTTGCCGTTCGGCTCGCGCTACGTCCGGACGGCGTTCGAGTAAGTCTCCAGGCAGACCGGCCGGAATTTGCGGAGGTTCGGGCGCCCATTGATTCGTATTTTGGTCCAGGTGAAAATCAGCGGGATTGCACCCGGCGAGAATGGCGATGGCATTTTCAATTTGGTCCCGGCGTTGAGCCAGGGACGCGGCGTCGGCCTCGGTGGTGGCCAGTTCAGTTTCAGCCTGGGCGATTTCCAATTCGCTGCCGATGCCGCCTTCGTAACGGCTGCGCACAAAGCGCACCTGTTCGTTGCGCAGGTTGATGGTACCGGTCACGATGGACATCTCCTGGTCCAGTTCCCGCACCGCAAAATAGTTTTGCGCAACATCGGATTGGAGGGTCAGGAGCACGTTGTAATAATCGGCCAGTGAAGCCTGGGCATCGGCGCGCGAGCTCTCAAACGAACGCCGCACGCGTCCCCACAGGTCCACTTCATAGCTCAGATCCACGGGTGTGTTGATTGTATTCGCGGTGAGCGGACCGAAGCTCGGCTGTTCATTGGGCGAATAACGCTCGCGGGAAAAGCTGGGGTCGAAATTCGCTTGCGGGAGCAATTGTCCGCGCGTGACACGGGCGGTCTCGCGCGACTGTTCCAGGCGCGCGAAGGCGCCCTTGAGTTTCTGGTTGGCATCGAGCGCCTGCGCCTCCAGCGCATTCAAGTTCGTATCGCCAAAGACCTCCCACCAGGCTCCCTTCGGCAAGTCGTCCAGAGGATGGCCTTCCTTCCATGTGCCCAACTCGGTGCCTTTGTAGGAAGCCGGGATCGAATTGGTCAGCGGTTTGTAATCCGGTCCCACTTCCAGCAAACTCGCGTGCGCGGACGGCGCCAAAACGAGCGACAGTAATAAAATGGAAACCGCTGCTGCTCCGGCCGTGCCGAGACCTGCGCGATTTGGTTCCGGCGCGGATTTTTTCGCCCCGCTCAGCTTCATGAGCGTCACGTAGAACACGGGCGTCAGAAACAAACCGAACAACGTCACGCCAATCATTCCTGAAAAAACGGCCACGCCCATGGCCTGGCGCATTTCCGCGCCCGCGCCGTGCGAAACGACGAGCGGGAACACGCCGGCAATAAAGGCGATGGAGGTCATCAGAATCGGGCGCAAGCGCAAGCGGCAGGCTTCAATCGCGGCGGCGAACGGCGACATTCCTTCATCCTGTTTTCGTTTCGCGAACTCGACGATCAAAATGGCGTTCTTGCAAGCCAGGCCGACGAGCACAATGAAGCCGATTTGGGTGAAGATGTTATTGTCGCTGCCTTTGAGCCACACGCCGGTGATGGCAAACAGCAGGCACATCGGCACAATCAGGATGATGGCCAGCGGCAGGCGAAAACTCTCGTAAAGCGCCGCGAGCACCAGAAATACCAGGAGAATGCACAGCGGCCCGACGTAGATTGTAGTGTTGCCAGCCAAAATCCGCTGAAAGGTCAAGTCGGTCCATTCATACGATATTCCGCGGGGCAAATTTGCCTGGGCAATCTTCGCCATCGCCGCTTCGGCCTGGCCGGAACTGTAACCGGGCGCCGGGCCGCCGTTGATTTCCGCGGCGGGATAACCATTGTAACGCATGACCCGGTCCGGGCCGTGGGTTTCAGTGACATTGACGAGTGTGCCCAACGGCACCATTTGACCCTGGTCGTTGCGTGTCTTGAGACGGGCGATGCTTTCGGGATGCTCGCGGAATTGTGAATCGGCCTGGGCAATGACTTCGTACGTGCGGCCAAAATCGTTGAAATCGTTGACGTAGAGCGAGCCGAGATAAATCTGCAGCGTATCGAAGAGATTGCCCAGCGGCACGCCTTCGGTCTTCGCCTTTTCGCGATCCACTTGCGCGTCCAATTGCGGGGTGTTGACCGTGTAGGTGGAGAACAATCCGCCCAACGCCGGCGTCTGATATCCGGCTGCAGTCAATGACTGCACGGATTGATACAAGGCATCGTAGCCCACCCCGGCGCGGTCTTCGAGATACAGCTTAAAGCCGCCAAATGTTCCGAGTCCCATGACCGCCGGCGGCATGACCGTGAGCACAAAGGCGTCCTGGATGCCCGAGAATTTTTGGTTCAACGCGGCGGCAATCGCCGGTCCGCTCAGGCTGGCCGAGTCGCGTTCTTCGAACGGTTTCAATGTGAAAAACACGATACCTGAATCGGAGGCGACGCTGAATCCATTGATGCTCAATCCCGGAAACGCCACGGCCGAGTCAATGCCGGCTTGTTTCAAGCCAAGGTCAGACATCTTGCGAATAACCGCGTCCGTGCGGCTGAGCGAGGAGCCCTCGGGCAATTGGGCGAAAGCGATGAGATATTGCTTGTCCTGCGTCGGGACGAAACCGCTCGGAACTTTCTTAAAGCTCCAGCCGGTCAAAGCCACCAGCCCGGCATAAATGACCAGCGCAACGGTCGCTTTGCGGAGGACGGACTGTACGCCGCGCCCGTATTGCTCACCGGACCACGCAAAGGCGCGGTTGAAAGGACGAAAGAGCCAGCCGAAGGCAGTGTCCATCGTGCGCCACAGCCAGTCCTTCGGCGAATGATGATCCTTAAGCAGGACCGCGCACAGGGCGGGCGAGAGCGTCAAAGAATTGAATGCCGAAATGACAGTCGAAATCGCGATCGTAATGGCGAACTGTTTATAGAATTGGCCGCTCAGACCGTTGATGAACGCTGTCGGGATAAACACCGCGCAGAGCACGAGCGCCGTGGCGATAATCGGGCCGGTCACTTCAGACATGGCGCGGCGAGCCGCATCGGCGGACGATAATCCCAGCGCGATGTTTCGTTCGACGTTTTCAACGACGACGATGGCATCATCCACGACGATGCCGATCGCCAAAACCAATCCGAAAAGCGACAGCGCGTTGATGCTGAACCCGAACACGAGCATCATGACAAATGTGCCCACGAGCGATACGGGCACGGCGGCCAGCGGAATGATCGCCGCCCGCCAGGTCTGAAGGAACAGAATGACCACAATGACCACCAGCAGGATGGCTTCGCCCAGGGTGTGGACGACCGCCTCGATGGAATGGCGGACGAAGATGGTCGGGTCATACACGACCGAATAATCGATCCCTTCAGGGAAATTTTTCTTAAGCTCCTCCATGGTTTTGCGGACTGATTTGGAGAGTTCGAGCGCGTTGGCGCCGGGTGTTTGGAAAATGGGCAGCGCGACGGCGGTCTTGTTATTCAACAATGATTCGAGAGAATAATCGCCCGCGCCAAGTTCGATGCGCGCGACGTCTTTGAGCAGCGTTTTTTGGCCGTTGGGACCGGTCTTAACGACGATGTCACCGTATTCTTCTTCCGTGGTCAGGCGGCCTTTGACGTTGACGAGCAATTCAAAATTTACCGGGTCACGGGTCGGAGGCTGGCCGATGACGCCGCCGGCAACTTGAACATTCTGTTCGCGAATGGCGGCCACAACGTCGCTGGCCGTCAAGCTGCGCTCCGCGAGTTTGTCCGGGTTCAGCCAAACGCGCATCGCATAATCACCCGAACCGAATACTTCCACGTCGCCTGCGCCGGGAATTCGCGCCAGGACGTCTTTGACCTGCAATGTCGCGTAGTTACGGACGTATACCTCGTCGTAGCGATTGTTGGGCGAAAACAAGTGGACAACCATGGTCAGGTCGGGCGATTGTTTGGTGGTGGTGACGCCCAGTTCCCGCACTTCTTCGGGCAACTTGGGCAGCACCTGTTGAACGCGATTTTGGACCTGTACCTGCGCTTTGTCCGGATCCGTGCCCAGGTTGAAAGTAACCGTGAGGGTCATGACGCCATCGGCCGTCGCCTGCGAATACATGTAGAGCGAGCCTTCAACGCCGTTGATGGCCTGCTCGAGCGGTGAAGCCACGGTTTCGGCGATCGTTTTGGGCGTTGCGCCGGGAAACGTCGCGCGGACCACGATGGTTGGCGGCACCACTTCCGGATATTCGGCAATGGGCAGCTTGAACATGGCCAGCGCACCCATGACAAATATGGCAATCGACAGTACGCCGGCAAAGATCGGGCGTTTGATGAAAAAATGGGAAAAATTCATAGTGCCTCCAAAGGTTGATTGGGCAATAGGATTAACAGGATTATTAGCGTCGCGCCGTCTGGACACTCGTCCCGCCGCCCGAAGAAGGTTCTCGCGTGGCGGAAACGGGCATACCCGGGCGGACACGTTCCAAACCGTTTACGACAATTTCATCGCCGGCGTCCAGACCGGAACGGACGATGCGTTGGCCGTCAACCAACGGCCCCAACTGAACCGGTTGATAGGCGACGGTATTCGTGCGCGTCAGCAGGAGCACATATTTCTGGGACAAATCAGTGCCGACGGCCCGTTCGTCCACCAGGAAGGCAGAATGCCGGTCGCTCATCGGAATGCGAATTCGTGCAAACATTCCGGGCACAAGAGTGCCGTCGTCGTTCGAGAAAACCGCGCGCACGAGAATGCTGCCCATGTCTGAATCGAGATGGTTGTCGAAAGATTCGACGCTGCCGGCGTGTGGAAAATTAGTCTCGTCGGCGAGTTCCATTTGCACGGGAATTTTGCCGCCGTCGTCGTTGCCGAGTTCTTTGGCTCGGACCAACTGGCTGAATTTGAGATACGAATCTTCGTCCACGTCCGCGTAGACGTAGACCGGATTAACGGAAACGATGGTAGTCAACAGGGAGGCGGACCCGGCTGAGCCGCTCACGTAGTTGCCCTCGGTCAGCAGCGCTCGGCTGAGCCGGCCGCTGATGGGAGCGCGCACCTGGGTGTATTCGAGATCCAGTCGCGCCGAATCCAATTGCGCTTTGGTTTCTTCATAGCGGGCCTTGCGCGCATCGGCTTCCTCCTGGGATATGGCTTTGTTCGCGATCAGGTCCGCGGTGCGATCCTGTTCACGCTTCGCCTGTTCGTACTCTGCCTGGCGTTGATCAAACACCGCCTGGTTCCATCGGGGATCAATCACAAAGAGCACGTCGCCTTTGTTAACCAGTTGCCCGGATTGGAAACAAACTTTTTGAATGTAACCGGACACGCGCGGGCGTACGTCCACGTCGTCCACCGGTTGCACGCGGCCGGTGAACTCGCTCCATTCGACTATTTCCTTTTGCTCAACCGTCGCAACCGTCACCTGTGGCGGCGGCATCTGCGGTTGAGCGGCGGCGCGGCCGCAACCCGTTAGGATTCCGGCCACGCCAGCCATTACCGATCCCCACAAAACAAATTCAATTATATTTTTCTTCATAGGTCTTCCTTTTTAATGACGAACGACTGCTCCTCCGTTGGACATCAATTTTTTCGGGTCAGGTTTTTCTGAATTAAATCGCGTTACACGGCGACAGCGTAATCGCTGCGCAACTGTCCGCCGTGGTCGTACCAGGACGAAATCGCGGCGATTTTTTCTTCGGCCAATGTTGGAAAAACGAGTTGCGGATATTCCGTTTCCCAGGCCAATGCTTCGGCTTCGTTCAAAGCCACTTGAAACAAACGCTGGGGCAAGTCCGACTGGCCCGCAAATTCGTTCGCGAGGTCCCGTTTGGCCCGCTCAATGCCGATGATTAATTTTTGACCGGAAGCAATCCACGAATCCGGCGCAACTTTCACGATATTTTTAGTATTCATAGTTCGCGTCTTATAGTTGTCTGTTTAGTAAAGTAAATGGCTAAAAAATTTTAAACGGGTGCGGCTTCCGTCTCTTTAACGCCCAGCAGGGCAAAAATGCCCCCTACGGTATCCCGCAGCACCTCGACGTCGTTTTGAATCCGCGCCTGGGTCAGCAACCCTTCGTAGTAGGCGAGAATCATCCTCGCC
>DASXFM010000273.1:0-10278 GCA_036489615.1 Verrucomicrobiia bacterium | reverse complement strand
CATTCTCCTGAACTTAGGAAAAAGATGGCAAAGGTTACAAGCAAATGACGCTCACTCCATCATCGAGGCATCACGTTTCAGGAACGTCTTATGCAGTTATTGGGCGTTCTCCAATTCACAGGCCGCCGGCCGGGACGTGATGGCGTGCAGACGCTTGAGGTCAAATTTGGGTTTGCGATCGTAATAATAAAGGCCATTGTGCTCCTATTCCACGTCCGTTAATTGTGTGTAGCAAAATCCGAATAGATTGGGACTATCGAGCAGCGCGTCTACCAACCCCTGATACCTTGCATAAAATTCATTGAGGGTACGAGGGCCGTTTCCATAGCCCCATCCGCCTTGGGTTGCCCAGCCAATGCCTCCAAATTCACTAACCATAAATGGCACACCCGTTGAAAAAGGCCCCCATTTTTTTCGAAACTTATCTGGATTTTGGTCGTAATCGTGGGCGTCCAATACCTCCGGGTCGGGGACAGTGTGTACCCAGCCACTGCTTTCAATGATTGGCCGCGTCGGATCAATCCCGCGGGTCTGGTTCCAGACGATTTGTTGCAACGCGCTCACCGTGCCGTTTTTTACCCGTGGCGATTCATTGAACGGGCACCAGCCGACGATCGCTGGATGATTGCGGTCACGCAGCACCGCCTCCCTCCATTCGTTCGTAAAATTAGAATAGTACTTCGGGCGAAAATCAAAACCCCAGCTTGGAAATTCGCCCCATACCAAATAACCGAGCTTATCCGCCCAGTACAAGTAACGCGGTTCAAAAACCTTTTGATGAAGCCGCGCTCCGTTGAATCCGGCAGCCATGGAGTTTTTAATATCGTTCTTCAAATCGGCGTCGGATGGCGCTGTCCAAATGCCTTCGGGATAAAAACCCTGGTCCAGGATAAGCCGCTGAAAAACAGGCTTTCCGTTAATGAGAATCGCATGGCCCTGGATGGAAACCTTTCGAAGGCCAAAATAACTGGCCATTTCGTCTACTTTTTTATCGCCGCGGGTGAGTGTGAATCTCAAGTCGTAGAGATAAGGTTTGCCCGGCTGCCAAAGGTGCTTTTCAGATAAATGTAAAACCAAATGATTATTGCCCGGCGCAGCCGCGCACGACTCGCTGCCGGCACGATCGTGCCCGGCAAAAGCCGTGGCCGTGAGCGTGAGATTCGTCTCCAGGCCGTTTACCGTCGCGTCAATCTGCACGGTCGAGTTGTCCGGATCGGGAACGACTGAAGCATTTTCTACAAAACTTGAACCGACCGCTTCCAGCCAGACCGTCTGCCAAATACCGCTGGTACGAGTGTACAAACAGCCGTGGCTTACAGTGGGCGTTTGCTTGCCGGCGGGCTGGCTGCCGCTGGCTACGTCGTCAAAAACGTGGACGACAATCTCATTTTTGCCGGCGCGCAGTAGTCGCGTGATTTCGAAATCAAAACTTTCGCTGCCGCCCGTGTGCGAACCGGCCGGCGCGCCGTTGACAAAGACGTCGGCGGAATAATAAACGGCGCCAAAGTGAAGCAATATCCTTTGTCCGCTCATCCGTTTCGGCAGTTGAAAGGTGCGCCGATACCAAAGATGCTTCATGATTCCATAATGGTTGACCCACGATAATTTGCTCTCGGGGCAAAAAGGAACGACAATTTTAGAATCCAGGTTCTCGCCCGACTGCAAACCTCGGGCTACACCCGTATCGGCGTCATCGATTTCAAACTGCCAAATGCCGTTGAGGTTGAGCCAATTCTTGCGGAATGCGTCAGGCCGCGGATGTTCCGGCCGTGGGATTTCTGCGGATAATGACAGGCTCAGGCTGAAAATGCAGAAGATTATGGAGGTTTTTAACAGCAAGCGGCCCCGGCGAAGTTGGCGGCCGCACGCGACGTAAAAGAGTTGGCGAAGTGACATGATCAATAATGCAAATAACTGCACGGCTATTTTATTCATTCGGTTTATTTCCAGCAACGCCCGCGTACTTTTAGAATCGCAGGTTATCTGTGCGCGCATGCGAATACAGATTTATCGGCAAAATTATTTGACAAAGTGGAGGAATACACAAATGGTATTGAGCGGAAAATGGAAATTGGAGGCATTGCAATAGGACAACATGAATTGCCCCAATAAATCCCGAAGAAAATATGAAAGCCACTGAACTGCTACACAATCTCGGCCAGAGCCTCTGGCTCGATAACATCACACGCGACCTTTTGAATAACGGCACCCTCGAGCGTTACATTCGCGAACTGTCAGTAACGGGGCTCACGTCGAACCCAACAATTTTCGACCACGCGATAAAGAACAGCACCGCCTATGACGCGGGCATTCACCAATGCGTTAATAAGGGAAAAACCGGCGAGGAGTTGTTCTTCAATCTGGCAGTCGAAGATTTGGTCAGGGCCGCCGACATGTTCCGCCCGATTTATGACCGTACAAATGGAGTGGACGGCTGGGTGTCCCTCGAGGTTTCGCCCGCCCTGGCCTACGACACGGCAAAAACAATCGCAGCGGCAAAGAGCCTGCATCAGTACGCCGGACGACCAAACTTGTTTATCAAAATCCCCGGCACCAAAGAAGGTTTGCCGGCCATCGAAGAGGCAATTTTTGCCGGAGTGCCCATCAACATAACCCTCCTGTTTTCCCGCGAGCAATACCTGGCCGCGGCTGACGCCTATATCCGCGGGATTGAGCGCCGCATTGAAGCTGGATTAAATCCCAATATCGCTTCTGTGGCATCAGTATTTATCAGCCGCTGGGACACGTCTGTGGTGGGAAAAGTCCCGGCGGAATTAAATAATCGCCTCGGGATCGCCGTCGCGCACCGGACATACAAGGCGTATCGGGAAGTGCTCGGTAGTTCTCGTTGGCAGCGGGTATTTAGCGCCGGAGGCCGTCCTCAACGACTTTTGTGGGCGAGCACCGGAACCAAAGACCCAAATGCCTCCGACGTCCTCTATATCAAAGCTTTAGCGGCTCCATTCACTGTCAATACGATGCCCGAAGGCACGTTGAACGCCCTGGCTGAACACGGCGAAATCACTCATGTCATGCCGGCCGATGGGGGTGACTGCGAAATGGTCCTGTCAAAGTTCAGCCAGGCAGGCATCAAGGCGGACGCGCTGGCTGCACAATTACAGGATGAAGGAGCCAAATCGTTTGTAAAATCATGGACTGAGTTGATGGCCGTGATTGATTCCAAAAGCCAGACGCTGAAGCAAGCCGCTTAGCCGAAAACTATCATGAACGTATTGGTCATTGATATTGGCGGAACTCACGTCAAATTTTTGCTTTCCGGGCAGCGAGAGCGCCGTGAGTTTGTCTCCGGAAAGAGTTTGACGCCCCAACGAATGGTCTCAGAAGTTCGCAAGCTCGTGGCGGATTGGGATCACGATGCCGTTTCCATTGGTTATCCCGGCCCGGTGGTTCGAAATCAACCCGTTTTGGAACCCTGGAACCTGGGCAAAGGATGGGTGGACTTCGATTTTAAGAAGGCCTTCAAACGCCCGGTCAGAATTATCAACGACGCCGCCATGCAGGCGTTGGGAAGCTATCGACGTGGAAAGATGCTGTTTTTGGGGTTGGGTACCGGGCTGGGTTCAGCCCTCGTCATCGAGGGGCAGCCTGTCCCCATGGAACTGGCGCACCTTCCTTATCGAAAATCCACCTTCGAGGATTACGTTGGCCTCCGTGGATTCGAAAAATATGGGAAGAAAAAATGGCGCCACTTTGTGGAGGACGTAACCGCCCGATTAATCGCCGCTTTTGAACCGGACGAAGTCGTGCTCGGGGGCGGCAACGTCCACAAATTGAAAAAACTCCCGCCTCTCTGTCGCGCGGGCAGTAACGACGACGCATTCCTCGGTGGATTCCGCCTGTGGGAGCAGGACGGCGCTCCCCGGATTCCTGCGTCGCCTAATCACAGGACGAAAGAAATTATCACGCATCACAAAGAAAAAATGACCTCAAGGAGTTAAGGGAAGCGGCCTGCCGAAATGAGCGGGAATCGCAGATTGTCCAGGGCAAACAAAAATCAAACTATCCAGGAATATTATGAAAGACAAATCTATGACCATGCAACTCGGCATGGTGGGACTGGGCCGGATGGGCGCAAACATGGTTCGCCGGCTGGTCAGGGGCGGGCACCAGTGCGTCGTCTATGACCGTTCCGCGCAAGCCGTCAAGGAATTGGCGAAGGACAATGCCACCGGCGCGGATTCGCCTGCGGATCTGGTGAAAAAATTAAACCGGCCGCGGGCCATTTGGCTGATGGTGCCGGCTGGCGTCGTGGATAAATCGATTGCCGAATTTTTGCCGCTCCTTGAAGAAGGGGACATCCTCATTGACGGCGGCAATTCGTATTACGTGGACGACATTCGGCGCGCAAAGGAACTTGCCGCCAAAAAGATCCATTACGTGGATGTCGGCACCAGCGGCGGTGTCTGGGGCCTGGAACGCGGTTACTGCATGATGATTGGCGGTGAAAAAGAGGTAGTGCAGCGTTTGGATCCAATATTTGCGACGCTCGCCCCCGGCATTGGCGATATTCCGCGCACGCCGGGGCGGGATAAAATGGGTGGTACTGCTGAGCAAGGTTACCTGCACTGTGGTACAAACGGCGCGGGACATTTTGTGAAAATGGTCCACAACGGTATTGAATACGGCATCATGGCCGCTTACGCCGAAGGACTGAGCGTGTTGAATTCGGCCAATGCGGGAAAACAAACTGGTGATACGGATGCCGAAACCACGCCATTGCGTGATCCCGAAAATTATCAATTCGACATCAATCTCGGGGACGTCACGGAAGTTTGGCGGCGTGGAAGTGTGATTGCCTCATGGTTATTGGATTTAACGGCTTCCGCGCTGGTATCCGACCCGAAACTGGCGAAATTTGAAGGCCGGGTCTCCGATTCCGGTGAAGGGCGGTGGACGATCAAAGCCGCGATTGATGAAGGCGTGCCGGTCCCCGTTCTGACCACTGCTCTTTATGAGCGATTTTCATCACGCGGTGAGGCGGATTATCAGGATAAGCTCCTTTCGGCGATGCGATTTGGTTTTGGCGGTCATTTAGAGAAAACGGGAGGGAAATCCAAATGAGCGAATCACACTCCGACACGCTGGTCTTTTTTGGCGCGACCGGCGACCTGGCTTACAAAAAAATCTTCCCGGCATTGCAGGCGATGGTCCGGCGCGGCACGCTCAAGGTGCCGGTCATCGGCGTAGCCAAAGCGGGATGGAACCTCGATCAACTTAAGGCGCGCGCCAAGGACAGCGTGGAGAAACACGGCGGGCTGGATCCTGAGGCGTTCGAAAAGTTGAGCGGGTTGCTGCGGTATGTGGATGGCGATTACAACGATACCGCGACGTTTAAATCTCTTTGCAAGGAAATGGGAGATTCGAAACACCCCGCTTATTATCTGGCCATTCCTCCGAGCGCCTTCGGCACCGTTGTTGAACAGCTCTCGAAATCAGGTTGTACCCGCGGCGAATCAGGCGCGCGGGTCATTGTGGAAAAACCTTTCGGCCGTGATCTCGCCTCTGCCAGGGATCTCAATAAAATCCTGCTCAAAGTTTTTGATGAGACCGAGATTTTCCGGATTGACCATTACCTGGGGAAAGCGCCGGTCCATAACATGCTCTTTTTCCGGTTCGCCAATGCGATGCTCGAACCATTTTGGAACCGCCATCATATTGAGAGCATCCAGATAACCATGGCGGAAAACTTTGGCGTGCAGGGCCGGGGCGCTTTTTATGATCAGGTCGGCACGATTCGTGACGTTATCCAAAACCATCTGTTCCAGGTCCTGACCAATCTGGCCATGGAACCGCCCATACGCACGGACAGCGAATCAATCCGCGACGAGAAGATAAAAGTGCTCAAGGCAATCCCCCCGATCGAGGCGGAGAATTTGGTTCGCGGGCAATTCAAAGGCTATCGCGACGAGAAAGGCGTTGCGCCCAATTCACAGGTTGAAACCTTTGCGGCGCTAAAGCTTGAAATCGATTCCTGGCGCTGGCGCGGAGTCCCCGTTTATATACGCGCCGGCAAGTCCCTGCCGGTGACGTGCACCGAAATCTACGTGCATTTTCGCAGGCCGCCCACGATGTATACCAAC
Source organism: Verrucomicrobiia bacterium (assembly GCA_036489615.1). Taxonomy (GTDB): domain Bacteria; phylum Verrucomicrobiota; class Verrucomicrobiia; order Limisphaerales; family UBA11358; genus UBA11358. The sequence continues at coordinate 4,177 of DASXFM010000273.1, read as the reverse complement.
TTTGATCTCAAATCGAATTTCTTCCGTTTTCGCGTGAGCCCGGAGGTCGTCTCATCATTTGGCTTGAACGCCGTTTCGCCGGAGGATGAATCGGTTAGTCGGGTGGTCGAATTACAGGCCAGCCACCAACCTTCCTCCAAAGAAATGGACGCCTACGAACGGGTGTTGACCGACGCCATGGCGGGAGACGCGACCTTGTTTGCCCGCGAAGATTATGTCGAAGAAGCCTGGCGGATTGTTGACCCAGTCTTAAAGAGTGGGACGCCGGTTCAAGAGTATGAGCCGGGAACCTGGGGCCCGAAAGCCGTCGAAACGGTCACGCCTCCAGAACAATGGCAGAATCCATTCGTGAAAACCTAAAATTGGAAACTAAACTAGCAGGAATGCTATGAAATTAGGAATCGCAACCGATCATGGCGGCTTTGAGCTGAAACAAAAGTTGGCGGAGCGTCTGCGCGCCGAAGGTCATGAGATCGTGGATTTTGGCGCTCATCAGTTCAAGCCGGACGATGATTATCCGGATTTTGTGATTCCTCTTGGCCGGGCAGTCGCCGCCGGGGAAGTGAATCGGGCTATTGCCGTCTGCGGCAGCGGCGTGGGCGCCTGCGTTTGCGCCAATAAAGTCAGGGGAGTGCGCGCCTGCCTAATTGAGGACCATTTTTCTGCCAAACAGGGAGTTGAGGATGATAACCTAAATATGATTTGCCTCGGCGGACGAATTGAAGGCCCCGAACTCGCGTGGGATTTAATTCAAACATTCCTCCAGGCCAAATTTACCGAAGCTCCCCGGCACCTGCGCCGCTTGCAGAAAGTCAGGCAGATCGAGGAAAGGTAAGGCAGCGGCACTGCCCTGATTAAACTCGCGCTACCTGCGTGAAGTCCGGCAAATTGAGGGCAACCGATAATCGGCTGCACAAAAGAAAATATGCCAAAACCAGTTATTTGGACCATTGACGATGACCCGGACGTGTTGCGCGCAGTGGAACGTGATTTGCGACGCCACTACGGTGACCGTTACCGTGTCATTTCAGCCGATTCGGGACCCTCTGCGCTGGAAGGCGTAAAACAATTGAAGCTGCGCAACGATCCGGTTGCGCTTTTTCTGGTCGACCAGCGGATGCCGCGGATGTCTGGCGTCGAATTCCTTGAGAAGGCGATTGAAATTTACCCGGACGCCAAGCGCGCGCTGTTGACTGCTTATGCGGATACGGACGCGGCGATACGGGCCATCAATAGCGTCCACATTGATCACTATTTGATGAAACCCTGGGACCCGCCGGAAGAACGCCTGTATGGTGTGGTGGATGATCTGCTCGATGACTGGCAAGCGGCCTTTTGTCCCGAGTTCCAGGGGGTTCGCGTGGTGGGATATCGCTGGTCCCCCCAATCCAACGATGTCCGTGACTTCCTGGGCCGCAACTTTGTACCGCATCAGTGGCTGAATGTGGAGGGAGATGAATCGGCAAAGAAGCTTCTTGAAACCGCCGGCGCGGATGCGTCCGGTCTGCCACTCGTCGTATTTTCCGATGGTTCAGTCCTCAAAAACCCTCCCATCACAGAAATCGCGCGCAAGCTCGGGCTGAGGACAAAGGCCGAATTTCCGTTCTATGATCTGGTTGTGGTCGGCGCCGGGCCGGCCGGATTGGCGGCGACGGTTTACGGCGCGGCGGACGGCCTTCATACGCTGCTCGTCGAACGGGAAGCCCCCGGCGGACAAGCGGGCCGCAGCTCGCGAATCGAAAACTATCTGGGATTTCCTACGGGTCTCAGTGGCACGGATCTGGCCCGCCGCGCGATTGCACAAGCGCGACGTTTTGGCGCGGAAATTCTCGCGCCTCAGGAGGTCAGAAACATCCGGATGGAAGGTCCCTCTCGCGTACTCACTCTCGCGGACGGGTCGGAAATCGGTACCAAGGCTGTCCTGATCGCCACCGGTATAGCGTTCCGGAAATTGGAAGTGCCGGGATTGGACAGGTTGTCGGGAGCGGGAGTCTATTATTATGCGCCGATGTCCGAGGCTTTTTCCTACCGTGACGGGGACATCTACATTGTCGGCGGCGCCAATTCCGCCGGGCAGGCGGCCATGTATTTTTCTAGATTTGCCCGGCAGGTCACCATGGTCGTGCGTGGTGAATCGCTTTCCGATTCGATGTCTCAATACCTGGAAAAGCAAATCGCCGCCACCACGAATATCCAGATGAAATTGAACTCCAGCGTCACCGGCGTTGAAGGCACGGATCATTGTGAAAAGATCACCATCCAAAACAGAAAAACCAAAGAAGTGGAAACAGTGACGGCGAATGCGCTCCTGATTTATGCAGGCGCCGTGCCCCGTACAGACTGGCTCGCGGGAATCGTCGAACGCGACGCGCAAGGGTACATCATTTCAGGCCAGCATTTAATGCTGGAAGGAAAGCGCCCCACCGGCTGGGCCGCGGACCGCGACCCATTTTATCTCGAAACCAGTGTTCCGGGAATATTTGTCGCCGGCGATGTCCGGCATCGCTCCGCCAAAGGTGTGACCTCAGGAGTTGGAGAGGGCGCCATGGCCGTGAAACTGGTTCACCAATATCTTGGCTTGTTATGAGCATGACCCCGGAACAATGCCGTCAGGTCCGGTCCGCAATTCCGCTGTTTGCCGGAATTCCGGATGACCAGCTGACCTGTATTGAAGCCGGTAGTGTTATTGAAGTGCCGGCAGGAACCACGCTAACGGTGGAAGGCGAACCGAGCCTGTTTTTCTACGCGTTAATGGAAGGAGAAGTCCGCATCACCCGCACGTATGATCGGCAGACGGTCCTGATGAGAGTGAATAAGCCGGGAAATTATTTCGGGGAAATCATGCTCCTGTTGAACATTGCCGCGCTGGCAACTGTACGAGTTACAAAACCAGCGCGGCTGTTTAAGTTGGACGAACCGGGCTTTTGGCGAATGATGACCCATTGCCAGGCCATCGCCCGGGAAGTATTTGTCGCCGCGGCCACCCGCATGCGCAATGTGGAAGGCTACACGCAACAACGCGAAAAGCTGGCTTCGCTGGGCACGATGGCCGCGGGCCTGGCCCATGAACTGAATAACCCGGCCGCAGCGGCGCGGCGGGCCGCCGCGCACCTGGACGAAACGGCCAATATGGCACAGAAGATCCTCTGTCGCTTGAGCCAATCTCTCAGCGCTGATGACTGGCAACGTCTTCTGAACACCGAATTGAAAGCGGCCGACAATATCGCTGGGGCTTCCGCTTTGGACCATCTCGCGCGGAGCGATTGCGAGCAAGTCGTCGCGCAATGGCTTGAGGATCGTGGCGTGGCCCGGGCCTGGGACCTGGCCCCGACTTTTGTCCAGGCCGGATTTACGCCGGCATCGCTCAGTGAAATGGTCGAGCGCCTGCCCGCTGCCGCCCAATGTGACGCCCTTGCGTGGTTTGAAGCCCGCCTTAATATCAGACTCCTGGTGAAGCAGATTGGGCAAAGCACCGGCCGCATGGCGGAACTCGTCAAAGCCATCAAATCCTATTCCTACATGGACCAGGCCCCTGTCCAGGAGGTCGACGTTCACGAAGGACTTGAGAACACGCTCACGATGCTTGGCTACAAACTAAAGAATGTCACCCTCGTCCGGGAATACGACCGTTCCATCCCCCGCATCACGGCTTACGGGGGCGAACTCAACCAGGTTTGGACCAATCTCATTGATAACGCCACCGACGCGCTAAAAGACTCCAGCGCTGCCAAAATCTGCATTGCCACGTGCCGCGACTTCGACAGTGTTGTCGTTGAAATCGTGGACAATGGTCCGGGAATCCCACCGGAGGTCCAGTCACGCATGTTCGAACCATTTTACACCACCAAGGGGGTCGGTTCCGGCACCGGTCTTGGCCTGGTCATCAGCAACGCCATCGTCGCCAATCGCCACGGTGGTGAGATTGAATTTGAATCACGTCCCGGTGAAACCCGATTTAAAGTCCGCCTCCCCATAAATCCTTCAACCCCGGTCAACCAATTTAAGTAGAGCATTGAATCGAATCACGCCGCGCGCGTCCGCTTCGATGTCGTGCGAACGCATATAACCACATTTGGCGATTCAATCTGCAATCGCTTTTGTTTAGCCTGTCACAAACATGTTCAGGCCATTTGCCAAAATCATTTGTTTTGTCCTGGCCGCGCTTTGCCTCGCCACC
>DASXFM010000268.1:0-2515 GCA_036489615.1 Verrucomicrobiia bacterium | reverse complement strand
GCCGATGTTGCCCTCAAGCAACGCGAGGAAAGGCGATTGGCCGCCAAAAACCTCCCGGTGGCCCGCGTGGCGAAGGCGTATATGGGCGCGACGGAGAAATGGTTCGAACAGGCAAAGCCGTTAATGGAAGAAAAAGTCGGCGAATTGAAAACGCAGGTGGAACTGGAAATCGGTGATCCCGGAGGCGATGCGGAAAAGCTTTCTGATTTCACGGACGTCATTCGATGGTATCAGCATTTCATTTACGTCAAACTGTGCCGCGCCATCTCGTCGCGCGCCACCGAGGATTTGGAAACGGACGAGGAACTGAAAGCATTTCCAAAGGATTCAAACGGTTCGGCTAAAATCGCGCTCATTGCCATGGACCGTTCCATCGCCGCCTGGTCAGGCCTGCGCGAGTCGATCGGCGGAGACGACGGGGACAGCATCCTGGATTTATTGGCGCAATTGACAAAAATTCGGCGTGAAACGGAAAAACTATTTCCCCAGGCGCGCGCATTCGTTCGTCCGGGATTTGATGAGCCCTCGGGTGCTGCTGGTAGGGACGGCGCGCTGCGCCGTCACCGCCCGTAGAGCGGGCGGAACGTGCGCTATACGACGTCCAACCATGCTCGTTGCGCCGCTAAACGCGGCGCGGATGCCGCAGCGTAGCGTCCCTGCCACTGCGAACTTCCGCTGGTTTTCGATATCTCCTTGCTTCATCCTGCCCCGATGAATTCTGCCTCGCAAGATTTCCACCATTACCTCGGCGTGCTTCGCGAGCGAATGCTGCATCCCACCGACTACGAAAAGGCCGTCTATTATTTCCTCGAGGAATTTGCCGGTGATGAGGAGTTTGTCCGAGCCTCAGATTGCGAGACGATGCCGCATCTGGTGTCGGTGCTGGGCAAGGTCGTATCAAAATCGCTTGGCCAGCCGGTTGAACTGGAAGGGGTTCTGGTGTCCTATCTGCGCGAACATCGGTTTGTCCATGGCAACGCCCGGGCGGATGGGCGCATTGTGCTGTTCTTCTATTTCGAGGAAGCCGATACCGGCCTGGCGATGATTATCCCCGGAATCCGTGGTGAAGGCGACATGGCTCGCTTTCATGTCACCGGCGGATTGGTCGATTTGGGGAAGAATTGACGACGCTCAAGTTTGCTTATTGTCGCCAGACAAGGCCATTGAGTTGCGACGTTGCTTGAATTATCGTGAACGTGATTCATGCGCGTTTACGGGCTAGAGCATTTTCAAAAAAACTGTAGCCATTCGGAGGCAGCGGTTCTTTTGGGTTTTGGCTTCGTTTTCGCTCAGTCACAGGCCGCATTGGGCATGCTCCTTCGCTCAGCCTCGCCAAAACGCCAAAATCCCTCACTGCCGAACGGCTACCGTTTTTTTTCAAACGCTCTAATTCTGTTGGTCTGGTCGAGCATATTTCCGGTCTTCCCGGGACTGGGACAGAGTATTGTTTCTGCATCTTCGTTGCCCTTGAAGGAAACGTCATCAGTCTCGGGCTTAACGAATATTGCCGAGTGCCTGGATGACGTGCGAAGTGAAAACCGACGGCCGCAGTCTTTGCGATTTGAAGCCGTGGTGACGTACTTTGACCAGGAACGTGGTTTGATCGTGTTGCAGGATCATTCGGCGGCCATGGCGGTTTATGTGCCGTCATACCATGCGCCGCTGAAAACCGGCGAACGAATTCTTGTGCAAGGCAGTGGTGTCTTTCCGTATGTGCAAACGTTTCCTGCGTATCCCAACGACCCAACCGAGCGGAGTTTTTTGACTTCGTTTGAAGCCCCGCCCGACCTGAAGACCTATTATCTGGACAGAATTAGAGGTTACTTGCACCCGCCGGCAACGGGACAATATACCTTTTGGATTGCTTCCGATGATGCCGGTGAATTCTTTCTTGGTACGAATGCGTCTCCTGAGAGTATGCGGGAAATTGCATCAAATGTAATTGGCAACGCGACCCGGGCACGCGAATGGGATCGCTACCCTTCCCAACGGTCCAAGCCGGTTATGCTCAAAGCCGGCGAGGTATATTATGTCGAGGCGTTGCGTGTGCAAAACTACGGCAGCGACAATTTGGCTGTGGCGTGGAAGGGGCCGGGTATAGAGCGCGCCATTGTTGACCAGCGATACCTGACCCCCTGGACCGATCTTTCGGACGAAGATACTCAAACCTTGCCAGAACCAATTCCGTCGAACGGGCTTTTGCGGGAATATTGGAGCAATTTCTTTGTGGGCGATTTCACAGCCCTGCAAGCCCGCAATCCAAATGAATCATTCGTACGGATACGTTCACTGACATTAACAAAGCTTGCTGAAGTGGGAATGCCGGCCGCGGGGAAAATCCCGGCGACAGCCAACCTGGGCGAGATTTCTGATCTGAGTTGGGTCGAAACAGAAGGAAACGTAACTTTCGCCGCCGGAACCCGCGGTAGATACCAAATCGAGTTGGCGCGAGGAGATACCACATTAAAAGTGAGTATCCTGAATTGGACCGAGTTTCCGATTGAGCGTCTGATCA
>DASXFM010000145.1:0-14148 GCA_036489615.1 Verrucomicrobiia bacterium | reverse complement strand
ACTCCTGTGACGGCTTGCGTTAGGCACCACGCGCAGATTGGTCCCTCAATGATTCTCGAAATCGTCCATTCGATTGATGAACCATCCATTCTGCGCTTGCGTCATGGACTGCGGTGGCAAGCAAAGCGCGACACCGCTTTCAAGCAATATTCGACTTACGAATCACTCGACATGGTGAACCATCAACAGCGTTTCAAAGCGATGTCACAGCCACCGCACTCCAAGACCGTGCGGCGATTCGGAGGACCCGTGAGTCGGGCCTCGTTTAGCCCCATCCTTGCCTGCGCATTGCGACTCATCATTCCATCTTCCATCCTCTATCTTCTATCTTCCATTTTCTGTCTCTGCCACGCGCAAAGCGTCGTGTTGTACCGGGAAACGTTTCCCTACGGCGCCATTAGCGGAGATCTTCCAATCAGTTCGGTGGGATGGGGCGCTGATATTCCGGATGACCCGGATCGCCTTTATCAAACGACCGGAGGCGGTGGCGATGGGGCCGTGTTCGCCTACGAAGGCAGCGCGGCCACAACTGCTTTTTATTCATCCACGTCTTTGACCCAAACCGGCGGGGCCGCGTTTCCCGCCATCAATCCCGCGCTTTACTCCGGGATTACTTTATCGGTGGATATTCAACCGTATCAAAACCCGGCTAATGTCAGCGCCAGATTCGCCGTCCAAATCAATGGAGGCAATTGGTTCGTTTCCGCCAATCCATTGCCGGTGCCGTCGTCCACCGGCGGCTTCGCCACGTATTCCAGTGCGTTTAATCCTCAAGCGTCGCAATGGGAGACTTTGAGCGTGAGCGGCAACGGCACCGGAACCCACGCCGTCATTGGCGCGGTCAGTTCGAGCAATCTGGCCGGCAATATCACTGGCGCAGGACTGGTTTTTGTTCACACCGGAAGTGGTGGAACATTCAATTTCGATAATTTTGCCATTACTGCTTCCAGCACCGGCAATATCTCGGTCGGTTCCGTATCCAACGGCATGGTGACGCTTTCGTGGCCCGGCGCCCTGACAGTCTGCCTGCAAAGTGTCACCAATCTATATGGAGGAACCTGGCAGGGTGATTTCACCTCGACTGGACAGGGCTCGGCAACAGTGCCCGTTAATTCTGCGGGAATGTTTTATCGCCTGGCGGCTATTCCCATCGGCGATTTGCAGGACGGCGATTTTGAGTCGAATAATTTGGCGGCGTTCTGGAACACTTCAGGGACTGCGGCGGCGGTATCGGGCGTCAATGGCGGCGCGTGGTCGGGTGCCTGGTCGCTGCTGCAGAGCAATTCGGCGCCGTATCAGGCGCAGACCTGGCAACTCGTCACCGATCTGCCCAACGGATATTATAAGCTCACTGCGATGGTCAAAAATAGCGGCGGACAGGAATCCTGTTATCTCAGCGGCAATGGCAGCATGACCAGCCTGCCGGTCTCGGCTCAATGGACGAATATCATTGTCAGGGGAATCAGCGTGACCAATGGACAATGCCTGGTATCCATCAACTCGACCGATGGAAATGGCGGCGATTGGTGCCAAATGGACATGGTCCAGTTGACCAAGGACGATATTCAATATGAGCTTTTGAAAGGCGGCGATGTTTCCGAATTGACCTATGTGGAACAGGGCGGCGGCGTGTATCACGAAACCAACGGTATCGCGATGCCGTGCCTGCAAATTTTGAAAAACCACGGATGCAATATCGTCCGCCTGCGCTTGTACAACAATCCGAGTCCGGCCAACAGCGATCTGCCGGCGGGAATCCAAAGTCCGACGAATATTTTGGACCTGGCGCGCCAGGCGGTGGGTCTTGGCTTCCAGATAGAGCTCACATTTTATTACAGCGACGGGTGGGCCAACAATGTCCCCCGGGCATGGACGAATAACACCTTTGCCCAGCTCACCAACAGCGTTTATAACTTCACGACGAATTTCATGGCGGAGATGCAAGCCCAGGGCACCACGCCCCAATACGTTTCTTTGGGCAACGAAATCAACGCCAGCGGCATATTGCTTCCCTTTGGCAGCACAGGAAATTGGCCGCAATTGGCTCAATTGCTCAAGATGGGTTATGCCGGGGTGAAAGCGATTTCGCCGTCCACGCGAGTCATTCTGCATATGAACACGGTGAACTCCGGCACGGTGACGTATTTCTTGAACCAGGCGCGCACCGACGGCGTTCCATGGGACATCACCGGTTGCTCTTATTATCCGTTTTGGACCAGTTTGACGGCCGAACAGGCGCGGGACCAGATAGACACGGTCTATTCCGCGTATAACAAACCCGTTCTGGTCATGGAAACCGGATACAACTGGAACACAAACACGTGCAGCGGCTACCCGGGCCAACTCGCCAATGACGGACCCGAGCCCTTTCCCAGCACGCCGCTGGGACAGAAAGAGTTTATGCTCAATTGTTTTAACGCCATCAAGTTGGTCAACTCGGGCGAATGTCTGGGAGATTTATATTGGGACCCGGCTTTTATTTGCGTGAGTGGCGAAGGATGGGAATTGGGCCAGCCCAATGTGGTGGGTAACACGACCTTGTTTGATTTCAACGGCAATGCGTTACCGGCGTTGGATGCGTTTAATTTTAATAATTGAGGATTAACCCATCGGCCTGACAACGGGATTTTTAAGATGCCGCATTGAACGGAACTGGAAGTTTTCCGGAACCCTGATTACGCTGGCTGCAAATGAAACGGCATAGGGTCGTTCTCGACACTAATGTGATATTGGCCGCCATGCGCTCGAAGACCGGGGCATCGTACCGATTGATGATGACGATTGGCCACCCACGCTGGCAAAGTATCGTCACGCCAGCGCTCATGTATGAATATGAAGATGTTGCACGGCGACCCGGCGCTGCGCCAGGACTATCTCCGCAGGACATTACCAACATCCTGGACACGATTTATCGCGAATCTCATCGTCAATTCGTTTGGTTCTCCTGGCGCCCTTCCTCTCCCGACCCAAGCGACGACGCGATCGTGGACGCCGCTGTTGCCGGAGGATGCGATTATGTGGTATCTTTTAACGAGAAGCATCTGCGGGTGGTTCGGGAATTCGGAATCGAAGTGCTGAAGCCCATTGACCTGCTCAAGCTGATAGGCGAAATCAAATGAAAGCTATCGAATTAAATATGCCGGACGAGGTTTACCAGAAGCTGGAACATTTGGCATCCGAAGATCATCAGTCCGTAAATGCATTTGCTTTGCGGAAGCTCGAAGAATTCGCGCGTGCCGTTGAAGATTTCAAGGAGCTTGAGCATCGGGCCCAGCGTGGGAACCGCAAGAAGTTTGAGGGGTCCATGGCCAGGGTTTCAAACATTCCTCCGGTGCCGGGCGATGAGTTGTAAGAACCATCGCAACTCGGCAGGGACATCTTTTCTGGAGCCAAAACCTATTATGCCACCACAGTGAAGATGATTCCGTTACTGGCTGATGTATAATTGCGCCTCCGACATGAAGCCGATGCAATTAATTCAAATGAATTATCCCCCGCTGGATGGCCACCGCGACGGCTTCGGCGCGGTCGGCAACACAGAGTTTCCCGAGAATATTTTTCAAGTGCCATTTGACGGTGTTCTCGCTGATGCTCAGGACGTCGGCGATTTGTTTGTTGGCCAGTCCTTTCACGACTTCGTTCAGGATCAATAATTCGCGCGGGGTGAGTTCTTCGAATAAACGCCGGGCCTCGAGGCGTTTGGCTACTTCTTCGGGTATCCAACGCCGTCCGGACGCCACGGCACGGATCGCGGGCAGAAGTTTTTCATCAGTGGAATCCTTGAAAACATAACCCGCCGCGCCGGCTTCCATGGCTTTATGGATGTCCTCGTCTCCGTCCAGGGCGGTCAGCATCAAAATGCGCGCGTCGTTGTTTTGCTTTCGAATTTCAATGGCGGCTTCGATTCCATTTTTCACGGGCATCCGCACGTCCAGCAACGTCAGGTCCGGGTTCCATCGTTTGAACAAGGCGCAGGCCTGGTTGCCATCGGTGGCTTCGGCGACGATTTCCATGTCCGGTTCGAGATTGACCATCGCGATGAGGCCCATCCGAACCACGTAATGGTCGTCAGCGATGAGGATTCGAATCGGCGACGTTTTCTTCGTCATCGGTTTGTTCATTGATGGGTGGTTGTGTTTCGGAGCGCAGGACGGGAATCTCAACACGAATGACGGTGCCGGTTCCGGCGGCGCTCGTCACGGTGATTTGGCCGCCCAATCGCTTGGCTCTCTCGGACATGCCGAGAAGGCCGAAATGCCCGTCGTTCGGGCCGGGACTATTTTCAGGCACGAAGCCTTTTCCATCATCCCTGACCTCGAGAACGATCTGAGGCGGGCTAAAATCCAATTCGATTTTGATACATCGAGCTTCCGCATGTTTGACTGTGTTGGTGACGGCTTCCTGGCCAATCCGCAACAGCGCCTCTTCGATCACTTCCGGCAACCGACAAACATTGCCTTTGGTTTCGATTTCCACGCGGACACCGGCGGCGCTGGCGATGCGGGTGGCGCCGAGCGAGAGGGCCTTGTACAGGTCGAATTGCTCCAACTCCCGGCTGCGCAGGTCCCAAATGGACCGGCGCAAATCGACGCGGCTCAGGCGTACCATATTCCGGATCAATCCCAAATGCCGGCCGGCCGATTCCGGGTCCTGCCCGAATAGTTTGCCAACCGTATTGAGTTGCAGCGTGATGCCCGTCATCGTTTGCTCGATGGTATCATGGAGTTCCTTGGCCAACCGGGTGCGTTCGGCGAGAGTGGCCTTGAACTGCACCTCGGCTTCCTTCCTGGCGGTGACCTGAAACTTCAATTGTTCGGTCCGTTCCTTGACCCGATCTTCCAGCGTGTCGTGGGCCTGTTGCAGTTCTTTCTGGTCCAACTCCCGCTGATGAATCAGGAGCTTCAGAGCGGAATTTCTCCTGGTCACCATGATGGTCCAACTCGTGCCAACGATAATGACGATCAGCGCAACGCCCAGTGTGTAGAGCAAATGTTCGGAGGTGAACCAACCCGGGCGGGAAAGCACGCGGACGTCGTAGGCGGCGGGCAGGAGGATTTGAAAAGATTGGATTCGACCGTCCTCGCCGCTTTGGAGAAAACAAACGCCGCTGACTTCAACGAGACTGCCCAGCGGAATGGAATTTAGCGTCTGGCTCGGCTCGGCCGTTTCCGCCTGGGCGGTAAACACGCGATTGCTCGATTGCAATACCAGGACCGTCTTGATTTCCGACTCGCCCGTGGTCAAAGCGGATTGTTCCTCAAGGCGGTCCAGAAGTTTGCCCTTAAATGCGATAAATTCCGAATGATGCAAGCCATTCAGCAGATCGTCGATGGGCGCATTCGTAGGCGCGAGATTGACTCGCGGTTCCGTTGTTTTTTTGAAAACTGCATCATTCAGGACGGGCAGGAAATCTTCGAACTCCGGAAAACCAACAGCCTCCACCACTTCGCCTTTCGACAGCGAAACAATCTCACGGCTTTTAATTTGCAGCCCACCACTTGCGTCCTGAATAAACAAGTCCCGGCCCTTTCTTTGATAGACGACCACTCCCTTAACATGGACACGGTCGGCAAACGTGCGGCTGGCGCGATATTGGGCCATGCTGTTAATGGGTGTTAACGGCTCCTGGAAGGCATCAGGCGCCGCGGCCTTTTCAATGACAAAATCTGTAGCAAACGGAACATACACATCCACAGAAATCAGGTGCCTTAACGGGGCGTTATAGGCGGTGGCGGGCGTGCCGGTCACGCGCACACGAGCGCCGACCAGTGTTTGTGCGTCGAGGCCTGCCGGCATGGGAGCATAGACCGGCACGCGATATCCGCCGCAAATGAGCTCGACCTGAAGCAGATTGCCCGCTGACTGCGCATTTCTAACGATCCCCGATATCGCGATGCGTTGCCCGTCTTCAGCGCCGGACATCAATTCTTCGACCGCGACCGTCCGGGGCGGCGGCAACGGCGACTGTCCGACTTTTTTCCAGTGCGGTTTGGTGATGGTGGGAGCGTATCCACCGGGGAACGTGACGCCGGTCAAGGTCAGGACATCGCCGGGCGAAGGTTGATTGCTGCTGATGTTTTCGACAAAAACGCCGCCGCTGGAGTCCTGAATGAAAAAGCGGCCACCCCAATCGGGCTCGGCGGCAGTGACGACGCCGTGGATTGAAACCGTCATGGCTTGCGCGGCCTGGTCACCTGAAAGGGCAAGCACGGCGGAGGCGTTGGTTAAAGCTGGATCGGTTGCTCCGGCGGCAATGACCCGTGATCCGCTCAAGAGGGCGAGCAAAGAGAGCGCAACAATGACGGCTTTTTTCACGGGTGCTTAACCGTTTGTATTACAGTTTGCCTGATTTTTCAAGGAAAACCCACCCCTCCTAAAGGGTGGGCAGTTTGCATCGCGGCCAGAAGCGGCACAACTGCGAAAATACATTCCGCAATCGGCAATCCCCATTTCGGTGGCCGCGGTGCAAACCGCCCCCACCCTAAAGAGTGGTGCGGCAACGGCCACGGTCATGAGATGATGGCAACATAGCCGACGTCACCGCAGCATTGCTGTATGCAGTATTTTACTGAACTCAATTGGCACTAAATCTTATGAAACGAACAATCCTGATCCTGGTTAGCGTAGTCTTTGCAGTAAGATTGGCATCCGCGTCCGACACCTTTTCCTACACGGCGACCTCGACGCCGGGCAGCGCTCCCGACGGAGTAGACCAAAACGCCAATCCGGTAAGCGTTTGGACGGTTGCTCAGAATCCAGGGGTCACCGGTGGCGGCACATCCGGCGCGTATTATGGCACGGCCTTTGGCGGTGAGACGCTTACTGGATGGCAAATCTGGAGTTCTCCAAGCGCCCTGCCCGCCGGTGGCGGCGGCTTCATCGAAGCGAGCAACATTTTTGCGGGCGGCCCACTGACCGTTGGCCAAACGGTTTCCATTAACTTCGAAATGCGGGCCGTTGACGCGGGGCGCGATGTCGGCGTCAGCCTGCTGAACGCCAATGGCGATGCCATCACTTTTGGGATTTATGGAGGAGAACCAAACGCCACCTTTCCTTATCCGGGCAATGGTTATTTTTACAGCGACGCCGGCTCGACGGACGTGAGCGCCGGAGCCATGGGCTATCAATATCAGAGTGAATTCAGCATTTCTTTTACCGTAACCGGCCCCAACACCTATAGCGCCATCTGCGGCTCGGACAGTTGGAGCGGGACGTTCAACGGGCAACTGCTCGGCATAGACGTCTTCAACTACGGCGCGGGCAACGGCAGCGACATGGCGTTCAACAATCTGACGGTTGCGCCCGAACTGGCCATCAATAATATTTCGCTCAACGACAGCACGGCTCTGTTTAACGCAACCAATACGCTGAGTTTCGTCGTCAATTCTCCGTCGTCGCCGGTGAGCACCAGCGGCGTTCAACTGATTTTGAACGGAACAAACGTTTCCGCGGGACTGGTGTTCATCGGCGGCGGCACGGAGAACGTGACTGTCTCGTACAAGAATCTTCAGTTGAACGAAAACTATTCCGGGGAAATCCTGGTAACCAACGAAGCCGGCGAGGGAACATCCGCCCCGTTGTTGTTTGACACCTTCAGCACAAACTTCTTCACCTGGGAAGCCGAAGACTTTGATTTCAACGGCGGCCAGTTTATCGATAACCCGGTGCTGTCCACGACCAGCCCTGATAGTTATTACAATACCGCGGGGGTGACCAACGTGGACGAATACGTGCCCAATTTTAACCCCACCAATCAACCGCACCTCTGGCGCACCAACGACGAAGTGTCCATTGCCGGGGCCGGAGATACATCCCGCGCTCAATTCGTGGCCGCCGGGATTCCGGATTATCTGATCGGATATTTCAACCCTGGCAATTGGGTAAACTACACGCATACTTATCCGGCAGGCACCTACAATATCTACGCCCGACTCGCCAACGGAAACGGCGGACTGGCGAATTGTACCCTCGCGGAAGTCACGTGCGGCCAGGGAACGACCAACCAGGCGCTCGCGCAATTGGGAATGTTCCAGTTTACCGCGCGCGGCTGGAATAGCTTTAACTTTGTGCCGTTGACCGATCCTTACGGGAATATGGTGGCTGTGACGTTAAATGGACAAGCGACTCTGCGCGTCACGTCCGGGACTTTGGGAGGGGGCGTCAACGTGAATTTCTTCATGCTCGCGCCCGGGTCCAATACGCCGCCGGCTATCACCAGCGTTTATCCCGATGGTCTGCAACCTTTTGAAACGACGAACAAGCTCGCATTCGGCGTCACCTCGCAACTTAGCACCGTCAGTCCGAACAACATTCAGGTGACCTTGAACGGGATTAATGTGTCGTCGCAATTGAGTGTCAGCGGGAATTCGACGAATTGGTCGGTCAGTCTTCCGCTTTCGCAACAGGCCTATTATTCGCTGGTCATTACTGCGACTGATGCCGCGGGACATGCCAACACATACACCGAATCATTTGACAACTTCAGCCAAAACGACCTAATGGTCGAAGCCGACGAATACGACTTCAACGGCGGACAGTTTATTGACAATTCGATCGAGACGGCGACGAATTATTACGCGACCAACAGTTATTATCCCTGGCCCGATTTTGTGGATGACGGACCGGCCAACGTAGCCAATTATGGCGTGGACTATACCACGGTAAATACGAATACCGGCGAGTTGTTTTACTACCGTTATGACGATGCCGCCGGAACGCAACTGAGCTCTGATTTTCTACGCAATAAATTTTATAATTCCGGGCAAGACGACGCCACCGGACCGTCGCCTGAGCCGGCGAGCTATACCAACAACGACTTCAATATAGGATGGTGGAATCCGGGAACCTGGCTTAATTACACGCGGACTTTTCCGACGAATAACTATTATGTCTACGGACGTTTGGCCGGCGGCGTACCCTATACCGGGACGACACTCAGTCTCGTGACCCTCGGACAAGGCACCACAAGCCAAACTACGCAACCATTGGGGTCATTCTCCGATCCCAACGCCAATGGTTTTCAGACCTGGCATTGGGTGCCGCTTCAGAACGGCGGCACCAATGTCATCTGTTCACTCGCCGGAGTCGAAACGTTAAAAGCCACAGCAGGGCCGGGCGCAGCATCAGGCAACGTGAATGCCCACTATTACATGTTTGTACCGGTTGTTTCCACGCTCCCGACGTTTCCCGTAAGCGCTTCCGTGAATGCAAACATCATATCCATCAAGTTCCAAACCCAGAACGGACACAGCTACACGGTGCTGTACAGCGGCAGCCTCAATCCCGCGAACTGGCAAACGCTAACAACAGTCAGCGGTGACGGAACCGTCAAAACAGCAACCGATTCCGCCACCGGGCCGAAACGGTTTTACCGTGTAGAGACGCAGTAAGCACATGTTGACATTGAATCGTTGAATCGGATGAAATATAAAGCTAACAGAGAATCAGGGGTTCGGGGTTCCGCATTCACGTTGATCGAGCTATTGGTCGTGATTGCGATCATTGCGATCCTGGCCGCAGTCCTGTTGCCGGTGCTGAAAGCGGCGCAGCAACGCGGCCTGGCCGCAGAGTGTATGTCCAATGAAAAACAGTTGACGCTGGCGTGGCTGACTTACGCCAATGATAATCAGGACAATATGGTTTATAACCGCGGTCTCGGTGGACAGCCCGGTTCCTGGGGTGAAAATCCGCTGACCGACCCCAATTTGCAACCGGGCGGAAGCCTGGCCCAATGGTGCCCGGGCAACATCCAACAATTGTCATGCGCCGTGAATTATAAGGAATGGATTGAGGCCGGACTGCTGTATCCCTACAACGCGAATATCGGCATTTACCTTTGTCCAGCCGACCGGAGCCGGATTCCGCGCGGCAGCACAATTCTACAGGAGCCTTCTCTGCGCACGTATTCCATGAACTGCTGGATCCAACCCATGGACCACTCGGGAAATACGACCGGGCAGTCGTGGGAAGGCATTTCCGGTTACCGCAATTACTCAAAACTTTCCAACATGCTTCAACCCGGGCCCAGCCAAACCTGGGTGATCATCGAAGAAGCGCCAAACAGCATTGATGACGCGTTTTTTGCAGTGGATCCGACGCACCCGACGATTTGGTACAATAGCCCGGCCTGTTTGCACGGTCACAGCAGCAACATCGCGTTTGCCGATGGCCACGTGGAACATCGAAATTGGACTGACGGAAACATGATCAATGATATCAACCCCGGGACGCCACCCGGAGAAAATGTTACGTACCAGGCATCATCACCGGACCTGGCGTGGTTCATTTCGATCTCGACCGCGCCGTTACCCGGAACCAAATGATTGACCGCAGAAAATTTCTTCAAAATGCCGTCGGCAGCGCATTGGCGCTGGCGACCGTTCGAGTTTCGGAAACCGCGTTTGCGCAGACGAATACGAATCAGGCCCCTGCACCAACGGGCGATTCGAGCGCCACGATTAAATCCCCCGTTTTGCGCGGAGTGAATCTCGGAGGCTGGCTGGTGCTCGAAAAATGGATGGTTCCTGATGTCTATCGGGACACAGATGCTGACGATGAGTATGGCTTGTGCCTTGCCCTTGGCCATCAGGCGCGCTCCCGTCTGGACGAGCATCGGGAGGAGTTTATCACTGAGGACGATTTCCGCTGGATACGGAATTGCGGCCTCAACGCGGTCCGGTTGCCGGTGGGTTATTGGGCTTTGGAAGCGCCCAAGCCGTTTGTGCCGGCGGCCGATTTCGTGGATTTTGCCCTGGACCAGGCGCAGCGCAACGGTTTGAAGCTCATTCTGGATCTGCATGGCGCGCCCGGGAGCCAGAATGGCTGGGACCATAGCGGACGGGGCGGTGAAATCGGCTGGCCCAAAGACCCAAACAATATCAAGGAAACCATCCGAATTCTGGGCGCCTTCGCGCAAAAATACGGGAAACACCCGGCGCTCTACGGCATCGAGATGTTAAATGAACCGAGCCCGCAGATTCCAATTGCCATTCTCAAGGAATTCTACGAGAATGCATACTCGGAAATACGTAGACATACAGGCGTGGAAGTGGCAGTCGTGTTTCATGATTCGTTTCGCGCCATGGCCTGGCAGGATTTCATGAAACAGCCGCAGTATTCGAACGTCATTATTGACACGCATCTCTACCAGTCGTTTGGCCATGACGATGCGGAACGCAATGCGCAGGAACAGTTGATCTTTGCGCTCAACCGCAAAGGCACGCTGGAACAAATGCAGCGGGAAGAACTCCCCACACTCGTCGGCGAATGGTCCCTCGCCCTGCCCTATCCGTCCACGCGCAATTTGTCGTCTTTCCAGGAGGGACTGGTGACGAGCGCTTATGCTGATGCCCAATTGTTGTGCTTTGAAAACACCCGGGGCTGGTTTTTCTGGAGCTACAAGATGAAAAACGATGGCGCGTGGAATTTTCGGTATTGCGTCGAGCACGGCTGGCTGCCGGAACGGTTTCCGGATGCGGTATCATAACCTTCAGATTTCAGGCGACATGCGAAGTGTTAGGAAAATTTGGTGTATTCTGGCCGCCATTCTCATGGCAGTGACATTTCCGCTTCATGCCAAATTGATTGACGTTAATTTTACCCAGAACAGCAGCGCCGGTGAAGGCGGCCCGAGTCCCGGGCCCACAATGTCCGGGGCGGCGGTCCTCGGCTCCGCAAGTGATCAATGGAATGGAATCAATGGCAGCAGCGGCAGCGGCATTTCCCTGGTCAATTCGGACGGAACAGCTTCGTCCGTGAAAATGGCGTTTACCTCCGGCGGCGGATACAACGTATTCGATTACGGAGGCACGACTCCATTCGCAAGCGACGCGGACGTCAATCTGATGGAGACCTACCTCTACAATAGCGGCGTTCCGCAAACCGTTACACTTTCGGGCCTGGCGCCCAATACCGTCTATGACGTGGTGCTATATAACGCGGCCAATACCAGCGCTCCCGGACGCACGACTTTTTTCACCATCAACAGCAACACCATCAGCAGCACGTGGAATGGAACCAGCAGCACATTTATTCCTGGAGTGGACTACGTCTATTTTCCCGCGGCCTGGTCGGATGCTTCGGGTAATATGACCATTAGCTACACCGGAAACGGCAGCGTGGAAGGCGATCTCAACGGAATTCAGATTCAACCCGCGCATCTCATGATTTCGAATGTCGGCGGCATCAGCAACCAGATCATTACGTTTCCGACTCAAACGGGATTCAGCTATCAGGTGCAATATAAGGCGAGTCTGTCTGACCCGGCCTGGCTTTCGCTGGGTAATCCAGTTCCCGGCAATGGCGCAAACCAGGTGGTAAATGGGCCGCCAGTCGGGTCCAGCCGTTTTTATCGCGTTCAAATGTCAACCAATGCGCCGCCGCTCACCCTCCTGCGTGCCAGCGGCACAACCATCGTGAACGCTTTCGGGCGGCCTGTTCAGTTGAGAGGACTGAATTTAGGAGGCTGGTTTATCATGGAACCGTGGATGTGTCCGGCGGACAGCGGCGGTTTGCCCGATACCTATAGCATTATCCAGGAACTCGACAGCCGTTTCGGCGTGACCACCGAGCAGGCCCTCATCCGCGCCTACCAATCTTATTGGATCACGACGGCCGATCTGAACAATATCGCGGCCGCCGGTTTCAATTGCGTGCGCGTACCCGTCTGGTGGGGCAATTTCTTTCCGATCAGCAATACGACCAGTACCGGATGGCGATCGGATGCATTTACGATGTTGGATTGGGTAGTGACCAATTGCGCGGCCCGCGGCATTTATGTGGTGATAGACATGCATGGTGTCGTAGGCGGCCAAAGCACTTCTGATGATACCGGCGAGCAAAATCTGAACGCCTATTGGAATAGCACCACCGATCAGAGCGAAACCGCCTTTATGTGGTCGCAAATCGCCTCTCATTACAGCACCAACAACGCAGTGGCCGGCTACGACTTAATTAACGAGCCCTCCGGCGCTCCCAACGCCACAGCCGTTTTGACAGCGTATAACAGTCTCTACAATACGATTCGCGCCGTGGATAAAAACCATATCATTATTATAGAGGGAACCTTCATCAACTGGGACTGGAGCATGCTGCCGGCGCCCTCGACGTATGGCTGGACGAATATCGCATACTCGATGCACGAATACCAATATGGCGGTGACGCAGCCCAGGTCGAGGCAGGCTCGGACGGGCAGGTATCGGATTTTGACAATCATCTGTCATGGAACGTGCCCGATTATGTTGGCGAATGGAATGACATGGGCCAGGGGGTGGCCAGCTATCAGTATTCGATCAGCGACTACAACAACGCAGGCATCAGTTGGACGATGTGGGCTTACAAAGCCGCCCAGGGCGTGATTCCGGACGGTTGGGGCTGGTATGACCCCACCTACTGGCCGCCTACGCCCAATGTTACCACGAATTCGGCAACCACGATCGTGACCGACTGGCAGCAGTGGGAAACCACAAATTCCTTCGGCCAAAATTCGACAGTCGGGCTGTGAGGGTGGATACGCTTTCGCCGTGCTACGGCGCAGCAAGCAAGAACGATTCCCCTTTTTCTGCGGGCGCTTGACAAATGGCTCAAGGAAACGGAGTGTCCTCCAAAGGAGATTGGGAAATGCGTATAGGAAAATATGTCGCAGTCGCGTTGCTGGCGGTACTTTCGGGTTGCGCGAGTTATCCAATCGCGAAGGATTTGCGGGAGCAGGCGCAACCGCTCTCCCTGACCCAGGTGACGGCCAATCCCAAAACCACGAGCGGCGCAATAGTCATCTGGGGCGGCAGAATCATCCAGACCGTTAATAACACCAATGGCGGTGAAATCTATGTGATCCAACGACCGTTAAACAGGAAGGAAAAGCCCGCGAATGACGATACCACTGAGGGCGGCCGATTCATTATCGTCAGCCGCGAATTTCTCAACCCTGCAACGTACCCGCAGGGACGCCTCGTCACGGCAGCCGGCCAGTTAGTCGGCGTACGGAATGAGCGCCTGCAAAATATTCTTTACCTGTATCCGGTTTTGAATGCCGAACAAATCCATGTTTGGACGAACCCGCCCAAAAATGAATATTATTTCCCTTACAGCGCCTATCCTGATTTGTATTGGGGTTATTTCAATCCCCTTTGGTGGGGCGGCGGCGTGGG
>DASXFM010000475.1:0-11636 GCA_036489615.1 Verrucomicrobiia bacterium | reverse complement strand
CCGTGTTTCCCTTTGCGAATATGGTGAAATTCCTCGCGCACAAATTCTCCGGCCTGGGTGGACGGGGCTTTACCCTGACGTTTGTCTTTGCGCGCCCGTTTGATCGTTTCTTCTTCAGGCATGAAGATTTTTTAGCCCAATTCATGCCAAGGCGATGTCATTGCGGATTTCGGAATGTGGAATGCGGAATGGCCGAATCTCCTGTCGCAAAGGCGGTTTTCTTTCCAGGTTTCCATTTTTGATTTTCGATCTCGTAAGCCGTTAGACGAAAGCTATCAGCGTCCCGTGCTCCGTGGTGCGTGCTGCGTCAAGTAGACTGGCGATACCCAAACATTCTTGACGCAACACGGAACACGCAATACACGGACATACGGCCACAGTTCCGCGCAAAGAAGATGCAGATTGCAACCTTCGCCGCATCAATCGTGCAAATATTAAGACGGCAGGCTTTGCTTTAATTTCAAGATTGGTTCGAAAAGGTCGCCGTTTCTCTCAACGCGTTTAAGGACTTCCTCGGGTCCAAATGCAAGTGTCGTTCCATGGGTCTTTTTTTCAGCCTTTTCGACTTCGCCCCAGGTGATAGGTGTGGAAATAGTTGGATGATCTTTGGCGCGCATGGAATAGACGCAGACGGTGGTCTTATGGTCATCGTTTTGGCTCCAATCGACGAATATTTTTCCTTTGCGCAGCGATTTTTGCATGTTCGAGACAATGGACTCGGGGAAGGTCTTTTCCAATTCGATGGCGATGCCATGCGCAAAGGCTTTCGTCTTTTCATAAGTGACCGCCCGATTCAGCGGAACATACACCTGCAGCCCTTTTGATCCGGAAGTTTTGGGGAAGCTTTTGAGCTTCATCTTGTCCAGGAGGGATTTCAGCCGTAACGCGGTGCGGCAACAATCCGTGATATCGGCGGGGGCTCCCGGATCCAGATCGAAAACGACCGCTGTTGGCTGGCCGATTTTGGGCGCGCGATGGAGAAATACGTGAAGTTCCAGGTCCGCGAGATTGATCGCCCAGACGAGCGCGGACAGACTGTTCATCACGCAGTAATCAATTTTACCGCCTTCCGTCCTTTGCACTTCGTGCGTTTCGACCCAGTCCGGACGGTGCGGCGGACAGCGTTTTTCATAGAAGAACAATCCTTCAACGCCGTTTGGGTACCGCTTGAGCGTGATGGGCCGATCTTTAAGATGCGGCAACAGGACCGGAGAAATCCGAATGTAATAGTCAATGATCTGGCCCTTGGTGAATCCGGTTTTGGGATAAAACACTTTGTCGAGATTCGAAACCTCGATCGTTTTATTCCCAATCTTGAGTTGTTGCTTGTTCGGCATACTCATGCTGGTTTTTCCTGAACGACTTCGCGAGCGTCTTTATCTTCCCGCAAACCCAGAAACGCCGGCTGGCGTAATTTATCATCGCGTGTCCATTCTGAAAAGGCGGCCTGGCAAACCAGTTGCGGTTCAACCCAGTGACACTTTTTCATTTCACCGGCCGTGATGCGCGGACTATAACGGCTGCCGCGCAACTCGGGCAGGTTCACAAACGGGCAATCGTCGCGCCCGATCATTTTCAGGCGCGCATGCAGGGAGATTAACAGTTTCGTGTTAAATCCGGTCCCGACCTTTCCGCAAAACTTCAATCGTTTGTCTTCATAAAACCCAACCAGCAATGCGCCAAAATTCGTTCGGGCGCCCTGCGGGTTTGTGTATCCGCCAATGACAAATTCCTGTTCGCGTCGCGATTTCAATTTGATCCACGCGCCGCTGCGCTTGCCGGGTTCGTAAATCGAATCGTTTCGTTTGGCGATCAATCCCTCCAATCCCAATTTGGCCACTTGTTTTAGAAGTTTGGCGGCGTCATTTCCAAGCGACGCTGAATAACGGATGCCGGGTGGCGCATTTTTAAGAATTTGGTCGAGCCGGGCCTTGCGTTCGGTCAGGGGCAGTTTGCGCAGATCTTTTCCGTTCAATTGCAACAAGTCAAAAGCGTAATAGTAAATGGGCGGACGTTCACCGACTTCAATCGTCTGGAGCAGTTGAAACGAAGAAACGCCTTTCTTGTCGAGGGCCACGATTTCTCCGTCGATAATCGCTTCATCAGCGTTGATCGAAGCGACGCTGTCAGCGATCTCGGGAAATTTTTCACCGAAGTCCTTTTCGTTGCGCGAAAATAATCGGACGGCATCACCATCTTTAAAAGTCATCGCCCGGTAACCGTCGAATTTGATTTCATAAATCCAATCGCCGTCCTCTGGTGGTTTGGAAACCAGGCGCGCCTTCATGGGTTCGATGAACGTTGGTGGCGGTAATTGGGCCCTGGATGCATGCTCAGGCTGGCGCGCGCGGCTCGGTTTGGATGATTCCCAAACCGCAGCGCTCTTGGAAAGTTGCCGCATTGTCTTTCCTGACGACGCCGAAGTATCGTCTGATTTCTTCGACACCGGTTTCATGTTCTTGCCACCCTTGATCAGGAGCCATTGATTCCCTCCTCGTAACTGAACAAGGTACCAATCGCCTTGAAGTTTTTCTCCCTGAAGCGTGAAATGCAATTTGCCGGATTCGAGGTCCTGGGCCGGTGTTTTGCTGTCGGTCAGGAACGTGCCGCGATCCCAGACCATGACTGTGCCGCCGCCATATTGGCCTTTGGGAATCGTGCCTTCGAAGTTGATATAGGAAACCGGATGATCTTCGACATGCACGGCCAGCCGTTTTTCCCCTTTTAAGAACGGAATGCCTTTGGGCACCGCCCAGGATTTTAGAACGCCGTCTATTTCCAGGCGGAAGTCATAGTGCAACCGCGATGCATCGTGTTTTTGAACGACAAAACGATGGCCTGTTCCGTGTGAGGTCTTCGCCGGCGGCTCGGCGGTTTTTCTAAAGTTCCGTTTGCGCGCATATTCAGTCAGCGACCTCATACGTTACGCCGCTTTTTTCAACGGCCTCGATTTCTTTTGCGTTTCCTTGATGCTTTGTTGCAGCACCGATACCAAATCAATCACATTGGCCGGCTTGCGCGATTTTTTCTGCGCCGGCGTTCGATCACCTCCGTGGCGGATCTTTTCATCGATCATTTTTTGCAAACTTTCGTGATAATCATCGTGATATTTTTTGGGGTCCCATCGGGTCGTCATGGATTCGACCAATTGCGCGGCCATGTTCATTTCCGGTTTGCTGGCCGGTTGCGCGGCGGGCGTTTTGAATTCGGAAACGTCCGCCAGCTCTTCGGGAAAATGCATCAGTTCCAGCATTAACCCGGTTTGTTGCGCCTTGATGGCCGCCAGATGCTGCCGGACTTTGATCACCACCTTGGCGATCCCGATTCTGTCGGATGCCACCAGCGCGTTGCGCAGCAGCACGTACGCTTTTTCCCCTCCTTTTTCGGCCTGCATATAATACGGCTTGTAGAAGAACAGTGGATTGATCTCATCGATTTTAACAAAGTTCAAAATGTCCACGGTCTGCGTGGCTTTGACATCTGCCTGCTCAAAATCCTGGTCTGTCATGACGATGAACTTGTCCTTTTCGTACTCGAAGCCTTTGACGACCTGGTCCCACGGCACTTCTTTTCCGTCCGCCTCGGCGACACGCTTATAATTGATGGGGCTCAAATCGGATTTGCGAAGCATCCGAAATTTCAGTTCCTCGCGTTGGGTCGCGGGAAAGAGAGAAATTGGAATGGAAACCAGGCCGAAGCTAATTGAACCTTTCCAAATCGCTCGCATAAAATAAATACGGAAGGTGAGAACTGTTTTTGGTGTCCGTGGTCAATTCCCTTATTTCCCTAATTGCTTCTACAGACTGTCCAATACACTTGTCTCACCTTCCGATACGATTAATAGCTTGAAGCTTGCCAATCCGGAATATCCAGTTAGCCGCCAATTTTTGGCGAATTTCGCCAGAAATCTTTGGAAAGTAAATGCAGTTTGCAATCGTGCCCGGGCTTCATGGTTGCGGCTTGCACATGCATTTTGCTGAAAAGGGACTCTTTCGGAGTTATTCGGCCTTGGCAAATATCTAGCTAAAATCTCCAGTATGGAGACATGTGCGGACTTCCTCATTGAACGGCTTTTCGACTGGGGCGTGCGGCGGATTTACGGTTATCCCGGAGACGGTATCAATGGAATCATGGGCGCTTTGGGTCGGGCGGAAAACAACTCGCGTTCCATCGAATTCATCCAGGCCCGGCACGAAGAAATGGCGGCGTTCATGGCGTGCGCTCACGCGAAATTTACCGGGGAAGTCGGCGTCTGCTTGGCCACGTCCGGCCCGGGAGCCATCCATTTGTTGAACGGTTTGTACGACGCAAAATTGGACCATGCTCCCGTCGTGGCTATTGTGGGCCAGCAATCCCGGCAGGGTTTGGGCGGCCATTATCAACAGGAAGTGGATTTGACGACGCTCTTTAAAGACGTTGCCAGTGAGTTCGTCCAAATGGCGGTCCATCCGGCGCAAATCCGCCACCTGGTGGATCGCGCCATGCGCATCGCCAAGGCCCAGCGCACCGTGACGTGTGTAATTATCCCCAACGATTTGCAGGAGGCCAAGGCGATCCGGAAGCCGGACCATTTGCACGGTACCGTCCACTCCGGTATCGGTCACGCCAGGCCGCGGATTATTCCGGAAGAAAAAGATTTGGAACGCGCAGCAAAGGTTTTAAACCAGGGGCGGCGCGTAGCCATGTTAATTGGCGCGGGGGCGATGCACGCAGGCCGCGAAGTGATCGACGCCGCGAATTTGCTGGGCGCGGGCATTGCCAAAGCGCTTCTGGGCAAGGCGGCCCTGCCGGATGATCTGCCTTTCGTTACTGGTTCCATCGGTTTGCTCGGCACCAAACCGAGTTGGGACATGATGATGGATTGCGATACGCTGTTTATGGTTGGCAGCAGCTTTCCCTACTCCGAATTCCTGCCCAAGGAAGGCCAGGCCCGATGCGTGCAAATTGACATCGACCCGAAAATGTTGAGCCTGCGTTATCCGGCCGAGGTGTGCCTGGCCGGCGACGCTGCCGAAACGTTGCGCGCGCTGATTCCATTGCTGAAAAAGAAAGAAGACCAGTCGTGGCGCGCAAAAATTGAGCGGGAAGTCGCCGCCTGGTGGAAGGTCTTGGAGGCGCGCGCGATGAACGATGCCAGGCCTCTCAATCCTCAGCGCGTGTTCTGGGAGCTGTCGCCGCGTTTGCCGGACAACTGCATTTTGTGCGCGGATTCGGGGTCGTCGGCCAATTGGTTCGCGCGCGATTTGAAAATTCGGCCCGGCATGATGGCGTCGCTTTCGGGGACGCTGGCCACGATGGGGGCGGGCGTTCCTTATGCCATCGCCGCCAAATTCGCGTTTCCCAATCGTGTCGTGTACGCCCTGGTGGGCGACGGCGCGATGCAAATGAACGGCACCGGCGAACTGGTGACCATCGCCAAATACTGGAAAAAATGGAGCGACCCGCGTCTTATCATTTTAGTGCTCAACAACCGCGACTTGAACCAGGTGACCTGGGAACAGCGCGTCATGAGCGGCGATCCGAAATTTGAGACATCGCAAAATCTGCCGGAGTTTCCGTATGCGACCTATGCGGAGATGCTCGGGTTGAAGGCGATCCGCCTGGACCGGCCCGAAGCGGTGGCCACCGCCTGGATTGACGCGCTCAAGTCAGACCGTCCTGTGGTAGTAGATGCGCACACCGATCCGGAAGTGCCGCCGTTGCCCCCGCACATTTCATTCAAGCAGGCCAAACATTTTATGAGCGCGATGATTCACGGCGACCCGGAACGCGGTCACGCTATCCGTCAATCCATCAAGGATGGAATCGAAAGCTTTTTACCGCATTAAAATCGGAAACCATTTTATGAAAACAAACGAACCTAACCTGAAAGGAAAAAAGGTGGCTATCCTCGCAACGGATGGCTTTGAACAGGATGAGCTGTTCTCGCCGCTGCAGGCATTGCAGGGCGCCCAGGCCGAGGTAAAAATCGTTTCTCCGGCCCAAGACGAAATTAAAGGATGGGATCATACCGACTGGGGCAAGAAGGTGAAAGTGGACGTGCCTTTGGAAAAAGCCCATGCGGAGGATTTTGACGCCCTGGTCCTTCCCGGCGGCGTGATCAACCCGGACCATTTGCGGCGTGAGCCGGCGGCCGTGCAGTTTGTGAAAGCGTTTTTCCAGACCGGCAAGCCCGTCGCGGCCATCTGTCACGGCCCGCAAATGTTGATCGAAGCAGACGTCGTTCGTGGACGGAAGCTGACGTCGTTTGCGAGCATCAAGACGGATTTAAAAAACGCCGGGGCGCAATGGGTGGACCGCGAGGTCGTCGTGGATAACGGCCTGGTCACGAGCCGTTCACCGGACGATCTGCCCGTCTTCAACGCCAGGATGATCGAGGAATTTGCGGAAGGAATCCATCTGCAACGGCCCACCGCGCTGGCCGCCTGAATTTTGCCGCCATTGAATGAAACCATCGAACATTGCGAAGTGGAGGCGTTTAAAGTGCCGACGGACCTTCCCGAATCCGACGGCACCGCGGAATGGGATTCCACGACGTTGGTGCTTGTTCGGCTGAAGTCGGGACAGGCGCGCGGGTTGGGTTATACCTACGCCCACGAATGCTGTGTGCCATTGATTCGCGAGAAATTTTTCCCGCTCATCCGTGGCAAAAACGCAATGGATAATCGTTTGCTTTGGGAACTAATGAACACAAGTGTCCGCAACTTTGGAAAAAGAGGGATCGCATCAACCGCGATTGCCGCGGTGGATGTGGCGCTGTGGGACTTGAAAGCCCGCGTGCTGGGGACGCCGCTGGCGCAGTTGCTGGGAGCGGTGCGCGAAAAAATTCCAGTCTATGGCAGTGGCGGCTTCACATCCTACGGGGACAAACAATTGCGCGCGCAGTTTGAAGGCTGGATTGGCGAGGGAATTTCGATGGTTAAAATGAAAATTGGCCGGGACCCGGCTGCGGATGAACGTCGCGTGCGGGTCGCCCGGAAAGCGATCGGCGGCGACGCCGGGCTGTTTGTGGATGCCAATGGCGCCTGCACGCAACAGCAGGCTCAGGCTCAGGCGGAAAAGTTTTCTGAACAAAACGTGACGTGGTTTGAGGAGCCGGTCACCTCCGATAACCTGGATGGTTTGCGCTTTCTTCGCAAGCACGCGCCCGCCGGGATGGATGTTTCTGCCGGTGAATACAATTACGATTCCATCCAGGCGCGGCGGATGTTGGAAACACGCGCGGTGGATGTTTTGCAGGCGGACGCCACGCGTTGCGGCATCACCGGATTCCTGCAAACGGCTGAGTTGTGCGATTCATTTGAAACACCATTGTCATCTCACACCGCCCCGGCGTTGCACGCGCACCTGTGTTGCGCCGCGCCGCGCGCGCGTCACGTGGAATATTTTCACGATCACGTCCGGATTGAACAAATGTTTTTCAGCGGCGCGACCATCGCGCATAAAAAAGGCTTTCTACGACCGGACCTTTCCCGTGCGGGGCATGGCCTGGAATTCAAGGAACGCGATGCCGCAAAGTTTCGAATCAAATTATGAAAATACAAAACACAACTTCATCACATCGGGCACGAGGAGGAGGGGCGCGAGGGGGACGAACCCGACGAGGAGGAGAACGATCAGGCAGCCACGGGCGCCGACCGCTTCAACGCTTCAACCCTGCAACGCTTTAACCTCAGCGACCATGAGCGCATTCAAACCACCCCAGACCCACGTCCGGCACGAACCACGAAACCAGTGGCATGGCGATGTCGAAGAGTTGGAGAAAAAGTTAAAGAAGACCATTTTCGGCGAAGTCCGATTTGATTCCGGCGCGCGCGCGTTGTATTCCACCGATTCGTCGAATTATCGGCAGATTCCCATCGGTGTGGTTGTTCCTAAAACAGTGGAGGACGTGGTGCAGACCGTTACGCTGTGCCGTGAATTTGGCGCGCCGGTCCTGTCACGCGGCGGCGGAACGAGCCTGGCCGGACAATGCTGTAACGTAGCGGTGGTCATGGATTTCTCGAAGTATCTGCACAAAATCCTGGAACTCAATCCGCTGAAGAAATATGCGCGCATCGAGCCGGGAATTGTCCTGGATGATTTGCGCGCGGCGGCGGAGAAATTTCATCTGACCTTCGGCCCCGACCCTTCCACGCATAATCACTGCACGCTGGGCGGCATGATCGGCAACAATTCCTGTGGGGTGCATTCCATCATGGCCGGCAAGACGGTCGAAAATATCATCGAACTGGAAGTGCTCACGTATGACGGACTGCGAATGCGTGTGGGCAAAACCACGGACCAGGAATTATCGGCGATGATTGTCGACGGCGGACGGCGCGGTGAGATTTATCGAAAGCTCCTCGAATTGCGTAACAAATACGCCGACTTGATTCGGAAAAAATATCCCCAAATTCCGCGCCGGGTCTCCGGTTATAATTTGGACCAATTGTTGCCGGAATTTGGTTTTAACGTCGCCGGCGCGCTGGTGGGCACCGAGGGCACGTGCGTTACGGTCCTTCAGGCCGTGACGCGGCTCGTCCATAGTCCGCCGTATCGGGTGATTGTCGCGTTGGGATATCCGGATGTCTATTCCGCCGGCGACCATGTCCCGGAAGTTCTCGCGTGCAAGCCGATCGGGTTGGAAGGGCTGGATGACGTGCTGGCCAAAAACATGAAGAAGCTCAAGATGCATTCGAAGGATTTGAAACTTCTTCCGGAAGGGAACGGATGGTTGATTGTCGAATTCGGCGGAGACAGCAAAGAAGAGGCATTGGAAAAGGCGCATCATCTGATGCGAAAGATGAAGAAATTCTTTGGCGGCGGCCCGTCGATGAAATTATATGACGACCCGGAATTGGAGAAAAAAATCTGGGAAGTCCGGGAAGCCGGTCTGGGCGCCACGGCGCGCGTGCCAGGCGAACCGGTGACCTGGGAAGGATGGGAAGACAGCGCCGTTCCGCCGGATAAAGTGGGAATCTACCTGCGCGAGCTTCGAAAGTTGTATAACAAATTCGGCTATGCCTGCTCGCTTTACGGGCATTTCGGCGATGGCTGTATTCACACGCGCATCGACTTCGGCCTGAAGACGAAAAGCGGCATCGAACAATACCGCCGTTTTGTGGAGGAGGCCTCGGTGCTGGTCACCGGGCTGGGAGGCTCCATTTCCGGCGAGCACGGCGACGGGCAATCGAAGGCGGAACTGTTGCCGATCATGTTTGGTAAAGACCTCGTGGAGGCATTTGGCGAGTTTAAGAGGATTTGGGACCCGGAAAATAAAATGAACCCGGGCAAGGTCGTGAACGCGTTTCACAATAATGAAAATCTCCGGTTGGGCGTTCATTATAATCCGTGGCAGCCGCAAACGAAATTTTTCTACGGCGAAGACGGTGGCAATTTCGCCGATTCGATGCTGCGCTGCGTGGGCGTGGGCAATTGCCGCCGGGGCGAAGGCGGAACGATGTGCCCGAGTTACATGGTCACGCGCGAGGAAAAGCATTCAACCCGCGGACGCGCGCGCATGCTCTTTGAGATGCTCCAGGGCGAGGTCATTCATCAAGGCTGGCGAAGCAAAGAGGTGCTGGAGTCGCTGGACCTGTGCCTGGCGTGCAAGGGGTGCCAGTCCGATTGTCCCATGCACGTGGATATGGCCACGTATAAGGCCGAGTTTTTATCGCACTATTACGAGCGCCGGTTGCGCCCGCGTCACGCCTATGCCATGGGCCTGATCCAAATCTGGGCGCGGATCGCGTCAAAAATACCACGCCTTGTCAATTTTATCGGCGCGGCTCCCATCACCCGAAACATTGTGAAATGGCTCGGCGGAATTTCACAGAAACGATCCATGCCCAAATTCGCCACAGAAACCTTCCGGGAGTGGTGGAGCAAACGCGAGCAACGCGGAGGGACAGGCCAGCCAGTGGTTCTCTGGGTGGATACGTTTAACAATCATTTCCACCCGGAAATTTTGCGGGCTGCGGTTGAAGTCCTCGAAGCGGCGGGCAACCGGGTCATCGTGCCAAACGATCATTTGTGCTGCGGCCGTCCGCTCTATGATTTTGGGATGCTCGACCAGGCGAAGAAACTGCTCGGCACCATTTTAGTCTCGTTGCGGGCGGAAATTCGCGCGGAGATTCCCATCGTGGGCCTGGAACCCAGTTGCGTCAGTGTTTTTCGCGATGAATTGAAGCGGCTGTTTCCGTTCGACGAAGACGCGGACCGCCTCGCGAAGCGAGTAGTCACCTTCAGTGATTTTTTTGTGAAATATTCCGATTTTAATTTTCCGAGACTACACGAGCGCGCGCTCGTTCACGGTCATTGCCATGACAAGGCGGTGATGAAAATGGATGGAACGGCGGAGTTTTTAAAGAACCTGGGCCTGGATTTTCAAATCCTGGATTCGGGCTGCTGCGGCATGGCGGGTTCGTTTGGGTTTGAATCCGACCATTACGAAATTTCCGTCCGCTGCGGCGAGCGGGTCCTGCTGCCCACCATTCGGGACACCGATGAAAAGACATTGTTGATCGCGGACGGCTTCAGTTGCCGCGAACAAATTGAACAATTGGCGCATCGCCGCGCCATGCATACCGCGGAAGTTGCGGCCAAAGCATTGCGCGAAGGCAGTTATAACAATGCGAAAGGCCATAAAATCCAGGAACCGCACACCATCCCTGAGATGCAGGAGCAATCTGAATTGAAAAACCGAACGCATGCCGAACCAATGGAGATTGGCCATGAGCACTAATAACCATTTTTCTGAAGTAGTGATGATCACCGGGGCGTCCGCCGGCATTGGGCGCGCCACGGCCCGGGCATTTGCAAAGCGCGGCGCAAAGATCGGGTTGTTCGCGCGCGGCGGCGACCGGTTGGAAGCGGCCAGGGCGGAAGTCGAAGAGGCCGGCGGACGTGGTTTGGTTTTGGCCGGGGATGTTGCGGATGACCAGGCGGTTGAGCAGGCCGCGCAACGATTGGAGGAGGAATTTGGTCCGATTGATATTTGGATCAATAACGCGATGGTTTCTGTCTTTTCACCCATCGCGGAGATGACCCCCCAGGAATATAAAAGAGTCACGGAAGTGACTTACCTGGGTTACGTTTGGGGCACGCTCGCGGCCTTGCGACGGATGCGGCTCCGCAATCGCGGGACGATCATTAATGTTGGTTCGGCGCTCGCTTATCGCGGCATCCCGTTGCAATCCGCGTACTGCGCCGCCAAGCATGCCATCCATGGGTTCACTGAGGCGCTGCGATGTGAATTGATTCACGACCGGCTGGACATTCGGATCTGTGAAGTGGAGATGCCCGCGGTCAACACCACCCAATTCGATTGGGTTAAAAGCCGCATGCCGAATAAGCCGCAGCCGGTCCCGCCGATTTATCAGCCTGAAGTGGCCGCGGATGCCATCGTTTACGCAGCCACGCATAATCGCCGTGAAGTGTATGTGGGTTTTCCCACGGTTAAAGCCATCGTCGGAAATAAAATCGCGCCGCGCATGTTGGACTATTATTTGGGGCGCAACTGTTATCAAAGCCAGCAAACGGACGAGCCGGACGATCCGAATCGCTCGAATAATTTGTTCAATC
The DNA here is from genome assembly GCA_036489615.1 of Verrucomicrobiia bacterium. Classification (GTDB taxonomy): domain Bacteria; phylum Verrucomicrobiota; class Verrucomicrobiia; order Limisphaerales; family UBA11358; genus UBA11358. The sequence goes on along the minus strand of DASXFM010000475.1, from coordinate 71 downwards.
CGCCGCCCGGCGATTATGGCGCGCACGGCTCGTTCGACAAACGCGCGCGGAAATTCAGCCTCCAGTTGTGG
>DASXFM010000110.1:0-17754 GCA_036489615.1 Verrucomicrobiia bacterium | reverse complement strand
CCGCAGATCAGATTCGCGCTCGCGCGCGGCTTCGCAAATGGCGGCTGAATTCAAGACGATTTTACCCAGGGCGGCGCTCACAGATTCGCTTGCCCTGGGCTACATATATTTCACCCCTACGGGGCTTCAGATTGCTTCCGCAGACGGGCGGCCCGACTGGGAGAGGGAGAATCATCGACAGATGGTTTGGTGCGACTTGGGCTGCGAGCCACGTTGGAAGATTGTTCCGCGAAATAGTTAGAGCCTCGAAAGCTTTCGGGGATGCTACGCATGTTGACGCGCGTACATCGGTTGGTGGAATGGGCGCGAGCGACGTCGTACGACTATTTCGCGAAATGGTTAGAGCGGACTGACGTCCACTGCTACGCATGCGGGGTTCGGGGTGTGATGCGCGTTCATCGGTTGGCCATCGAGCTTTTCAATGGACCAGGGAACGCCGGGTGGGGGCACCCGGCCTACAGGAATTCGTTCTCGTAACACCGTTTTGGAATGGAGTGGGACTGATAATTCGGATGGCGCTAGTGTTTCGAAAGCGGTGTCGCGCTACACTTGCCACCGCACTCCACGACGCAAGCGCGGAATCGAAAGGTTCGCAGTTAGGGTTGCGAGCCACATTGGACGATTGTTTCGCGAAATGGTTAGAGCGGACTGACGTCCACTGCTACGCAGACGGGGTTCATGGCTTGGACGTGCGTACATAGTTTGGTGATCGGCTTTTTCCGTGCAAAGAAATGAAAATTGGGGCAGAGCAGCAGCTCTGCCCTACCGGGGTGGTGGATGAGAAAAACACCGGGTGGGGCCACCCGGCCTACAGCGACCTACCTGGCCTTGGCCATGAAGATCAGTGTGGCGGGCCGCGACTCTTGGAAATGGAAGGTTCGTTGCTCGGACCGCGAGCCACATCGTACAATCGTTCCACGAATTGGTTAGAGCCCCGAAGGCTTTCGGGGCTGCTACGCGGGCGGGGCGATCGCGCTTTTACGATTTATTTGCCGAGGGCAGGTGCATCTGTTGGGGAACTTTTTTGTGTTCCAGGACTTTCAGGATTTCGTAGTCGGAGTGGATGACGGGGCCGTGCCGGGTTTGGGTCTGTTTGACGAGCACTTTCAGGAAATCGTTGGCGGAAATGGTTTGTTCGCCTTTTAACAAGGATTCGATAAAGTCCTGGTCTTTAATTTCCGCCCACCATTCGTTGCCGCCTTCGCTAAATCTCCATTTGTTCCCATCCCGAAACCAAAGGAGAACCACGTTCACAAATATTTCCCGCGGCGGAAGTTCTTCCAAAGTCTCCACTCCCTCGGATTTTGGCGAGTAATACCGGGCCTCGTCTTTGATCACTTCGGCGGTTTGTCCCGTGGGGCTGCTGAATTCCACTCGGTCCATCCCGTCTTTTTCCAGGGGCTTCAAAATCTGATAGAATGCCGCGCGGACCCGGGGCGATTGATAGAGTTCCCAAACGGTCGCCGGGATTTGCATGCGGTCCGCGCCGGCTTCAATCTCGACCAGAAATTCGTTAATGGGAGTGACTTTCCTGGCTTCCCGCCCTTTTATGAAACGGACGAAGGCAATCAATCCGGCCGTCGTGGGGGTGCCCCACCACAAAAGGCTCGTTGCGTTGGTCAACGCGCCGACGCCCGGGGAATTAAAAAAATCGACTAAATCTTCACTGCCCTCCCGCAAAACGGAAAACCAAATTTCGAAACTGCCGGCGGCCGGGGGACCAACCCGGACGGAGATTCTCGAGTCGTCTTTGTTGACGATGCGATCAGTTTCCTGAATCAAGGTTGGCAGCGCCAAAAGCGCGGGGGCAAGATCTTCAACATCGATCGTGTGGTCCGACAGGGCATCGCCGTCGTATTTAATCCAGAATTCCTGCGTTTCAGGCATGCGAGAATCATCGCGGTCTGCCTATAAAATAAAAGCAAAAAATGGGATTTGGGGGTGGTGAGGTTGGGGACTTACGGGATTGGAACCAATCAAGAACTCTCTTGCTCGGACGATTCTCTCTTACCATGAATCGCCTGACCTTCTTTTTTGAACGATTCTCCCTCACCCCTGCCCTCTCCCACCAGGAGAGGGAGAATGGTCGTCCGATGGTTTGATACGACGATAGTCACAGGGTTTTTGGTCCGCCCATGACCTTGATTGGGGCAGAGCGGGAGCTCTGCCTTACCAGGATGGATTGGATTTTGGCTAAAGACTTCGAAATCGGATGGCGTCATCGTTTCGAAAGCGGTGTCCCCCGAACGCATTCGGACCTGCTACGCATATGGAGAGAGAACGCCGGGTGGGGCCACCCGGCCTACATGTGGCAGTTCCTCGCATGCAGGCCGTGTGCCCTCACACGGCGGAGCTCCGCATGGTTGACATCGTTTGGAATCAAATGAGGTGCCCGGTTCGAACATCGTCACAGCTTCGAAAGCGGTGTCGCGCTTCGCTTTGCCACCGCACTCCAAGACGCAAGCGCGGAATCGGAAGGTTTGATGACTCGGGCGGCGAGCTACATCGTGCGATTGTTCCGCGAAATTAGTTAGAGCAGACTGACGTCTACTGCTACGCAGGCGAGGTTCATGGGTTCGTTACGCGCCCATGGTTTGGCGATTGAACATTTTCTTGAACCAGAAAGACGCCGGGTGGGGCCACCCGGCCTACATGTAGCAGTTCCTCGCGCGCAGGCCGTGTACCCTCACACGGCGGAGCCCCGCTTGGTTGACATCGTTTGGAATCAAATGAGATGCCCGGTTGAACATCGTCACAGCTTCGAAAGCGGTGTCGCGCTTCGCTTTGCCACCGCACTCCAAGACGCAAGCGCGGAATTGAAAGGATTGATGACTCGGGCGGCGAGCTACATCGTGCGATTGTTCCGCGAAATTGGTTGGAGCCCCGAAAGCTTTCGGGGCTGCTACGCATAGAGAGGCATGGTTCGATGCGAAGATTGAAAATAGCGGTTCGAGGGATCAAATCGCGGTTGAAAGCGGGATGGGAATTGGGGCAGAGCGGCAGCTCTGCCCTACCGGGGGTGGTGAACGAGAAAAACGCCGGGTGGGGCCACCCGGCCTACAGGATTTTCGCCGGCGTCTCATGGTGTCGATGAATGGAGGTAAAAGTAATGAGTCACGAGGGCGATGGGGAGGCCGACGCAGAAGGCGTGAATTAACAGTTGGCCCAGAAAAAAGGTCATCGAAAATGGCCGTTTGAGGGCGGAAAGCGGCAGGACGATGAACGTCATCACAAGGTGAACGCAGATGCCATAGAGGATGCCGCTCGTCACCGGATATTGATTGAGCGCTGGAAGCCATCGACTGGCGCACACGTAAACGGCGGCGACGGAGAACGCGATGACAAAGTGGAGCGCGAGGCCCAGCGCGGCCGCTCCGCTTCGTTCAAAGGCGCCGGGGCCGATGGCCGCGCTGGCGATTGCCCGCAGGGCGCGTTGTGGCGGGACGCCCCGCGACGCGCTAAATGCCATTGCGGCCGCGAAATCGATGGTCCCGCAAATCGCACCCGCGCAGAAAATAATCTCCACCAACGAAAAGCTGGTCGTCATAAAAATAACAAAAGTTCAGCCGCCTCCAACGCCTCAATGATATAAGGCCAACGGTCGCGAAGGTCAAATCGCCCGGCGTTTTGCAGCAAGACGTCACCATCCGCCGGCGTGCCCGTCAGCCAGAGGACGCCAGCTTTGGTCTCGATCGTTTTGACGCCGGAATCTTTCTCAAGCCGGGCCACTTTGCCGCGCTTCAAACAAATGATCCTGGTTTGGGCACGCGGGCGGCTGACCACGCGATCAGCCAACGCACAGCCGGTTCCCATCAAACAAGCCGTTGAATCGTTTTTCACAAATCAACGATGACACAGGAGGCGAATTGCCATAGCTACAGACGGACACTTTTTTGTGTTTAACAGATCGAACGGGCGATTGGTGTTTTGGGGCATTTGGCGAAAAAGCTTTCGGGAGGGTGATTGTGTCGGAGTGGGGATGGAAGAACGCCGGGTAAGGCCGCCCAGTCCGAACATCACCACGGCTACGAAAGCGGTGTCGCGCTTCGCTTTGCCACCGCACTCCAAGACGCAAGCGCGGAATCGAAAGGTTCGTGGTTTGGACTGCGAGCTACGTCGTACGATTGTTTCGCGAAATAAATTGGGGCAGAGCGGCAGCTCTGCCCTACCCTACCGGATTAGATTTTGGCCGACCGGCAGGTCGGCCCTACCAGGGTGTGATTGATCAACAGACGCGGATGGCTTCGATGCCGAGCAGGGCGCCGAGTTTTTGCAATTTGCCGGTGATGTGTCCCACTCCCACGGCGCAGTGATGGGCCGGGCCGTGCTGGTTCCAGCTTTCGACGAATTTGCGCGCGCCAACGCTAAAACGATAGCGGCTATTGGTATTTCCAATTTCGAGGATGGGGCCGGGAACGGATTCGCCCTCGGCCATCAATAATTTCAATTTGCCGTCCACGGTTTGAACCACCGAGAGCAAGGTCACCGGGCCGTGCATGACGGACATTTCCACCGACAATCCCCTCCCCACTTTGCCGTGATACACCTGGAGCGGACGCACTTTGGTCTTGCCCTGGGCAATGGCAATGTGCCCCGGCCCGTCGTGGCCCATCAGGATGACGTCATCTTTGAAATCCATCGCGTAATATTCGGTAAAGGAACCGCCCGCGCCGAAGGTATCCATGATCTTCATGGCCTGGGCATTCTTGATTTCAAATTCGCCGGCCACGGGAATTCCGCGCGCGGTCAATAATGAATTGCCGAGGATGATGGAACTGATGGTGTCCTCATTTTCCGGCTGGCCGACGCCTTTGTAATAATAGGCGAGCGAGCCGAGGTCGTGATTTTTCACGAGGCGATCCAGCGCGACGGAAGTGCGCGCGGCGCGTTCGAGTTCGGCCGGCACACAATCATTTTGAATTTCGAAGGCGTTTTTGAATTCGCCGAGGCGCGAGGTGATTTGCCGGGCGGTGACGTCACGGCGCAACGCGGCCAGTTCGTCCACCTCGATCACTTCGATGTGCCCGCCAAAGGTCGCGCAATGCTGGGTAAAGTCGGAATAAATATCGAGCATGCCGCCATAATAATGGCCCATGACGCCGAGCCGGTTGTGGAACATCACGTTGACGACGCGGGCCGCTTCGATCCAGGCGCCGGCTTCATTCCAGACGTTGGGATCGTCGTTCAACATCCCGGTGATTTGATAGAAGGGAATTTTCGCGCGGTTAAAGACATTGGCGATTTCCGGAACGGGACAGGCCCCGCAATGCGCCAGCCATTCCCCGGTCATGGCCGTGCGATCCGCCAACTGGTTCAATTTCACATAGTCAATCGAAGCCGCCGGCGACACATTCAAGATAATGACCGGAACTTTGGCACGCTGGACGACCGGAAGCACGGTGGATGAAAGCGCATAGGTGGTAACATGAAGAAAGATCAAATCGACGTCTTCGCGGCGAAACCGATGCCCGGCTTCAAGCGCTTTGGCCGGGGTATCGATTAATCCGAGGTTGACGACTTCGACACCGGGCCGGGCCAATCGTTCGCTGGTGGTTTGCAGGTAGCCTTCCAGCCGATTTTTGAGACCTTTGAACTGGGGCCAATAGGCATCCAGGCCGATGCCAAAAAGTCCAACACGAAGGGACGAACCAGACGCGCCATGGTGGCCGTTATGGCCGTTGTGACCCGGATGGTATTCATCGGCAACCACTTCTTCCAAGCGTGATTTGCCCATAAAAACACGGTTAGGACCGTTCGCCTGATGTTTTTTCATTCTGTACTTCAGCCTAAGTGCCAAACAATTGTCCGGCAACGTGTTTGTTAGCATTTTTGGTGGACTTTTTGGCCAAAGGAAATAACGGAATTCCGGGTGGTTTCAGGTCCTAAATTACGGCTAGAAGCCATGAACCGCGTGACCTTCTCTTTCGAACGATTCTCGTCCGAACGATCAACCGCAATGTGCAAATCTGCCGATGATCAAATCCTCTCCTGTGCAAAATCCAGATTGAAACGCGATTCGAGGAACAAAGTAATTAACGCCACAGGCCCTGGACGCCGGGGCGCACCGGGCCGACTGGCTGCATGGGACGGGGGGCCGGGCTCCATTTGCTTGATGAGGAAACTACGGGCGGTTTTCCGGGTTGAAGCGCTTCCAGAAATCCTGTGAGATGTTCCTGGGCTTGCGGGAGGTCCGGGGCATAGACGACTAACGATTGTCCAGCGAGCGGAGCGGGTTGAACGTTCGTCGGAAATGAAGCGATCCAGGCGCGGCAATTTGCGGCAGGTTCCCGCAGCCAGAGCATCTGAGCCAAAATCGGGTGCAGGATTTGCCAAGTGGTGGCGCCCTGCTGGCCAACCGGCAGGTCGGTATTGAGCGCGGCCAGAGTGTGGCGCCGGGCGTCGTCCTTATTATTTCGCCCGGATTCAATTCGGCCCAGGCCGAGATGGGCTTCTGGAAAATGGCCGGTCTCGAGCGCTTGCCGGTATAAGGAAACCGCCTGGTCATCCTGCCGGGCCGTTTCATAGAGTTTGCCCAGGCGGACCAGCGATTGAGGTGAGTTGTTCAGTTCCTTGATACGGGCGGTCCAGCGCTCCGCCTGGTCGAAATCGCGCCGCAACAAGCTTAGTTGCGCGAGTGAGAGCATCAGGTCGGGGTCTGAATCCGAGTCGGTGTCCAGCCTTTTGAGCCATTGCTGGGCCTCATTGGTGAAACCGCCGTCTACCAGCCGCGCGATCAGAAACTTGAGCTTATCCGCGGACCGGGGATCGGCTTCGCAGGCGAGCCGGGCGTTGGCGATGGCGCTTTGGAGTTTGCCCCGGCGGGATTGAGCGAGGGCCAGGAGGGGGATCAATCCGGACTGCTGCGGCTGTTCTTTCAACGCTTTCTCCAACATCGCCTCGGCACGAACCCAATCGCTGGACAAGAGCCCGGCCCAGGCCGCGCCCCAGCAGGTGGAAAAAGTACGGAGGCCGGTCCGTCTTTGGACGAAGGCCAGGGATTGAACGGCGCTAGGGATCTGGTTGAAGGCGGCGCACGCCACTGCTTGCGCCAGTGCGCCTTCAATGGACCGCTTGTCGGACCTCAGACACATCCGGGCGGCGACGTGAGCGCGAAGATAGTCGCAGGTTTCCAAAGCGGAATAGCTTTCCCTGACTAACAGGGCGGTCCGCGCGGCTCCGCGTTCCTGACCGACACGCCGGGTGATTTCCGCTTCGATATCCTTTTGCTTCTGCTGGATCGCTTCGGCAGTAGATTTATCCCGCGACGGATGAATTAATTTCGAGTAATCGGGGATGGGCAGGACAAATCGGTCACGATAGCGCCCGAGCCGGATGGCAATCCCGCCGGCAACGATACCCGCCAGACAAACCAGCGCCACAGGCCCTGCCCCGGCAAAAAGGGATATCAAGCCGAACACAAAGCCGCCCAGCACCAAAAAGAATCCCAACAATTGCCAACGCTGCAAATGTGCGCGCTGACCGAGCTTGCGCGAAAATCGTCCCAGCGCCTTGCTATCCTTCTTTTCCCCCTCAGCAAGGAGGTGTTGCAATTGGGCGAGCAGCTTGAACGCGATGGTGTCCGGATGCGCCAGGAGTTGAAGGCCGCCGGGGGAGTCGGCGGACGGGAGCCGGTCATCGGGCGGCAACGCCGCGAGCCGGTCCTGAATGGAAGGGTGCGTGGAATATTGGTTGAACAACGGCTGGGAAACATCGCCGGCGGGCGTTTTCATGCCCCCGGCAATTTCCTGCAGGAGCCATTGGCTGTAACCATTGGGCTGCTGGAGTTGCGCGACGCGTTCGTTCCACGGGAGACGCGCGGTGATTCGGTGGAGGGATTCGAGTTTGGACAGGGCCGATTTCATCGCGGCTGAACCGCACAATGTGGCGGCTCCGCGGTCCGCTTCAAATTCATCCTGTCGCGAGTAGGTCGCCACGAGCCGGGTGATGGTCCGCACCAACCAGTCGATGATGACGAACAGGCCCTGAGCCACGGTGGCGGATTTTTTCGCGCGCCGGGCATTGTTGACCTGGTTCCACAGGGCCGTGGCCAAAATCCGCACACGGGCCTGCCCGGCGCCGAGCCAGTTCTTATATCCGCGGCTGACCAATTTGGCATGAGCCATCTCATGCGCGAAGACCGCCTCCATTTCTGCGATCGTCAGGCCCGCCAACAAATCATAGCCCACGCCCAGCGTGACCTTGCCTGACCCGGTCCGCACGCCCTTCAGCCGCACCCAGGCGCCGTCGCCCATTTGCAAAACGATTTCCTGCGGGAACGCCAGCTCCAGGCGGCGACAAAGTTCCTTAAGCATTTCATACAAGGCCGGGGCGTCGTCGCGCTGGAGCGGAATTTTGAATTCCACGCCTTTCCTCAATCGGAAGCTGCGAACGAGGAGTGCCAACAAATTAACATGGCCGACGAGAAACGGGCTCATGAGCCGTCCGGCGGCAAACCGGGCCAGCACCAAAAAGAGCACCATTTCGGCGGCAATCAAAAGCAGCAAAAACAGGATAGCGAGAACGGAAAAGAGATAGAACGAGAGCATCACCACGCCGACTCCCAGGACGAGCATGAACCGTGCGCCGCGGCCCAGCGGTTTTTCGCCCACTCTGTCGTTGGCAGGTGACTTCATGAGAATTCAAATTGAAGGAAAGATTGTGGCGAAGACCTGGATTAACTTCAAAGGCAAATTCGGGTGTTGTTGTCGCATGGGGCGGTACCAGGTCCGACGACATTCGTTGCGCCGCTAAACGCGGCGCGGACAGCGCAGCGCGCCGTTCCTACCAAGAACAGTGCCGAGATGCGCTCTCCGTGGCGAATCGGACCGATCCGGCGGATGGCGAGGGCTCTCCGAAGCTATCTCCTGACTAAATTATAAGTGAAAAATGAATAAAAAAATCGTTGCGTTATTCCGTGGATCGCATAACAATTTTCTCACTTGGCCGGCTTCGGCTCCTCACGACCAGGTTGATTCATGATGCACGGATTTTTTTGTGTCGTCGTGGGGGCGGTGTCTGGTCAATCGGATCTCCCCTACGTTTGGAAACAGGCGACGCCTGAAGCAAAGGCGATCATCGTCTTTCTTATCTTTTTCTCGATCATCGCGTGGTCGGTCATCGGATATAAAGTCGTTCAAATGCGGCGCGCCAAGCGATTGAATTTTTATTTCAACGAGGAATTTCGCGCGCAAAAAGCCGTGATGGATATTTTTGACCGCAAGTTGCAGGTGGAAGGCTGCCCGCTTTACGCGGTGTACGAGACCGGCTGCACGCAATTGGACGCGCGGCTCAAAGGCCCGGGAGGCGAACGGCGCAAACAGAGCGTGTCTCTCAAAAACATGGAGCACATCAAGCGCGCGCTGGAAAACGTCGTGGCCCAGGAATCGTTGAAACTCGAGTCGGGATTGATCTGGCTCTCGGTGGCGGCGACCGGCGCGCCATTTATCGGATTGCTCGGCACGGTTTGGGGCGTGATGAGCGCCTTCGCGGGCATTGCCCAGGCCGGTTCGGCCACATTGGCAGCCATGGCGCCAGGTGTCGCCGCGGCACTGATTACCACCGTCGCCGGCCTGCTGGTGGCGATCCCTTCAATGTTCGGATACAATTGGCTGGTCCACAATCTGCGGACGTTCACGGTGGGCCTGGACAATTTCGCGCAGGACCTGGTTTCAAGAATGGAAACTGAATACCTGGTGGATGAAGAAGATAAAGTGCTGTAAATGAGACGTTTCTCACAACGCAGTCACCTGGTCACGGTGGCGGAAATCAACATTACTCCGCTGCTGGACTTGGCATTTGTGTTGCTGATTATTTTCGTCATTACGACGCCGTTGCTGGAGCAAAGCATTAGCTTGAAATTGCCGCGCGGGGCTGGACAACCGGATCAGCGCATTGACAAGCGCAATATTCGAACGGTCGAAGTCAGCAATACGGGGGTCTACGCGCTGGATCGCGAGCGGATGAGCCTGAACGAAATTTTGAGGCGGCTCGATTATGATTTTCGCGAAAATCCGAATTTGATTGTTTATATCCGCGCGGACAAAGACAGCCGTTATGACCTGGTCGCGCAGTTATTGGGCGGCTGCCAGCGCGAGGGGATTACGCGCTATTCGTTGCGCACGGAACCTGAACGATGAACCGGTTGCAAAAAAGATGCGTCATCGGCACGGCAGGCATTCACCTGCTGTTGCTGACCATCTTGATTTTCGGCCCGGCGTTTTTTAATCGACAACCAAAAACGGACAACACGGTGTTGGATGTTATTCCAGCGAACCTGGTGGATGCCGCGCTGAACAGCGGTGTTCAGGGCGCCCAGGCGCCTCCGCCGACACCCGCGGTGATTCCGCCGTCCTTGTTGCGTCCGCCGCCTCCCCTGCCCGCTCCGACTCCCGAGCCAAAGGTTGTTCAACCGACTCCGCCCGCACCTGCGCCGTCGCCCTCACTTTTGGAACAGTTCGAAATAATGTTTCGGCAGACAAAACCGACTCCGACCGTATCGCCGGATATGAAAGAGGTCAGGAAGACGGAAAAAAGTCACGACGACGTCAAGGTTGATCTTAACAAGGTCACGCGGAAAGATTTTTCGAAAAGGAATCCGAAACCCGACAATACGTCTGATACGAAGGCGATTAATAGCGCCTTAACCAGCTTACGGCATAACATGTCATCGGCCACAAAAATCAACATGCCGGGCACTGGGACCGCCGCGAGTGCCAGTTTCAACGCGGTGCTCCAGAGCATATATCTTCGAGCTATAGTGGCAAATTTGCCTGCCCAGTTAGCTCACAATGACGAACATACCATGGTAAAAGTCACGATTGCCCGGGACGGCACGGTCATCTCTTCCTCCATCGTTTCGCCCTCTGGCGATTCGGCCTGGGACAATGCCGTCCAACGCACCCTGGATCAGGTTACCGTTGTCCATGCGTTTCCAGACAGCTGGACCGAACAGCAGCGAACCTTTTCACTCGATTTTAATCCACAAGCCGCAAAAGAATTTCAATGAAAAATATATTATTATCCACCGGATACGTCGCCCCTACGGGGCTTGGAAGTTTTGTTCGTTCGGCTGCTACAAATACGCCGCGCCTAAGGCGCTTCGGATGCTCGCTCTGTATTCTGTTTTCCCTTTTTTATTCGGTCGTCGTTGCATCTGCCCAGGACGCAATTCCAATCAAACCCACGGTCCAAATTGGCCTAACCCCGCCCATCCCTATTTCCATCGAAGGTTTCAGCGGCGAGGGTTTGAGCGTTTTGGAATTTGATCTTTATGTCCAGGGTTTCAGCATCGTTCCTGCGAGCCAGGCTCAATATCACATCAGCGGCAGCGACGCGGGCAATGTGGTTGGCCGCCTCTCCGGACCGCAGTCATTCTCCCGCAGTTACAACGGCGCGAATCTCCGGCGCGAAGCGCATGCTTTTGCGGATGACGTCATTCAGGCCGTGACCGGCAAACCGGGCATTGGCCAGACCAAAATTGCTTTCAAGGCCGAAGAATCGACCGGCAACGGCGAAATTTATGTGTCGGATTTTGACGGCCATAACGCGCAGGCGGTGACTTCGGACAGTTCGATTGTGGCGGCGCCGGCGTGGGTGCCGGGCCGGCTCGCCCTTTTTTACACGTCGTACAAATTGGGCAACCCGGACATTTTTTTCCATGACTTATCCACCGGCCAGCGCCGGCTTTTTGCCGGTTACGGTGGCCTGAACACGAGCGCGGCGGTTTCGCCCCGGGGCGACCGGGTCGCGATGGTTTTGAGCCGCAGCGGCGATCCCAATATCTGGATTTCCAACACGGACGGCACCGGGCTGCGGCAACTCACTCACACGCATGCGGACGATTCCTGCCCGTGCTGGTCACCAGACGGACGCTGGATTTGTTACGCGACAAAAATTCATTCACGCCGCCGGCTCGCAAAAATTTCCGTGGATGGCGGCGAGCCGGAAGCGCTTCCCAACGGCGGCGCGCCCGACCCGACGGAACCGGATTGGTCGCCCGATGGGCAATGGATTGCCTTTTGCTCGCAGTCCGGAGATTACTTTAACATCTGCGTGATGCGCGCGGACGGCAGCGGGGAACCGGTGGTGCTGGTCTCCGGCCAGCATCCGTCGTGGTCGCCCAATTCGCGCACGCTGGTGTATAACGACATGATTCATTATCGCCCGCTGTTGTCTGTGCTTGACGTTTTTACGAAACAACACAAAACTGCCCGTAATGTCGCAGGCGAAGATTCCGAGGCGGCCTGGGAGAAATGATTTTACCCGTAAGCCAATTTTAACCTAAATTTAACCATATTAAACGTGGGAAGTGTTATGATGAAAAAATTTATTTATCCAGCCGTGATTGCGCTGGCCGTCACGATCGCCTCGACGGGCTGCAGACATCGGCCGGTCGGCATCACGCCCATTAACGGGCCAGGACAGGGAGCCGCTATCGGCGAACAGGGCGGAGGAGGAACTCTTCAACCCATGACGCCTGTCTCCAGTTCGCCCGGCTCGGGGATCGCTGAGAATGCGCCTTTTGACCCGAGCAAATGGGACCAGGACCGGGACGCCCTGGCCGCCAATTCGGTTCATTTTGCTTTTGACAGCGCGGTGGTTCGCGACAGCGAGTCCGCAAATCTCCAGGCAGTCGCCGCCAAACTTCAGGGGGATGCGAATGCGAACGTGATGATTGAAGGCAATTGCGACGAACGCGGCACGGAAGAATACAATCGCTCGCTCGGCGAACGCCGCGCGGAAGCCGCGCGTGAAGCACTCGTGGGCATGGGCGTGGACGGCAATCGCATCCACACGACCAGCTACGGCAAGGACAAGCCTGCGGACGCGGGCCACGATGAAGCCGCGTGGTCGAAAAACCGCCGCGATGATTTTGTGTTGTTGCATCCGAAGACGGGAGCGTGAAGATCGTTGAATCGTTAAAAAGCGTTAAAACGTATAAGCAAAAAACCCGAATTATGATGACTAAACTCGTTTATACAACTTCGATTGCGCTGGCTCTGGCCATCGCCTCAACCGGCTGCGTGCATCGTCCGTACGGAGTTACGGCCATTCCGCCATTGCCCAATCCGAATGTCGCCGACCAGAATCCGAACACGATACCGTCGGCACCGGCAGTTTATAGCACGCCACAGCCAATCAGCACCCCGGCTATCGCCGAGAATGGCCCCTTTGATCCCAGCAAATGGGACCAGGACCCCCATGCCCTGGCGGCCAACACCGTTCATTTTGGCTTCGACAGCGCGGTGATTCGTGACAGTGAAACCGCAAAACTGCAGGCCGTCGCTGCGGCGCTTAATTCGGACAAGACCGCAAACCTGATGATTGAAGGCAATTGCGATGAACGCGGCACGGAGGAATATAATCGTTCGCTCGGCGAACGCCGCGCGGAAGCGGCTCGCGAAGCGCTCGTGGGCATGGGCGTGGACGAAAACCGCATCCACACGACCAGCTTCGGCAAAGACAAACCGGTGGCAACCGGCCACAGTGATGCTGTTTGGTCGAAGAACCGGCGGGATGATTTTGTGGTGTTGCACCCGAAGACCGGGGCGTAGATACGTTGAAAGGTCGGCAGAGGCGTAACTTTACCGCCTCCAAATCAGTCTAGATTTAAAACAACGGTTAATGCGTTAGGGCTGAAATGCCCTGTTTTTGACGCTTTACAACAGTATGAAACAGGCGTAGCCTGATACAGGCTCAAATAGATATGAATACCATGTTTGCAGTGTTTGGATTGGGCGGCTGGGAAGTCGTGTTGATTCTCGCCGTTGTGCTGATCCTGTTCGGCGCGAAGCGATTGCCCGAACTGGCCCGGGGCCTGGGCAGTGGGATTAAGGAATTTAAGAAAGCGACACGGGAAGTGACGGAGGAAATCCAGAACGTGGCTGAGGACAAACCCCAGCCCTCCACCAAACCCGCCGCCGCCATTCCACAGCAACCGCCCCAAACCGTTTCGCAATCGCCGAATACGCCTAAAGTTTAAGGCGCGGTGTCCCGCATGGCCCGCGACTACGAAACGGAACCCTCCGAAGAAGCCGAAGGCGGCCCCGTCAAAAGTTTTCTCGAACACCTCGAAGACTTTCGCTGGGTTTTAATCAAGAGCCTCGTATCCCTGGGGGTGGCAATGCTCATCTGCCTGATGGGAGCGAACTATGTGGTCGCGATTCTCAAATGGCCTACAACCCACAACCTGGTTCGAGCCCTGGCGCAACAGTACAATTGGAGAGTGCCATGGGCGGCGACCCATCCTTTGGACGAAAGCCAGGTGGCCATTGTCAGTTTTGGCACCAATCACGTCGGCGATTTTCAATTCTCTCCCGAAGAGCGGGCGGCCTTTAGTCTTGGCACCAATCATTTTGTAAACGTTCAAATTGAGCCGCTCATGGTCGGCACGAATTTGGTGCTGGGCTGGCACGCAATGCCTGACACCAACACTGTCGCTGAAGGACAACAACTCGATGTGAGTCTAGTCAATTTGAGTCCGGCGGGCGCGTTCTTCGTGGCATTTCAAGTTGCCTTTTACGGCGGCATGGTGTTGGCCTCGCCGTTTATTCTCTATTTCATCGCATCTTTCGTTTTTCCGGCGCTAAGAATGCACGAACGGAAACACGTATATCGCGCGCTGTTCTTCGGCTGCGGCCTGTTTATTACGGGGGTCTGTTTTTGCTATTTTGTGCTCATGCCGGTGGCGCTGGCGGCATCGCAAATGTATTCAAGCTGGCTCGGCTTTGGCGCGTACCAATGGCGGGCGGAAGATTACATCAGCTTTGTCTGCAAATTCATGCTTGGGATGGGCCTGGGATTTGAGCTGCCGGTGGTGGTCCTGACCCTGGTAAAAATCGACGTCCTGAGCTATTCCACGCTCAAAGGCGCGCGACGCTACATGATCGTCATCAATCTCGTCCTGGGCGCGGTTCTAACCACGCCGGAAGTCGTCACGCAACTCCTGATGTTCGTCCCTCTCCAGTTACTGTACGAAATCACGGTTTGGATCGCGTGGTATTGGGATCGGCAGGAGAAAAAACGAGCAGAGGTTGAAACGTTGAAAAGTTAAAACGTTGAAACGCAGGCGTAATGCGTACGGACATTTCAACGGCGATTCCCAATAACAGTGCGTCTATTACGATTCACCGCTCACACACCTGAGACCACCGATTCACCGATTCAACCTTTCACGATTCAACACTTAAGCGTCCGGCAGAATTTATCAATTCGGTCGAGCCCTTTTTCAATATTGGCCATGCTCGTCGCGTAGCTCAAGCGGATATAATCGTCCGCGCCGAAGGCAACGCCGGGCACGGCGGCGACTTTTTCGGTTTCGAGCAGTTTAGCGCAGAAATCAGATGACTTGAGGCCGGTGCCCGAAATGTTTGGGAACAAATAGAACGCGCCTTTGGCATTCACGCAGGAAATGCCGGGAATGGAGTTCAATTTCGAGTGCGCGAAGCGCCGGCGTTTGTCGAACTCGGCCAGCCACTGGACCAAATGGTCCTGCGGACCCGTCAGCGCGGCCACGCCGCCTTTTTGGGCGAATGAACAGGGATTGCTCGTGCTGTGGGATTGCACCGCGTCAATGGCTTTGGCGATCGGTTCGGGCGCGGCCAGGAATCCCAGCCGCCAGCCGGTCATGCTCCACGCCTTGGCAAATCCATGGACGATGATGGTCCGCTCCAAATGCTCCGGAGAAATGCCGGCAACGCTCCGGTGCTTCGCTCCATCGTAAAGCAAATGCTCGTAAATCTCGTCGCTCATGATGAGGACATTTTTTTCGACGCAGACATCGCCGAGCGCCTTAATTTCCTCGGGCGTATAGACTGATCCCGTGGGATTGCTCGGCGAATTGAGGATGAACAGGCGGGTATTGGGCGTGATGGCCCGACGCAATTGTTCCGGCGTGACTTTGAATTCGGTTTTGTCCGAAGTCTGCAAAACAACCGGCTTGGCTCCGGCGAGTTTGGCCATTTCCGGATAGCTCAGCCAATACGGGGCGGGAATGATGACTTCATCGCCGGCCCCGCAGGTCGCCAGGATGACGTTGTAGCACGAGTGTTTGCCACCGCAGGAAACGATAATTTGTGATGGCTTGTATGACAGGCCGTTATCGCGTTTGAACTTTTCCGCAATTGCCTCGCGCAGTTCGGGAATGCCGCTGCTGGGCGTGTATTTGGTAAAGCCGGCCGCGAGCGCTTTGGCAGCGGCGTCTTTGATGTGTTGCGGGGTGTCAAAATCGGGTTCACCGGCGCCGAAACCGACGACGTCTTCACCGGCGGCCTTCATCGCCTTGGCTTTTGCATCGATGGCCAGCGTAAGCGAGGGCGACAGGGAGGCCGCGCCTTGAGATATTTTATAATTCATCATTGAGCGGCGGGGAATTTACCCCCAAATGCGTGAAATTCAAGGATGGAAAAATTCTTTAACGGGCGTTGAAGCGGTTTGCAGCCAGGGAACCCGGTAAATTCCTCCGGCAATGGCGCTTGCTTTCTGCTCGACAAGAGAATTTATGGGAATAATAATTAAACCCGTTGCAGGAGATCAGAACTGAAAGACAATCCATGAAAATCGACATGCCCTCTTCAAAAAATGCGATCGGTTCCGCCTGTGCAAAGACGGTGTGTTGCCTATGTCTCTGCGGGACGGTTTGCTTCGTTTTCTGGCTCTTTGCTTCGCGCCCCGCCCCGCGGAGGCTCTGGGAACCGGTGCTGGTGGCAACGAACGGCGATATCACGATTTTGGGCGAATCCCGCCAATTGGAATTTTGGACCCCGTCAGCCGAAACGAAAGATTACCTCCATCGAGAGAATGGGAAAGTCGTCCCAACCGAAATGTGGGAAGTATTGTCAAATGACGACCCTAACGTGCAGTTCGGCGCAACGCTCAAAGCAAACCAGAGTCTGATGGGTTATCGCCGGGTTCACGTCTGGGGCCAAGGCCAGACACCCTATAAGCCCGGCTGGTGGTGGACGGTGAATGTCTTTACGAATTACACAGCCAGCGATCTCGCGCTCGCCTATGACCGTTTTTGGAAATCCCACCAAATTCTGTTTGTCGAGGTGATTGACAATCGCGGCAGTACGGACAAATAGCGCCGATTGGATTCGCTCAAATCTTGAGGGACTTAAGACCGCTTCTAAAATCCTCCGGCAACGGCGCTTCAAAATTCACCTTCTTCCGCGTGCGGGGATGCGCAAACGAAAGCTTCAGCGCGTGCAGCATCACGCGCGGCGCTTCGTAGCCCGTCGCATCGGCAAGCCGCGTGTTTTGGCGCGGGCCGTAGGTTTTATCCCCAACCAGCGGATGGCCGAGGAATTGAAAATGAACGCGAATCTGATGCGTGCGCCCGGTCAGGATCCGGGCCTCGACAAAGGTAGCGCCGTTCAGCCGCGCCAGGACGGTCCATTGCGTATGGGCGGCGCGCCCGGAATCGTCATCGCGCACAGCCATCCGTTTGCGATGGGACGGATGTCGCGCAATGGCTGCGAGGATTTCCCCGCGATCGCGCGCGACTTCGCCGCAGACGATGCCATGGTAAATCTTTTCCACGTGCCGCTCGGAGAATTGTTTAGAAAGCGCCAGATGGGTTTCGTCGTTCTTGGCCACGACCAGGCAGCCGCTGGTTTCCTTGTCCAACCGGTGAACGATGCCGGGCCGCGCGACCCCGCCAATGCCGCTCAATGAACCACGGCAATGGTGCAGCAGCGCGTTGACCAACGTGTGTTCCTCATGCCCGGCGGACGGATGCACAACCAGTCCAGCCGG
>DASXFM010000474.1:0-10274 GCA_036489615.1 Verrucomicrobiia bacterium | reverse complement strand
CCGCCAAAGTCGCCTTGACCGCGGTCATGCGCAAATTGATCGTTCAGATGAATCAAATCCTCAAAGAACACGCTCAAAAAAAAGAAAAATCCCAATGATTTTCCCTTGCGTTCCAATACCGTTGCTCCCGCTGGGAGAGGGAGAATGGTCGTCCGATGGCTTGCAATGGCGGACGATTACTTCGGTTCATGGTCCCGATGCCTGCTGAAAACGAGACGAAAGAGGCTCTGTATGACCCGTTTTGGACGGCGCCTCGTTTTAGTTGAAATCCACGCGGTCCGAGTGCGGCAAATGAAACCAATTATATGGGCTCGCGAAGGCCGGGCGATCGGTGGCAGTTTCCAACACCACCATAGCTGTAACCATGGCAATGAGCGTGACGAATTTGGTTGTCCTTCCGAACCGGTTCAGCACGCGATCAAGGCCGAATACAAACACGAGCAAAAATGGAATCAGCGCACCAAGCATCATCCGGCCAGCCATGAAATAAGGGTGTTCGCGCGAGGGATTATGGAAATTGTGGTAATCATAAATGATGGACATCAGACCAAAGAAGCCAAGCTCGGCGATGAAACAGGCCAAGGCCAATTGCAACGCTCTACCTGGACCGGGCGCGGTATCGGAAGATCGCAGCAACAGCGCCGGTAAGGCAGCGGCAAGCAATCCGAGTGAAATGAGCGTGTAGATGGTGTCCGTGCCGGGCAGGCACAGCCGTGGACCGTGCCACCAGAGTTCACCCTGCCAAAACGTGTCCAATTGCCCGGATAAATATGTCCAAAGGCCGCCCGGCGAAAAAATCGGATGATACCACCATTGGGCAAAAGGCTTGATGGTCCAACCCAGAAAATGAGTTTTTACGGCCGAGCCTGTGGCATCGCCATAATGCGCCTTGCACCAGGCGATCCAGCCGATGACCGGGAGTTCAGCGCAAAAAAGGAACGCACCCAAACCTCGTACGGTTTCCCTGGATTTGCCGCGCCGAATGCTTTTCCATGCTTTGAGGAGTACGACGACTGTTGTGATCGCCAATAACGGAAGATTGGTCATCTTAGACAAGTATGTGGCGGCAAAGGCCAAGCCCAAGGAGGCACCGAGGCCAGCGGACAGGCTTTCTGCGCGCAGCCATTGGATAAGAAGATAAAAGGTCATTCCAAAACACAAGGCCGATAACACGTCGTTTCCAATCGAATAAAAAGCGCTTTGCGGCATGAACGCGATGCAGGCCGGGACGGCGAGGCGGAGGAAGAGGGGGTCAGAGCGTGAGTCGGGGAAGAGCAAGTGTGCTGTCGTATACGCCAGCCAGACCAGTGCGCTGACCAGAATAATATTTAAAAAGCGCAGCCAATAAACCAGGCGTCCGCCATGTAAACCAATCCATTGGCCGACGTGCCACCAGAAAGCGCCCAGGACATAATAGAGCGGCGGCTGAGAGACTTCATAATTGTATTCCGACTCCCAAATCTGGCTTCGGGCGGCCCAAAGGGCGCGCGTCTTTCCCGCCGGAAACGTCCAAAGCGGCGCGGGGTATTGACCGCCGGGAAATTCGCCGGCGCTTTCGTAGAATTCGTGGGAACTCATAAGCCCCAGATACGTTCCTGAGTTTGTGGAGATTAATTCGATTTGCCCAGGCACTTCGCCCTGCGCATATCGCAATACCAGATCGAAGTGCATGCCCTCGTCCACGTTGTTAAAGAACGGAAACCCGGCGGAAAAAATGAAGACATGAATCGCGGCCAGGGCACAAAGCAACAGGGCGATTTGTTTTTCGTACAGCTCAAAAAACGACGCAGACGGCGGCTTGAGCGTGGTGTTGGCCATTTGCTGTCAGGTTTGATCGGGCCGTTTCAATTTAATTCGATACCGATTTTCGTATAAATTGCTTCCGTCTGGCGCCGTCTCAATTTTAATGGCTCCATCCCGAGCGAAACCCAGGGAATCGTAGAAACGCATCGCGTCGGTGTTTGCCGCTCCAATCCAGACGATGATCGCGCTGCAAACTTGCTTCCGCGCCAGGGACAGCACGTGGTAACAAAGCGCCTTTCCGGCTCCCAAACGCCAATCATCTGATTTGACATAGACAGCGGCAATTTCGCTCACGGTTTTGGGGTCAGTATCCTTGTCGCGTGAAGGGACAAGATCGCAAAACCCGACAATGTCGCCGCTCTCTATAACAAAAACCGATCCCTTCCCTTTTCCAAGCCGCTCGCGCCAGAACGTTTCACGCTGCTTAACGCTGCGGCCGGCGCCTGAAATCCGGCCCCAGGACGTGACACGCCACCGGTTTACATGGATACGGGCGATTTTTATGGCATCGGCGGCTTTGGCGACGCGAATAGAGAACATGCCGGGCAGGTTAAAATTGCCTCAAGCCGTTGGCAAGAATCAGGAACAACAAATTTAAACTGCGTATTATGTATTACGATGGGGCGCGGCGGGCGTTGAATCCGTCGATGTGCCAGGCGGCTCTTTCGCGGGCAAAATCCACGCGGAGTGAAAATGACGAAAGCCAATTTTCGGGTAATACCCTTCCGCCTTCGGAGCGGACAAAAGGATAATTTTGCACAGCGGATGAAGGCGGCTTTGAGTCACCTCGACCAACCGCTTTCCGATACCCTTCTTCTGGTACGCGGTATCGACGGCGAGGTCGGAGAGATAACAACAATAACTGAAATCGGTGACCGACCTGGAAACACCGACCAAAACGTCTGAGTCCCAAGCAGTACAAATGAGATTGGCATTTGCGAGCATATCAGAAATACGCCCCAAATCATCCACCGGCCGGCGCTCGGAAAGCGTTGACCGCCGCAAGACGCCGATAAATTGCGCAGGCGTAATCCTGCGGTCGTAAAAATATTCAATGCTCATGTGAAAAAATTGCAGCTTTCAATGTTCTCACCGCCGTGACGCATCTGTCGCCTCCAGCAAACTCTCGAAGTTTCGACAAACAATCAATTCACGGCCACGTTCTTTGATGAATTGCCGCGCCCGGCCAAGATTGTCACCGTCGTAAGCGTGGCTCCAGCGCAACAAACTCCATAGGTCGGCCACTGTTTCGCGCTTCGATGGAATCCGACCGACCTTGCGGGATAAGAATCGCCGGATGATCCGCCAATGGCGGACCCAAATCGGTGGCGTGAGGGCAACGATTGCGTCAGCCGCGTCAAAACTCGGCGCGAGCCATTGATAATAGACTCCTTCAATTATCCAGCCATCGCGGGAAACGATCTCCGCCAGCTTTCGGTCGCGCCCGGCAGCATCGGCGCGAACTCCATAACGCGAGGCCGCGTGATCCCAATAGAGATCGTCGAGGTCGCAAGCCGGAACGTTCAAACGCTTCGATAATTTCGCAGCAGCATACGTCTTCCCGCTGCCGGGACCGCCAATAATGTGGATGCGGGGGTTGGCGTTCAAAATACTTCCCATCTGGCCTCAAATATTTCGAGGGACGGCGGCCTCTCATTTAGTGGTCCTGGTTTGAAAAGTCCCACGGTGTGCAAGTGTCCGATTACGTCATGGTACACTCTAAAGATCAGCCCGGCACGAAATCCCCACGGCCGGTCGCAGCGAACGCGCAAGACCGAACCCAATATTTTGGACAAAGCGTCAGCGCTCGCTTGAGCAGTTGCGACTATGCCAGGATCCGCATCCAGTGCCACGGCGAGAATAAAAATTGGGTTGAAAGTCACGTGGTCGCCGGGCACGCATTGGTTGTTGCGAACGGTAACGTAGACGTCGGGCGCTTGATGCTCGCGTACACAAACGGTCCTGGCGGGCGCCCACACCTCGGCCAGAATGAATTCGTTGCGGTTGTTGGCTGACGCCGAGTGCACCCACTTTTTATGACCTTGCGGATTCCAACCGATTCGCCCGAATGAAATCGCGCGCTGATTGGGTGAGCCAGGGCCCTCTCGCAACTGAGTCGATCGTACGGCAGGCCGATCCCGCGCTTTCTCCATCAGCGGGTCGAGAACATCTGTAATGAGTTTCCATCGCTGTTCGGTCCAGGCCGGTTCAGCCGCCGGGTCGCCAAGAATCACAAAAGTTTTGTACCGACGGTTAAAGAATGACATGGCTGGCGCTTTTATATCTGACGCTCGTTTAGTCGATCTGGTTCAGCTTAGATTGAATCATTGCCTGATGTTTGAACGAAACGTGCCGAATTTGAATTCAGCTTTGCCTCAAATATATAGCCTCAAAATTCACGTGAAGGCAATCCTGGCATCCGGTGCGGAAGTGGGCATCGCCTTGGCTGCGGTTTGAGTCTTAGACTCGCGCGCGGCGGTGCCGCGTGCCTGGCGGAGCGGCAGCTCCGCCCTACCGCGCTGGAACTGATCCGGATGTCACCCGTAAAATCAAAAGCCCTCGGCAAACTGATTGCCGAGGGCTGAAGGCTTAGAGTAAACAGCTTAATTTTATTAAGGAGCGTAGAATAACCGATAGAAGACGGTGCCGTTGTTTGGATCAATCGGCATCGTCACCTGGTTGGTAGTCATCGAGCCGGACACGTTCGCCCAGTTGGTGCTGAGTCCCACCGTCACATCGTTCGTCTGCGCTTGCAGTGTCCAGCCGATGTGGTCTTGGGGCCAGCTCAACGTCATTACATTGTTTGAGACCGCAAAGACGACGTTCGTTGGGTTCGAATTCACCGTTATAGTTACTGCGCCGGTCGCGCCTGCGGTTGTGTAATCGCCCGCCTCAGCACCGCCGAGGGTCAATCCGCTCGCAGATGCGATGGGTTCGCTGCCGGGCGCCGATGATGCAAGCGTCACGCTGCCTGAAGCCAGGGTCACAACGTCCGTACCGACGGCATTGGTGATAGACAGGATGCTGAATAGAGCGATCGCGGTACCATCGTAGGGGCGCGTACCCTTCAGTGCCACCGGCAACGGATTCACCGTCAGCAGGCCGGTGACGTAGGCGATGCTATAATTACCGGAACTGAATGTGCCACCGGTCGCGGCACTGGGTGTGATAGTGTAAGGCGAACCGGCCACGGGGGCATTGGACACGCCGCCAGCAGGTGAACCGCTGACCGCGAGCGTCACAGTCCCGATGGTTTCACTGTTCTGCAACCCACTGGCCGTGAACTGCGTGCTGCCCGCGCCGAACGTGATGATTTGGCCGTAGGTCTTGTTTTGGGCATTGGCGGTGACTGTGACCGCCGCTTTGGTAATTATCAATGCGGTGCTGGTGTCCGTAGCAGGAGCCAGCGTGCCGTTGCCCGCGTACGAATACGTGATGGCGTAGGTACCGGCGGGCACGGTGTTAATCGGCACGGTCAGTGTGAAGTCGCCGGTGTTATCGTCGATCGTGGTGGTATTGGTAACGACGTTTGGAATCGCGACGGTCACGGTTTCACCCAAAGCCGGATAAGCCGGACCTGCCGCACTGACTGTGCCGCTAAAGGTGGCTGTCGGGGTGCCATAGACTGTGGAAAGGCTCGGACTCGGGCTTTGGTTCGCGAACGTGGTGCCGGCATAACCGGCCGCGGGGGTGACCTGCAACATCAGCGTATTGCCAACAACGACGAGCGATGCCGTGGTATTGGCCACCATCGCAGGCCCGACATAATTAAGAGTGAGCGGGGCGGTGATGCTAAGGCCGTTGCTGCTCTGAATCAAAGCGTAATTGCCGACATCGAGCGTCAGGGCGGATGCGTTGGTCAGGTTGATGGTGTTGCCGCTCAACTCCAGCGTAGCCTGCGAGACGGCAAGAGCCGCGTGGTCAGGGTCGCCATTGGCGTACGAGGGCACGAAGCTCAGGTTGACGGCCTGCGAACCGAAGTTCACGTCGCCGCCGGAAGCCCCGAGGATGGTGCAGATCGTATTTGATCCGCCGATGGCGGTGAAATAATTCGTGGTGCTCAATTCGAAAGGATTTTGGGCAGAAACGTCGAGTGTTGGCGAGTTGGACATGAGGATGCCCGCGCTGTTGCCGATCGATCCGGTGGCCGACAGGCGCACTGTGCCCGCCGCGATGACGGTCGTGTTGGTGTAGGATTCTGAACCACCTAATACGAGGACACCCAATCCGGTCGAAGCATTGACGCCCACCTGAAACGGACCGCTGCCGCTGATGACACCATTGTAGGTGCACGTGTCATTACCGGCCACCTGAATGGCCCCACCGGTCGCGCCGAGGGTGATGCCGCGATTCGCGTTAATCGTGATATTGTTGGCATTGGCCCGGAGGTTGGCCGCAGGACCGCCGTTCAAGGTGATGTCATTGGCGACGATTGTGCCAGGAGCCGTACCCAGGGAACCGTCAGCATCGATAGCCAGCGTGCCGGCGGTAATCGTATACAAACCGGTAAATGTATTGGCCGTGCCGGAGATGGTCACTGTGGTACCCGCTGCGCCTGCCATGTCGAACGCACCGGAGCCCGAGATCGTGCTGCTCAACGTCTGCCCGGAGGAACTGTCATATACAAATGTCCCGGCGTCGGCGATGGTGCCGGCATAGGAACCGCCGCCCAGATCGCCCGAGCCGCCAATAGTGAGTGTGCCGGCATTGATAGCCAGGTTGCCGGTAAACGTATTCTTGCCGCTAAGAGTCCAGCTTCCCGTCCCCGCTTTGGTGAGAGCGGTCTTATTGGCGCTGCTGTTATTTGGAATCAAGCCCGAGATCGTGTTCGCCGCAGTGCTGGAGCCTTGCAATGTGAGTGTCTTGGAACCGGCGCCGGTCGCGGTAAAGGCGCTGGTCAGAACGAGAGGCCCCGCGCCGTCCATTTCAATGGTCGCGCTGCCGCTGGTGCCTGCGAGATTGATCACGCGATCACTGGTTTCGCCGTTGCCGGTATAGGTCAATTTGGCTGCAAAGGTGGTACTTCCCATTGCGATCGTTCCGTTGGCTGCGGAAGAAGGCTTGCCCAGGCTGCTGCTGGCTTGCTGTGCGGGAGTGGTAACGCTGTTGATTGAAGAAACCGACACATTTGCTGCCACGCTTGTAAGAGCAATGGTTGTCGGGCCGGAATACGTATTTGCCCCGCTTAAGATGATGGTACCGCCATTGACAGTTCCCAGTGTTACACCGGCACCACTGGCACCACTAATGGTACCGGACATAGTCAAGTTTGTGGTGGGGGCGCTGGCGTTCTTGAGCGTTAGCGACCCGAGCAAAGTCCAAGGGCCGGAGCAGATCGTGTCTCCGTTCACAAAATTAATAGTGCTGCCGCTGGCGAGAGAAAAAGGATTGGCAAGAGTCACAATATCATTCGGATCGTTGGTGCACCAAAGAGACGTGCCGCCAGAATTGGTTATCGCACCGGCGCCAAAGGAGTTGTTGTTATTGTAATAAATAATTTGGCCACCGGTAGCCGTGGTACCACCGGAGTAAGTATTGTTGCCGTACAGTCCGAGGCTGCCGCTGTTGTGCTGGATCAGTCCGCCCGATCCGATTATAGGGACGTAGATGGCGATGATATCGGAGGAAGAATAGTTACCACATTCCATTGGCCATTCCCCGGTGGGAAGCGAAATTGAGCCCGCACCGGAGATATTGAGCGTCTCTACCCGGGCACCAGAAGATGTTCCACCACTGGTGGTTGCGTTCCCAATGCCTTCGCAGCTTACGGCACCCGGGACGTTAATATTCAAGACCGGAATGGCTGCACTGCCGGCGGCAAAAATAGCAAAATTGCCATTAGTAAAGGTCCCCGTCGAACCGGTCAAGGTCGCACTGGTGGCCCAGTTCGCAGTGCTGTTGTCCCAGAGACCATCGATTACGGGGGATGCGCCGTTGTCGTCAAACCACTGCAAGGTTTGCGCGTTGCCCTGATGAGCGAGCAGCATGGATATCGCCAATGGAATTGTGAACAGCAATTTTTTCATGTTTCCGAGACCTGGGTTAATGAGTTGAATCGATCACCGCGAACCGCTGTTCCCACCCCGGGGGTAGCCACAACAGCATTTTGAAAATGCTTTGTCAGGAACAGTAACAGCCTTCAAGGGACAAAACATACGAAATTAGTCAAAGAAAGTCAACTTATTTGTTTCACTTTTAAAACTAACGTCGCGGAAAATAAGCGATTATTGTTATACTTTTGATTTTTTCGAAATATTCGTTGCGACTATTGCTGGACTAAATACAGATATTGAATTAACTAAACTAATTTTTTGGCTACCCGGAAAAGCGGCGGGGCATTCAATTCAAATAGAACGAACCATGGCCTGGACCATACCTGCCAGACTGCGATCCCGGAACTCAAAGATTGCGATTTCTAAAAAAATGTCTATTCTGCTCCTCCTGAGAATAAGTTTATGGATATTATAGTATCAGAACCGAGTGCACACATTCGGCCTGCGCCTGCGACCACTGCCGGCTCAAGCGTCGCCTTGTGCCAAAGAGCGAAACCAATGCTTTGCAAATCGAATGGTGTGGCCGAAAACTGATTATCGGGTCATTAAACAGTCGGTAACGTTAATTAATGTTAATTAATACGCTATTTTTGATGCCTTTTATATTTATTTTATACATTAACGATATTTTATATGGATTATTTGTTATCGGCGATCGGCGGTAGAACCGCGGTTGCACGGCACTTTAAGCTTTGGACATCACCCCGACCACTACATTAACCATTTCTATAGCCGCATGTTTGTCTATCCTAAACATTACGATGTGATTGTCATTGGCGCTGGCCATGCGGGCATCGAAGCCGCCCTGGCTTCAGCGCGGATGGGTTGCCAGACATTGTTGCTAACGATGAATGTGGATTCGATCGGTCAGATGTCCTGTAATCCAGCCATTGGCGGTTTGGCGAAAGGCCACCTGGCGCGGGAGATTGATGCGCTCGGTGGAGAGATGGGAATCGCTACGGACATGACCGGATTGCAATTCCGGATGCTGAATACGAGCAAAGGACCAGCCGTTTGGGCACCTCGGGCGCAATGCGACAAGAAACATTATCAGTTCCGCCTCAAATGGGTCTGCGAGACCAGCCCAAACTTGGATGTCAAACAAGGACAAACCGCTAAAATCCTCCATAAGGATGGTGTTGCGTGCGGTGTTGAAACAACGCTCGAAGTCCAGTACAGCGGAAAAACGGTCGTCATTACGACGGGTACATTTTTGCGAGGGCTGATGCATGTTGGATTTAACCAACAGTCCGGCGGACGCGCGGGAGATGCCGCCGCGGGGAGTCTATCGGGCTCGCTTAAAGAACTTGGCTTGGAATTGGCCAGATTAAAGACTGGGACGCCGCCGCGCCTGTTGCGGCGATCGATTGACTTTTCGCAGACCGAAATTCAGCCTGGGGATGAACAGGTCCCTTACTTTACCTATTGGAAGGATGAATTGTTCCACGTGGAACAATTTGGCAATCGATTCCAAGGAACACCACGAGACACCAAATATCCGCCCGGCTCCGTCCTTGCCAAGCTCAACGGGCAACTACCGTGTTACGTCACGTTCACGAACGAAAAGACCGCCAAAGTGATTCGCGACAATCTGCACAAGTCTCCCCTCTATTCAGGCAAGATCGAAGGAGTCGGCCCGCGCTATTGTCCGTCCATCGAAGACAAGATCGTGAAATTCGCCGACAAGGATCGTCATCAGATTTTTTTGGAGCCTGAAGGTATTGAGACGGACGAGATATACGTTAACGGATGTTCGACGAGTTTACCATTTGAGGTTCAATTCGAATTGATCCGCACAATCAAAGGATGTGAGAACGCCGAGATATTACGGCCGGCCTATGCGGTCGAATATGACTTTGCTTATCCTACGCAGTTGTTCTCGTCGCTTGAGACGAAGGTCTGCCGGAATCTATATCTGGCAGGTCAAATCAATGGGACATCCGGATACGAAGAAGCGGGGGCCCAAGGAATCATGGCCGGAATTAATGCGGCCAGACGAACCAAAAACCTCGAACCAATCGTGCTCCGGCGCGATCAGGCGTATATCGGCGTATTGATCGACGACTTGGTAACCAAGGGAACAACCGAGCCGTATCGAATGTTTACCTCCCGGGCGGAATACCGGCTGCTATTACGTCAGGACAATGCGGATCTGCGGCTTTCGGAAATTGGCCATGAGATCGGCCTTTTGCCGGGTCATAACTACAAAAAGTTCCAGGCGAAGAAAGAGGCGATCAACGATGAGATTAGAAGATTGAATTCTAGTCATTATTTTTCTGATTCATTGGCAAAAATCCTTTCACGCCCGGAAACTGGTTATGAAGATTTGCCCGGCCGCAACGACACGTTATCACAGGAGGTCATCGAACAGGTCGAGATCGCGATAAAATACGCCGGGTATGTCGAGCGCCAGGAAAT
>DASXFM010000512.1:0-9667 GCA_036489615.1 Verrucomicrobiia bacterium | reverse complement strand
CCGCAGCACGGGCGTGGCGGCTACTGAATTAGGCCTGCTCGCCGGCGCCGAACGCGTCGAAGGCACGCTCTTCGGCAACGGCGAGCGCACGGGGAATTTGGACATCGTGACGGTGGCGCTCAATCTTTACATGCACGGCATTAACCCGGGATTGGACTTCTCGAATTTGAATTCCATCGTCGAGGTTTATGAACGATGCACGGGCATGACCGTGCCGGCGCGCCAGCCATATGCGGGCGAATTGGTGTTCACGGCGTTCAGCGGGTCGCACCAGGACGCCATCCGCAAAGGCCTGGGCGAATGGAAGCAACGCGATCAGGCGCATTGGGACGTTCCCTATCTCACGATTGATCCGGCGGACATCGGACGCGAGTATCGCGAGGTTATTCGCGTTAATTCGCAGAGCGGCAAGGGCGGGGTGGCCTATTTGCTCGAAAGCGAGTTCGGCATTGAATTGCCGAAGGAGATGCAGCGAGAGTTTGGTCCGATTGCCAATGAGGCGGTGGACCGGCTCGGGCGCGAGGTGTCCGGCACGGAGCTCAAGCAGATGTTCTGGCGTGAATACGTCGAACGCGATTCGCCCTGGCAATTGAAATCTTTTTCGACTGAGAGCAGAAACGGGATGGTCAAGTGCCGGGCTTCGTTGTCGCAGGCGGGCAAGCCGGTCGAAATTTCGGGCGAGGGCAACGGTCCATTGGCCGCGCTCGTCCATGGCTTGGGAACCGCCGGCTCGCGGTTTGAGATTTCAAATTACAGTGAGCACGCTCTCGCCTCGGGCGAAGAGGCCGCTGCCATCGCTTATATTCAAATCAAGACGGCCGATGGCCAATCCCGATGGGGCGCCGGCGTGGACACCAATATCGAACTGGCGTCGGTCAGGGCCGTTTTGAGCGCTTTGAACCGGCTGTAAATAAGGCACGGATCGCGGATAAATCCACAATTTTAATCGGCATGGCTACAGAAACGTTACATTTCGAAAACGCCCGCGCGGCCCAACAGTTGTTCAATCACGAGCCGCGCAATTTGCAGGCGCTTGAGACTGAATTGGGCGTCAAGGCCACGGCGCGCGAGGGATGGATCCGTCTCGAAGGGCCGGCGGACGGAGTCGAACAGGCGAAGCAACTCTTCGTTTCGCTGGAAAATCTCGTCAAAGCCGGTTCAACCGTTCGCAACCGTGAATTTACCCATGCCCTTGGCGTCGTCAAGCATGAGGGCGCGGAGACGTTGAAGAACCTTGTGAGCGACCGGGTGCAAACGCACGAACGCAAGCCGGGTGTCACCGCCAAGACGGTCGGACAAAAGAAATATCTCGATGCCATTCGCGGGCATGATGTGACACTGGGCGTCGGCCCGGCCGGAACGGGGAAGACGTACCTGGCCGTGGCGATGGCGCTGGCCGCGTTGCGTGAGGGTAAAGTGTCGCGAATTATTTTGACCCGGCCGGCGGTCGAGGCCGGAGAGGCGCTCGGATTTTTGCCGGGCGACCTTTACGAAAAAATCACTCCTTATTTGCGCCCGTTGCACGATGCCTTGCATGACATGTTGCCGACTGAGGAAATCCAAAAATTAACCGAGCGGGGCACCATTGAAATCGCGCCGCTCGCCTATATGCGGGGACGCACGCTGAACAACGCCTTCATCATCCTGGATGAAGCACAAAATGCCACATCGGAGCAAATGCTGATGTTTTTGACGCGGCTGGGCATGGGGTCGAAGGCCGTTGTGACTGGTGATGAAACACAGGTCGATTTGCCCCCGCACAAAAATTCCGGGCTGATCGAGGCGCACCGTGCGCTGCGCCGCGTGGAGGGCGTTGCGATCATCGAATTTGGAAAGCGCGATGTTGTCCGGCATCCCCTGGTGCAACGAATCATCACCGCCTACGAAGAACATCGGGGCGCGAAATAGAATTAGGATTTGTGGAAAAACAATGACGCCAGGCCGCTGAAGATGAAACCGCAACCCGGGCAAACGCATTCAACGCTTCCTCGTCATGGCATTTCCATTTCGAACCGCCAGCGCGCCCGTAAAATAGATTTGCGATGGCTAAAAAAAGTCACGTCTGCAACGCTGTTGGAATTAAAAATTGAAAATGCAGAGTTGGGGATCGTCCTGGTCGGACCGAAGGAGATGGCCTCGCTGAATGAAGAATTTCTCGGGCACGAGGGCGCGACGGATGTGATTACGTTTGACTATAGCAGCCAACAGTCCGCCGTTCGCGGGCCGCGGATGCATGGAGAGATTTTCGTTTGCGTGGCTGAAGCGGAGCGGCAGGCCAAACTATTCCGGACTGACTGGCTATCCGAAGTGGTCCGCTACGTCGTCCACGGTATTTTGCACCTGACTGGCCATGACGATTTGCAGCCGATGGCGCGAAAGAAAATGAAGCGGGAGGAGAATCGTCTGGTGCGTAAAATCGTTCAAGGAGCCGGGTGAATATGGCCGGCTATGACAGATTTGGCTCCACCGAAAACAGCGAAGAACCAAATGTAACACCCTAAGTAATTGGCATCCAACGATGTAACGGGTGCTAAACAATTTGTAACGGGGCGTGTAACACCTTAACTCATTGATAATCAGCAGTGTAACGTCTGTAACGGGTCAAAACTTATTCCCACGAATATTCGCTCATTGCTGCTCGCTTCTCGCCAGTGTGAATTTCCTTTTTCCTTCTTCGATTTTCCTTTTTAATTGATCCTATGGAACAGAAAAGCCTCTTTGCCCGCTGGCGCGCCAGCTTTTTTACGGGGCTGGCGGTCATCCTGCCAGGTGCATTGACGCTGGCGGTGGTCAAGTGGCTGTTCGGTACCGTGGCGAGTTTCACGGATTCGTTGCTTTTTTTTCTGCCGACCGGCGTTACGCATGACGCATCGGACAGGGTCCACTGGTACTGGAGTTTGGTGGCCATCATCATTGCCGCCGTGGTGATTACGTTGATCGGTATTCTGGCCCGCTATTACATCGGCAAGCGGCTCATTGATTTCGCCGATAACCTGATGTTGCGCGTGCCGGTGTTGAATAAGATTTACGGCACGATTAAACAGGTGGACCAGGCGTTTACGTCCGGCAAAAAGAGTTCCTTCCAAACGGTCGTTCTCGTGGAATACCCGCGCGAAGGGGTTTATTCCGTCGGCTTCATCACCAGCGAGCAGGCAGATGAGGTCTATGAAAAGACCCATAAAAAATGCGTTTGCATTTTCATTCCCACGACTCCGATTCCGACGGGCGGATTCTTGATCATCGTGCCGGAAGAAAAGGTCATAAAATTGGATATGTCCGTCGCGGACGGCCTCAAATATATCATCAGCATCGGCGCCATTTCACAGGAACGATTGCCCGTTTCTGGTTTCAACCGCAAGGAGGCACAACAACCGTTGCCGATTGAACGATGATTGAATCCGGTGCCGGGATCATTCTGCGAACGCTGCCACTCACCGAAACGAGCCTCATTGTCCATTGGCTCAGCCCGAATTTCGGGCGGATTGCCACGGTGGCGAAGGGCGCGCGCCGGGCGAAATCTCCATTTGCGGGCAAACTGGATTTATTTTATGAGGCGGACATTTCCGTGGGACGAAGCCGAAGCAGCGATTTGCATACGTTGCGCGAGGTCAATTTGCGACAGACCAACGCGGCGTTGCGGCTTGACGTGGGCAAACTGCGACAGGCGGCTTACGCGGCAGGCTTCATTGTCCAGGCCACCGAACCGGAGACCCCATTGCCCGATATCTTCGAGTTGTTCCGGCAATTTCTAGGATCATTGTGCGCGCACGAGGTCTCGCCTCAAATGCCGCTCGCATTTGAGGTAAAAATGCTCGTCGAACTGGGATTGGAGCCGAACTGGAAGGAATCGAAGCTTGAGCCCGGAACAAAAAAAATCATCGAAGCGATGCTGCACCGGGATTTTGCCTCGATCTTAAGCGTCAAGCCAACGGACAAACAAGTGACTGAACTTCGCCAGTTTTTACACGGGTTCATCATTTTTCATCTCGGGAAAACAACTCGTGGCCGGGGGCGATTGATCGAGTCTTGACCATGGCCGGCCTCATTGGCCGCCGAAACGTTTTAAACTTCAACGCTATTGACTGGGATACGCGCACTTTGCACATTGAATTCGAAATTGTATGGCAAGCCCTGCTCCAGCCACTTCTGAAAGCCAAATCCGAACCCCTGCAAGTGCGGGAAATTCAACTGCGCTCGACCAGTGGCGGGGATTGGCGCTGGTCTTTGTTTTGATTTCCCACGGATTTTATTTCACGGGACGTGTTTACGGCATAGGGCGTGTCGGGGTGAATTTGTTCTTTTTCATATCGGGCGTTCTGGTTTTTAGATCATTGACCGGGCATGCAGATGCAACCGGATGGGGACGGACCATTCACTTTTGGAAACGCCGATTGCGCCGGTTATACCCCGCGATGGTGATGTATGTGCTGGCGATGATTCCGATCGCTTATGTATTGCGGAATGTGCCGGGCGCCGTGAGCCCATCCATGGGCGCCTATTTTCGCGGCGCGCCGCTGGCGCTGTTTTATGCCACGAATTATTGCCCGGACGCAGTGATGTCGTTGGGGCATTTGTGGAGTCTCGCGTGCGAAATGCAGTTTTATTTTTTGGCTCCGATCATCTTTGTGCTTGGTGGGAAATCCTTTGCGCGCCGGAACCTGGTGTGGGGCGCGTTGCTGTTGGCGCTGGTGGCGTGGGGATTTATCGGCGCAATACGGTACCCGAATTATAAATATCACTTTGAGATTGCGGTCTGGCCAATGATGCTCGGTTTCTTTTGTGAGTATCGGAAAGATTTGTTTCAACTCATCCCGGGCAAATTGTTTCACTGGATAATTCTCGGCAGCGTTTTGGCGTTCATCGTCATGGCGGGGCTCATGTTTTGCGGGTACGAAATGAAATACGGTGTTATCGCCATTGGTACGTTCGTCTTCTTTCCCTGTTTCCTGGCCTATCTCGGCAATCGCACGTTGAGCGGACCGATTGGCCGTACCATGGCGTGGCTGGGCGAACGGACTTACTCAATTTATCTTTGGCAGCAGCCGTTTACGATTTGCAACTATCTGCCGAACATACTGCATCCGCCGGGCGCAATTGTGGCGGCGTTTTTAGGCGGCTTTTGGTTTCGAATTTTTGAATCTCCGTTTTTAAGCCAAAAGCGCCGGCAGGTCGCCGCTGTACCAAAATTTTCCGGAAAGAAAAGTCTTGTGACCCATATCGCATTAATCGTGGCCGTTCTGGCGGTCCTGGGCGTGATCGCGGGAATAGCCGCCCGCGAACGATATGCGACCACCCTTATCGCAAGGGTTTTCCCCGCCAACGATTCCCCTGCTTTGAATTGGAGCGCCGCCAGTTCGGGACCCATTTTATTATTGGGTGACTCGCGGATTGCCATGTGGAATTGCCGCACCCTTGACGGCCGCGGCGTTATGAACGCGGGGTTTCCCGGAATTACCAGCGCTCAATTGGCCGCCGGGTGTGGAGATGTTTTGCGGCAAGCCCATCCGAAAGTCGTCGTCATTCAAGTGGGAATCAACGATCTGAAGTTAATCGGAGTCCGTCCCAATTTGCGCGACGCCGTGATTAGCAATTGCGTAGGGAACGTTTCCAGTATCGCGCGGCGGGCGGAGCAATCGGGCGCGCAGGTCATTGTGACCGCGATTTGGCCCGCGGGAAAGGTCGGGCTGATCCGGCGATTCGTTTGGAACGATGGGGTAAATTCGGCCGTCGCGGAAGCCAATCTGCAGCTGGCGCGCGTTCTCCAGACGGATACCAATGTAGTCTTTACGGATATTTTTGCGGAGATGGCCCGAGGGTATGGAGCCTCCGAACGCCAAAAACTGTACTCCGACACGCTTCATCTAAACGAGGCAGCCTATGAGCAATTGACCTCGTTGTTGCGAAAGAAATTGCCTCCGGCTTCTTGATGCCCCTTTCCGGCTATAAGGGCGGTGAACTATTGGTCAGCCCGTAAATTGATCGCTATCGTTTGGCCAATTCCACAACCTGTTCCAAAGCATCTGCTATCTTTACAAGCTGGAGCGCTCCGCCGCGCGGTTTGATTTCCACTTCGCCTTTGGCCAGTGATTTCTCGCCAATACCGAGGCGAATGGGAAAACCCACCAGGTCGGCGTCTTTGAATTTCACGCCGGGCCGCTCATCGCGGTCGTCTAAAATGACTTCGACCCCGCGCGCTGTGAGTTCGGTATAGAGTTTTTCGGCAAGTTTCATGGTCTCGCTGTTAGCATCCACGTTTAACGGCGTGATGCACACCTGATAGGGAGCTACGCTTAACGGCCAGATGACGCCGTCCTTGTCATTACCCTGCTCGATCACGGCCTGCAATGTGCGGGTGACGCCAATGCCGTAGCATCCCATGAAGAGCAACTTTCGGTTGCCACTTTCGTCCAGATACGAAGCATTGAACTTCTCGCTATATTTGGTCCCAAGCTTGAAGACGTGACCGACTTCAATGGCGCGACGGATTTTCAATGGCTTTTGACAGTTTGGACAATTTTCGCCGGCGTGAACCGTGCGCAGGTCCGCCCATTGTGAAACCTGAACGTCGCGTTCGATGGAAACGTTCCGCAAATGGAAGCCGTCTTCGTTTGCCCCCGTTGTCATGGCATCTGTTCCGCGCAATCGTTCGTCCGCAAAAACCTGGATGTCCGGTTTTTTACGCGTCGACGTAACCGCGCCCAGGCTCCCGGGATGCGCGCCGGTGGCATCAAAGATTTCTTCAGCAGTCGCGGGGCGAAAAACGGTGGTGCCAATCTTCCCGGCGAACTTCGCCTCATTCAATTGGTCGTCGCCGCGCATCAGGACGATGATGAGTTTGCGCTCGGCGAGATAAATCAAGGTTTTGATTTGCTGTTCAGCCGGCACGTTATACGGCGGTTTCGATAGCGCCTCAATGGTAACGACGCCCGGAGTAGGAAATTTTTCGATTGGCCCGGCTCCGGCAACGGACTCGGATTTTGCCAAAGCGCTGGCGGCCTTCTCGATGTTCGCCGCGTAGTTGCAGGCTTCGCAATAAACAACTTCGTTTTCACCGGTTTCGGCCGGCACCATGAATTCGTGTGAATATTTGCCGCCGATTACGCCCGTATCGGCCTCGACGGGAAACGCTTTCATGCCGCAACGCTCAAAAATACGCGCATATGCGTCATACATTTTTTGGTAGCTCGCCTGGGCCGCGTTATCGTCCACGTCGAAACTATACGCATCTTTCATGATAAATTCGCGGGCGCGCATCAGGCCGAAGCGCGGGCGGATTTCATCGCGGAATTTAATGCTGACCTGGTAAAAATTTTTCGGCAATTGGCGATAGGACGAAATCTCGCCGGCGGCAATTCCGGTGATGACTTCCTCGGCCGTTGGGCTTAAGACCCATTCGCGGCTGGCGCTGTCTTTTACTTTAAACAGCACGTCGCTGGCCGTGACGTACCGGCCGCTTTGTTGCCAGATTTCCGGCGGCTGAAGCGCGGGCATGAGGACTTCGATGGCGCCCGTCCGGTTCATTTCCTCGCGCACAATTTGCTCGATTTTGCGCAAGGCTCGCAGGCCCAGCGGCAGAAAGGTGTAAACGCCGCCCGCCAGCTTGCGGATGAGCCCGGCCCGCAGTAACAGCTTGTGCGACAAAATTTCCGCGTCAGCGGGTGCTTCGCGGAGAGTCGGAATTAATGTTTGTGTCCAGCGCATGACAAAGAGGGGGAAGTATGGCGGTTTTTGGGGCGGGGTTCAAGCTGTGATGGATGACAAATATTGCGGATTGCGAATTGCAGGATTGCGGATTGCCTTATAACGATGGGATTTTTGTCTGTACGCTGTAATTGCTGCAATTGTCCGCCACAATAACTGTGGCACGCCTAATGCATATATGAGCGTATCCCGCCCGCAGACCCGTGGAGACAACGAAAGGAGTCAAAAATGAAAGCGTATTCTAAATCGGTAATTTCGGTTACTGCGATGGGAATAGCATTGGGTTTGGCCTATTCCGGCCAGGCAGCGGGAACGGTTGTCGTAACCGCGCCCAGCATAGTCGTCTCGGCGCCAGTTGTAGCGACACCGGTTCCGGACAGCTATACTTGGGACGGCAGTGAATATGTCGGCGTGGTCGGCACCCAATACTATTACCTGGGCCCCGGTAATGTTTGGATGGTGATGGATCCCTCGCGGCTCCATCGATTCCAGGGATGGGAAAGAGGCCATGCAGATTGGCGCGCCCATGCCACACACAATGTTCGCTACCGTAACATGGGCCATGACGTCCGGCCACAGCCAATGCACGACAACGCGACGCACAATCCAAAGCAGGTTCCTGAACATCACGAGAATCCGGGCCAGCATAACCCGCCGCAATAACGGTGGTTGAAGTTCAAGTTCCAACGGACGACCTGAGTTGCGTCGTTGGTTCGATAATATGGGGAGACCGGGTGATACCTTTTAACCGGGGTATCATCCATTTCTAATGTCCGTGAAGCAATTCTTCCACCCGCCGTTCCAAGCGAGGCAGATCCAACGGTTTGGTGAAAAAATCCTCCGCTTGAGTCGCCACAGTTCGCTTGGTAACGCCGGCTGAGAGCGCGCTCATAAATATGATCGGAATTTTTTTTGTCGCGGGCTGGCGCTTCAAAATCTCGCAAACGGATAGCCCGTCCAGGTCGGGCAACAAAATATCCAGAAGGATCAGGTCAGGCTTGAACTGGCGCGCCTGACTCAAGGCCTGTACCCCGTCATTTGCCACAAGGAATTCGCATCCAAGGGCGCTCAGGCGAAATTTCACCAGTTCGATGAAATCGCCCTCGTCATCCACGATTAAGATAGTTGGAGCCACGCATATAAAATCGACTGAAATCGGGCCATGCGCAATGGCAAGAACGTTAAAGACTTGTAACGATATTGAAACAATCGGTTAGCTATTAGCCTTCAAATCCGCCATGCCCTTTGGTGGCCTTGCGGTCTTGCCCGGTTTCGAGAAACTGATA
The DNA here is from genome assembly GCA_036489615.1 of Verrucomicrobiia bacterium. Lineage (GTDB taxonomy): Bacteria > Verrucomicrobiota > Verrucomicrobiia > Limisphaerales > UBA11358 > UBA11358. The sequence continues at coordinate 680 of DASXFM010000512.1, read as the reverse complement.
AAATACACATTATGCCGACCGGTCGGAATTCGATCCATCTATTCAAGTGTTTTGGGATTGATGTGTTTCTTCATTGGTCATGGTTTTTCGTTGCGGTAATTGAAATTCAACTTCGAAAGGGATCCTACTCTTCCATTGTTTGGAACGCCTTTGAATATCTGGCTTTGTTTCTAATCGTTCTGCTCCACGAGTTTGGCCATGCTCTGGCCTGCCGGTCCGTCGGAGGCCAGGCAAACGAAATCGTTCTGTGGCCTTTTGGTGGGGTGGCCTACGCATCGCCTCCTCCACGGCCGGGAGCAACATTGTGGACGATTGCGGCCGGCCCGCTCGTCAACGTCGGTCTTTTTCCGATTTTTTCGGCGTTCTGGTGGATCGGAGGGTCTTTAGACTTGAGCCAGGACCTCTATCATTTCATTTTTGTCGTTTGGGTTATTAATCTTAGCCTGTTGCTGTTCAACATGTTGCCAATTTACCCGTTGGATGGCGGGCAGATCCTTCGCGCGTTGCTGTGGTTTCCATTGGGGCGCGCCCGAAGTCTGTTGGTGGCGACCAGCGTCGGTTTTGTTGGCGCAGCCGGTTTGGCTGTCGCGGCCATCTGGTTGCAATCGATTTGGCTGGGCCTTTTGTGTGTTCTTAATTTCGTTTATTGCTTCCGAAGTTTTGTGCAAGCGAGAGAATTG
>DASXFM010000424.1:0-4469 GCA_036489615.1 Verrucomicrobiia bacterium | reverse complement strand
GTGATGAACATAAGAAGTCCGCCCGGCCGTACTTTCTCCAACGCTGCGGGAAAGAAATAATCGTGGATGGAAAACTTGTATTTGTTCCAGCGCGGATCGTGGACGGAGTAATCGCCGAACGGAACATTGGAAATGGCGAGGTCGAAAGATTCGTCGGCCAATTTGGAGTTCTCAAACGGCTGCTCGCGGATGTCGGCGTCGGGATAAAGAGCTTTGGCAATGCGCGCGGTAAGCGGATCGATCTCAATGCCGCACACAACGGATTGCCGGAGCATTTCTTCGGGCATAACGCCGATAAAATGGCCAATGCCACATGCCGGTTCCAAAACGTTTCCGCCCTGAAAACCAAATCGTTGCGCCGCCTGATACATGGCCAGTATAACTGTGGGGGAAGTATAATGAGCGTTTAAGGTGGTGGCTCGCGCCTGCTCGAATTCTGCGTCGGTCAATTCATGGCAAAGCGCATCGCGCTCCCTGGCCCACTCCCGTTTTTTGTCATCGAAGATTTGGGGCATTGCGCCCCAACCGACATATTTTACCAGCGCCGCTTTTTCATCTTGTGTTGCCAGTCGCGCTTCATTCTCCAGCTTCCTGACAATTTGAATGGCGCGAAGGTTCTGCTGAAACTTTTGCTTGGGACCGCCCTCGCCCAGGCGGTCATTGTTGCTGATGCGATAGCAATTAAGATTGTTGGGGGAATCTTTCCGCTGATCTTTATTGGTTAGCTCTCTGGCGGCAGAAGAATGTATTCCTCCCGCACCATTTCCCATGCGCGGTCGTGCGCCTGTTGCGGCGTCAATCCCTGCTGGATGAATCGGGTCCGCAACTCGGCCATTTCGTCCTTCGTTTTCCGTTCCGCCTCGGCCAGCATCGTCTGAAGCTGGCCCTTGGCTTCCAGTTCCCGCACCATTTTGGGACGGTGTTCGCGCCAGTGTTTCTCCGCCATCAATCCGTATTGTGTCAAAATGTTCATAGCGTCCGTTGAGACCGAAAAGTTCCAACTGGTTTTCTAGGCCCCCTCTCGCCGTTTTGTCAACTTTCGGCATTTCTTCGGAGATTGGCTGGGTTTTTCAGTGGGAGCGGAAGCGGGGGATGGGGCGGGGTCGCGACGGGCAAGTACCGCATCAAGAATTTGAACTTCCTGTGGAAATAATTGGATGACGGAAATGCGAAAGACTTTTTGAAAAGCGACGAGCCAGTTATCCTCCACCCCGCGCAAGCCGACCTCAATGTTAGCCACCATTTCCCGGCTAATGTCGAATCCCAAACATTGGAGACGCGCCGCAAGAGTCTGCTGCGTCCATTTGTTCTGGTAACGCCAATAGGCCACTTGACGGCCTGTGATATTCTTCCGGCGCATATCGTCATCTTCCTTAAACTCCCCCTTTTTTTCTTCGACCGTGAAAGGAATGATGAGCGCCTTTCACAGTCTTTGTGGCTGCGGCGGGAGCCAAGTGGGGCAGGCAAGGAAGATTGATCTGCTTCTGAATCAAACTGTCCAGAAACTTGGCACGCCGCACCCCAAATTGGGCGGCAGTGTTCATAGACATGCCGCCCGGACGACGAACACATCGGTACCAGCAATTTCAATGCCCATGATTTGTTGCTTTCCATGTCGGTAAGCTCAACTGTTTGCCGAGCAAGCCGGTCCAAACTTCGGGACTGAAGCGAGACCGGCCTTGGAAGGAAACCATCAAATTCTGACCCCTTCTCTTCTGGTTTGAGACTGCGTCTGCGACTGTATTTTTTTGTTCAGCCACTTTTCGCGTTCCATACTGACGATAGCTTCGTCGCGTTGGTCCTCCGGCACGTCCTTTAGGAGAACGTCATAAGCCGCCTTCATCTCAGGGTTGTTTTTGATGTTTTGCAGCACGCCGGTATCGACATACTGTCTTCTTTCCAGTTGTCGGACTTCGTTCAAGACAACAGTGCGCTCTAGTCGGTCACGCGGCATCGCCTGGATGTATTCCCAATTCCTGGAATTGGTCTTAATCCAATCGTTAATCTTGGCTTCGGCTTCGGGATTGGTTCTCCGATAGCGGTTTTCGTTGGCGGCGTCGGCATCAGCGGCGCCATTGGACGCCGGGGTTCTGCTTTTTGTTGTGTTCATAATAACTTCTTAGTTTATAGGTTTAGGAATGCCAGCGTTGCGGCGCTGGCAAAGCATTTTCAAGGTTCTAGCCCGTCTAACGATTCGTTGGTCAGAGAATCGCGCGGCGGCGATTGCTCGATTCGAGCCCCTTCAAGCGCGTCCAATTGTTTTTTCATTTGGACAACCGAAGCGTGTAATATCGCCACCTCCTGAAAATTGGTCCTTGTTTGTTGTAAAACAGCTTGGAACTGCGCCAGGGCCGACGCCAAATCCTTGGTCTGCGCCATAATCCGGGCGGTGGCCAACTTTTGGGCGTTCACTTCGGCCAGAATTGCGTCATTAGCGGGAGCCGGGGCAAATGCCGCATCGCGCGGCGGCGTGAATTGGAAAGTGGCGTTGTCCGCTTGTTTGGGATGCAAATCCCACCGGGAATTTTCCTCCACGCGATAGATGACATGCTTTTCGTGCATCACCAAGCTATCATTCGGATCAACATAACGCCCGAAATGGTAGGACCGCACAGTATCGGGATACCGCACCGCGGCATTGTCCGCCGCCGACGGCGGCTGTTGCGGGCGCAGCGTAAGTTTGGGCGTAGTCGAGCACGCCGTCAGAAACATCACGGGAATGAGGCGAAGTATTTTCATCGTTTTGCAGAGATTGAGGGTTGCGGTTCCGTTTCTTCAACCAGGCCCACGCCGCCGAAGGAAGCATCGGCGCGGTCTATGGTTTGCAGGACATAGAGGTAAAACTGTTTTCCGCTGGGCACCCGAACATAGAACCCGTTCTTCTGGATCGAGTCGTAAATCTGCTGCGCGTAGGTTTGCAGAATGGCCTGAGCGCCTTGAAAGGGCGCATTGTTCAGGGTCGGGCTGTTGACGGGGCCGAAGACCGTTTCCTGCTTTTCGGTCAGGGCGTTGGCCGCGCCGGAAAGGAAGGTGGCGGCGAAAAGTTTGATGTCAGCCATGTTGTCCGTTTTGATCATTTCGCCGCGCAACCCGGCGCTTCCGTCTGTGATTGCCCAACCGCTTTGATTGGTGTTGTTGTCAAACTCACGGTCCAGCGCGACGGCTTTGAGGTTCAATTCCTCGCCATCCTGCCAAACCAGTTTCCAACTGCCACTGGTCGAAATGCGGTCGCGCTGCCGGTCCGTCTGCGCCATGCCGTGAATCTCCGTGCCCGCCGCAATAATCAATCGTCCACCGTAATAGAGATTCTCGGTGACAAGTCCCACAATGGGGGTCTGCATGGAGGAGGAATCCACCGTGATGACGGTTTCGCAGGGGATCAGCCGTCCGAACGGCGCATAGGTGGCACTCAACTTTTTGGGGTGGGGAACACCCACCGTACTATCGGCAAAGAGGCTGATGAGGGGCAGCGATTCAGTTTGATGAGGCACAAGGTTTGAGAGCGGTTGAGGCGAAGAACTCACAGATGGCGGATTGGCGACAGAAGAGGATTGGAACGCGGGTTGTGACTTGGGCGGCGAGGGCGAAGGCGGCGGGTTAAAAATTTGCATTGGCCGTATAACAGACTGCACCACCTGGGGTTTGTCGGCGTTGGTCGAAAGCGGCGCGACGGCGATGCCCTCGTCAGCGGATGGATGCCTTTGGCGAAGCTCGCTGAAAATGACCAATACGGCGGCAAACAACGCGCCGAAGACAACGAGCTTTCCGGTCTTGGTCTTGAAAAAATTGAGGAAGTCGCGTGGTTTCATGGCTGTTTGGATGAATGAATGGGCTGCGCAGGCCCATTAGTGGCGGTCACAACCGGCGCTGGCCGGGTGGTCCATGACAGACGGTTCACCAGGACGGTGAATTGGTTTTTTAAGGAAAGATTGTTGCGTCCGCCGTCCGGCGTTCCGGTGACGGCAAAGTACACGATACTGTCGGCCCTCGGCGGAACCGTGCCGGTGGCATCGCTGATGGATTGGGGATAGAGGCGGTTGCCGGCGCGAATACTGAAACTGTCCGGTTGATACATCAATGGCGTGTCTGTTTCGTTGGTCATGGCGACACGAAAAACAACCGTGTCCTCGGCGTTGAATCGAAAAGCCTGTTCGACTCGAATTTGATAATCGTTGAAATCGCTGAGCAAAGGCTTGCCGTCGTAGGTAGTAAAGCCGACATCGGCGACGCTTTCGGGTTGTTGCGATTTCAGCAGCGGAAACGCCTTGGCTTTATCGAGCAGCGATAACAATTTCAACGGACTGACTTCGGGTGCGCGGCCCGCGCCTGTTTCTTCCGGCTTTGGCAATTCGGCCATGTTGAGCGAAAGCACGGGTGGATTGCTTTCGATCAATTCAAAAACATAGGTATGGTCATTCCAGCGGATGTTGAGATTGGCGGAAGCCTTCGGCACAAGCGCGCGCACGGAA
>DASXFM010000411.1:0-26348 GCA_036489615.1 Verrucomicrobiia bacterium | reverse complement strand
CGCCGCGTTTAGCGGCGCAACGAATGTGGTCGGACGTTGGACCGCGCATCTTCCGCCCGCTCTACGGGCGGTGACGGCGCAGCGCGCCGTCCCTACCACCACCGACATAAGAACAATGTGTGGATGCGCCCGCGCTCGTTTCGAGCTTACCTTTTTTCTGGCCTTCCATTTCAAAAGGATATTCAATATCAGGTCAATGAGCGATATAACGACAGGGGCGTCTTTCTCATCGGGCGCGCCGAAGATTTCGAAGATTAGCGAAGCGGTCATCCGCATTGCCGGCAATTCGCAGGACGGCATCCAGGCAATCGGCGGATTTCTGGCCCGATTGGCCGGACGGAGCGAGCAGGAAGTCATGACGTTTATGACGATTCCCGCCACGATTTCAGGCGGCCCATCGATTTTCCAGGTCCGGATTGGCAGTGGCGAGGTTTTGAGCTCCGGTGACGAAGCCGACGTGCTGATGGCGTTTTATCAGCATAGTTATGAGGACCATATCGGCTCGCTCAAAAAACAGGGAATTGTTCTGTTTGATTCGGACCATGTCCAGCCACGGCCGGAATGGGAGAAAGAATATCACCACGTAGGCATTCCCATTTCTGGTTTGACGGTGGAAGCCATCGGCGGTACGGCCAAAGACAAAGGCAAAAACATTTATGCCCTGGGGTTAATCGCAAAAATGTTCGATCTCGACGTGGCCAAGCTGGAAAAACTTGTTGGGGAACGTTTTACCGGCAAGGACGAGAGTATTTTGAAAAATGCGCTGGCGGCGTTTCACGCGGGCTATTCCCATTCGCTCGGAAATATCCTGGAGACGTTCAAGTTTGTGGATAGCGCCAGCAAGAACGGCCACCAGGTCGTCATGAACGGAAACGAGGCGCTGGGCTTTGGGCTCATCGCCGCTGGGGTGCGTTTTGGCGCGGGGTATCCCATCACGCCATGGTCGGACATCATGGAATTGCTTCGGCGCGAATTGCCCAAATACGGCGGCACATTCGTTCAATGCGAGGACGAAATCGCGTCCGTTTCGATGGCATTGGGCGCGAGCTATGCCGGGCGCGTGTCGGTCACCGGTTCCAGCGGGCCGGGCATTTCACTGAAAACTGAAGCTTTAGGATGGGCGGTTATGGCCGAGATGCCGCTAATCATCGTGGATGTCCAGCGCGGCGGTCCGTCGACCGGTATGCCCACCAATGTCGAGCAGTCGGACCTTAACATCGCCTGTTTTGGCGGGCACGGCGATTCGCCGCGCGTTGTCGTGGCCCCGGCAAATGTTGAAGATTGTTTTTATACCGCGATTGAAGCCGTTAATATTGCGCGGAAATATTCCGTGCCGGTTATCATTTTGACCGACCAGGGCATTGCGACGCGCATCGAGGCATTCATCGAGCCGGACCTTGAAAAAATCTGCCAGGACATCTCGCCGGATTTCACGACCGTTGCGGACCATAAACCTTATGATTTGGCGGCGGCGGGAGGCGTAACGCGCCACGTGGCGCCGGGCACGCGCATCCAGAGCGGGAAATATCCGATTGTAACGGGGCTGGAGCACGATGAACTCGGGCATCCGACGGGATCGCCCAAACTGCACACTCAGATGACGGCCAAACGCCGTAAAAAATTGCAGACGCTCGCGGCGACGCTGCCGGTTCCGAAAATTTACGGGCCACCGGAAGGAAACGTGCTCCTCGTGGGCTGGGGTTCAACTGAAGGTCCCCTCAAGGAAGCCGTTGATCGTGCGCGGGCCGCTGGTGACAGCGTTTCGTCAATCCACGTGCGCCATATCAATCCGCTTCCAAACGGCCTGGAAAATATCTTCTCCGGATTCAACCACGTTCTGGTCGTGGAAATGAACGACGAAGGACTTTATGGTTACGGCCAATTCGGCCAGCTGCTTCGCGCCCGCTACTGCGATCCCAAAATCCGCGGGATCAATAAGACCGACGGCCTGACGTGGAAAGTGAGAGACATTCTCGAACGCGCCAAATCCAATGTTTCCGCCGGATTGAGGAAAATGTAAGCAATTGAACTTTATGACTCTGACAAACGAAAGCCCCAATCGCGGTGGAGATCCCGCGTCCATCGCAGCCCCGGTTTTGCCCGCGACTGAAGAGCGGAAAGGCCTCACGAAAAAGGAAATTGCCGCCGATCATCCGACGTGGTGCCCCGGTTGCGGCGATTTTTCCGTGCTGGCGCTTTATTTCAAGCTGATTGAAAAGCGGAAAATGTGGCACGAAAAGATCACGACGATCGCCGGAATTGGTTGTTCGAGCCGTTTTCCGTATTTCGTCCAGGCGCACGGCGCGCACTACATTCATGGACGCGCCCTGCCTTTTGCCAGCGGCATTTCGTTGTCGCGCCCGGACCTGCACGTGTTCGTTTTTGGCGGCGATGGCGACGCCTTTTCCATCGGCGGCAATCACTTTAACCATACCGCCCGGAAAAACGTCAAGATGACGTACGTCGTCATGGACAATTGGGTCTATGGCCTGACCAAAAAACAAACGTCGCCTACCTCACCCATCGGCTTCAAAAGCAAGACCGACCAATGGGGAGCGGTGGATTATCCGATTAATCCGATGAAGCAGGCGATTGCCGCCGGCGCCACATTTGTGGCGCGGACCACGCATACCAATCCCAATCACGTACTGCAGATGATGGAAGCGGCGATGGACCATGACGGCTTTGGCTTTATCGAATGTCTGAGCGAATGCGTTGAGTTTTACGAAGGCGCGTTTGACGCGAGCAATCCGCGCAAGGGCGGCGTCTTCACACAGGTGCCGGCGGAGCACGATGTGACGGATGAACTGGCCGCCTATAAACTGGCCGGCTCGGATTTCCCCGGATATTTTGGCATCTTCTACAAGGCTAATAAGCCGACGAAAAATCTCAAGGAATCGGAAATCAACAAGGCAGCCATGGATAAAGTCAAAGGGCTGAAAGACTGGCAGATTCTTCAGAAGAATTTTGACCGGATGAAGTAACTCTCAAGGCGTGTTGCGCGGTCCGTGGTGCGTCAAGTATTGCGGGTCGACGTTCGGTCATGCTTGACGCACCACGGACCACGCAATACGTGCCAAAAGTGGGCCTGATATTCGGACTTCAACCCGCGGAATTCAACGGTTAACTACGCCGCCGCAGCGGTTTCCACATGGCGATGGCCGTTTGAAGCTACCTCGACGCCCTCTGACGTGCCGTTCTTTTCAGCCAGATTGCAGTAATCCTGCTGCATGAGCGTAATTCTCTGGAGGTTGTCTTTAATGGACTCCAATTGGGTCATCAAACCCGTTTGTTCCAGCGACAGATGTTCGGCCAGCTGCGCGATATAGACGGGGAGCTTTTGGCCGCGCGGGTCTTGCGTCATAAATTCGCCCAGGTTTGCGCCGTGTTCGCGTATGAGCACACCCATTCGGACGACGTTAGCGATTTTAGATTGTTTGACCTGGTCAGAAACCATATCCGCGGAGCAGTTCACGCTTTTGAGCATGTCGCCGACGCTCTGGAGCACTTTGGAGGCGATCTGCGCCATTTCCGCCTGGCGGGAGACGGCGCTGAGTTCCCAGCGGACGGATTGGGCCTCGGATTCCATGCGTTTGCGCTCGTCCATTTCCGCCTGGAGTTGCTCAATGGCGCGCATCAGATAATTCGTTTTTTTACGGACTTCGCTCTCCAATTCAACGCGCATCCGTTGTTCCTCGAGTTCGACGCGCATTCGTTCCTTGAGCAAAGCTTCCAGGTGAACCATGCCGATCAGCAAGAGCATGGAGATGAGCGCATTCATGACGTCAACTTTTACCCCAATTTCCGCTCCGAATCCGCCTTTCATAATGGATTGCATCAGGTGCAGCAGGGCCAGGAGCAAAAAGGCCCAAAACAACGACCATCCAACTCGTTTTGTTCCGAATAGGCGATTGAGCCGCAGCGCATAGCCCGCGACGATGAATTGCAAAGCCCCTGCCACAAAACCCATGACCGTTGTAAAACTCATATGAAACCAATCTTAGAAAAGATGCGTTGAACGTTGTTTATTTTTAGGCACGCCCTGTCCAAATATTGGGCAATTTCCTGTTGCGCATGGCCTTTCATTACTAATGTCTGACTCTGAAGCAAATAAAACGCCAAAAATTCGAACTCGCAACGGCCCCTTAGGGCAGGTATTACGGCTGTTTATACCGGCGCAGGCCACCCGCGAAATTGACGAGGTTAAAAACCGGCGGATAAAGACCAAGCCTGGAATCTTCGTTATCAGGAATCGGCATAAAAAAAGCTTTAACGCAAACCGGCGGATGGTTGGGGACGATGATTCTGCAAAAACACTAATTTGGCTTTCACACAATTCATAAAATGGAAACGAATCTAAAGGAAGAATTGGATCGGTTGCTGGCAGGCATGATTGACAGTGCCGAAGGAATTTCAGATCTGCTCTTTGTGACCGGGCGGCGGCCCCAGGTCGAAATTTACGGCAAGCTGGAGTCGTTCGGACCGGACACGCCGGAAGCGGTGCTGAACAGCGCCCGGATTGAAACTCTCGCTAAAACGATCATCGGTGGGAACACCAAGCTGGCGGAAGATTTTGCCAAACGCGGTTCATGCGATTGCAGCTATGCGCTCTTAAACTCGCACCGGTTTCGAGTCAACATTTACCGGCAAAATGGAAATTACGCGATGGTCTTGCGCCGGCTCGCGTCGGTCATTCCTTCAATGGAATCCCTCAAACTGGCGCCGGTTTTTCGCGACATCATCAAAGAGAAAACGGGATTGATCTTCGTGACCGGAGGCACCGGCAGTGGCAAGACCACGACGCTGGCCGCCATGTTGAATGAAATCAACCAAAACAATCCCTGCCATATTGTCAGCCTCGAAGACCCGATCGAGTTCATGCATCCTCATATCCAGGCGACTTTCAGCCAGCGCGAAATGGGACGGGATTTTTACACATTTCCGGACGGAATCCGCGCCGCGCTACGGCAGGCGCCGAAGATTATCATGGTGGGCGAAATTCGCGACCGTGAGACGATGGAGATCGCGCTGACCGCCGGCGAAACCGGCCACGTGGTTTACAGCACCATGCACACCATCAGCGCCGGACAAACGATCAACCGTATTTTAGGTATTTTCACAAAGGACGAGGAGCAACAGGTCCGCGAACGCCTGGCCGGATGTTTGCGCTATATCGTTAGCCAACGCCTGGTTCCCAGGGTGGACAGCGGGCGATTGCTGGTGACGGAATTGTTGGGCAGCAGTCTGCGCAGCCGGGAGGCTATTTTGTTGGGTGAGAACGAAAACCGGCGGCTTTCTGATATTATCGAAGCCGGCTCGACTTCGGGCTGGCACAGTTTTGAGCAGTCGTTGCTCAAGGCTTTTGAGATGAACTATGTTTCTGAAGAAACGGCGCTGCTTTACTGTGTCAACAAGCCCACGATGCGGCAACGCATCGACGCTGCCAAAAAGGCAGGCAATTCACCGGCATTTGCGTCGCTGAAGATGAGGGAAGAGGAAAAGCCGGCGCCAAAACCCCGGCCAGCGCCTGCCGCTGCACCCCTGCCGGGTATGGCACCCGCACCTGTTCCGGGCATGCCCGGTGCTCCCGGCCCGCGGCCACCCGCTGCGATTGGAATTGGAATTTCTCCTGCGCCGAGCAAAGCCGCCGCCTGACGGCTGGATCAATGGATTGTTGGATACGTGGATTGGCTGGGCACAAGCCCCATCCTTGTGCGCGGTCCAGCGTCCGACCACATTCGTTGCGCCGCGCCGTCCCTACCAAGAACAGTGCCAAGATGCGCCCATAATCCGCCAATCCAGAAGAATGCGCTTGCTTGATTTTGCGGGATGCTTTAGAAGTCCCCAAACGCGAAGAAACTATGGCCAACTATACTGTCATCGGCGGAGATGGAAAAGAGTACGGACCTATTTCAGACGGAGACCTTCGTAAATGGATTGCTGAAGGACGATTGAACGCGCAGTCGCTTGTGAAAGCTGAAAGCGACGCGGAATTTCGTCCGCTTGCCACTTTTCCTGAAATTGCTGACGTCTTTGGGGCGGCGGCTCCGCCGCCGGGTATTGCCCCCGTGCTGGCGGGCGGGATCGACCGTAACACGGCGTCGGATAAAGTGCGAGTGCCCGCCATCGGCCTCATCGTTTCATCGGCCCTGAGCTTCGTCATGTCCCTTTACGGGCTGGCCACGATTCGGTCCATCGGCGCCCAAATGCAGCAAATAAATTCGATGATGTCGCAGGCGGGCAACCCACAGGCCCAGCAGTTTATGGATACGATAGTGAAATTCTTTTCCGGGCCGTTTGGCATCGCCAACTACCTGTTCCAAATTTTGATTGAGGTGCTGATCTTTATAGGCGCCCTAAAGATGTTGAAATTGCGGAGCTACGAATTTTCCTACGCTGCAGCTATCCTTGCGATCATTCCGTGTATCACTCCCTGTTGCGGCGGATGGATTCTGGGTGTGATCTTCGGCATTTGGGCCATGAGCATCATGGGCAAGGTGAAGCAGTATTTCTCCTGAAGCCGGTATGTCGAAGATGCCATTGAGCCGCGACCGCGCCTGGTCCTGCGTCATGCTCAATATTTCGGTGCCGGGATGGGGAACGATAAAAGCGGGAAAAAAACTGACCGGCATCTGCGAATTGGTATTTGCGCTGGGAGGCCTTTTTCTGCTGATGGCGTGGATGGGCAAATGGATGGTCCGTATTTTCCAATCAGCAGCGGGTGAAGATCTTTCGCCGGTGCCCAGTCCGTGGATCTGGCAATCCGGCGTTTTCTGCATAGTTATCAGTTGGATTTGGACCGGGATCACCTGCTTCCATCTGATGCGGGAAGCCAAAGCCTACGAGGCCAGCCTTCCCCCGCGTCTTTCGGATTTGCCTAAACCACCCAAACTTTGATAAATCTTGCCAGCCGACATTAACCCTGAATTCCCTTATTATGTATAAAATCATTGGCGGCGATGGCCAGGAATACGGTCCGGTCACCGAAGCGGATTTGTGCAAGTGGATCGCGGAAGGCCGGCTTAGTTCGCAATCCCTCGCAAAAGCCGAAGGTGACGCCGAATTTCGTCCGCTTTCAAGTTTTCCTGAATTTGCCGGCGCCCTGGGTACCGCCGCGGTGGCGCATAGCGCTTCGGCGCCATCCCCGCAGGCGGTGGATTGGAGCGGCCGCGATTATGAATTGGACATCGGCGGCTGCATCAGCCGTGGTTGGAACTTATTTGCCAACAACCTTGGAATTCTGCTCGGGAGTACCGTGCTTTATTTCGTGATGATTATCATCGTGTCGATGGTTCTTGGCTTTATATTGAACATAATATTATTGCCGATCCTGGGCAAAGAGGCCATGCAGTCGGCCACGTTCAAAGTCAGTTTCGATTTTCTGTTTCGACTTTCATCTGCTCCCTTATTGGGCCCCCTGACGGGCGGCCTGTACTATATCATTATTGAAACGATGCGCGGACGGACGGCGGGGGTGGGCGAACTTTTCATCGGGTTTCAAAAGAAGTTTCCGCAACTGTTCCTGGGCTACCTGGTGTATACCCTGGTAGCGGCGGTGTGTCTTGCGCCCTTTACAATTGTCGAGACGTCCCGGATGGGGCCAGCCCTTGCGCAGTTTCAACATGGAACTGTCCCGCCCTCAGAAATGCAGGCTGCGCTTCTCCAGATATGGGCGGCGTTTTCCAGTTGCATGCCCATTTTTATTCTGTGCCTCATTCCCACCATTTATTTGATGGTAAACCTTCAATTCGTTCTTCCATTGATCATTGACAAAGAAATGGATTTTTGGACGGCGATAAAAATGAGCTGGAGGATGGTGCACAAACATTGGTTCACTCTCTTTGGGCTCCTGTTTCTCATAGGATTGATCAATATCGCGGGCGTTTGTTTGTGCTGCATAGGCGTGTTTTTCACTTTTGCCTTTACCACCGCCGCGTGCATGTTTGCCTACGAAACGATCTTTGGCGAATCACGCTCCGTTTGAGGTTCTGAACCTTTTTAATTTACAGGCATGCGACCGCTCCGACGATAGCGGCGATCAACCATAGCAGCAGAACGGCGCGGATTTTTCCGAGCTTCGTTCGGGCAAGCCGGTGCGATAGATGGTTCGTGTCTCCGATCCAGAACGGCTTGCGGTTGAGCGTGCGCATGACTGTCACTTGCGCGAGATCCGCAAGCGGGACGGCTAGGACGAGCAAAGGAGAGAGCACGGCCAGCGGGCGCGGATTTTGTTTGGTGTAGAAGTGAGGGAGGATGGCCATGACGGCCAGGAGATAACCGACAAGCTGGCTTCCGGCGTCGCCGAGAAAGGAGCGGGAATTCGGAAAATTCCACGGCAAAAATCCCACCAGCGATCCGCAAATCAAAAAGCCGGCCAGCGCCACGAGGTATTCGCCGCTCGCTGCCGCGATGAGCGCAAACAGGAACGCAGCGATCGCGCCCAGGCCCGCGCAAAGGCCGTTCATATTGTCCATGAAATTGAAGGCATTCATCACGGTGAGCAGCCAGAGGATCGTAATGACGTAGCTGAAGGCGAGGTTGGGAACGAAGAGCGTGATGCGCTTGCAGGCGATCGCCACCAGGACGGCAATAAAAAATTGCCCGCAAAACTTGGGTAACGGTTTCAATTCGTGCCGGTCGTCAAGGCAACCCAGAACGGTAATGGCAATGGCGCCGGCAGAGATGGCGGCGAGCTCCAGGCCGCGCCGTTCCAATCCATGGGCAATCAGGCCGGTAAATGAAACTTTCAGCACGCCAAATTTCACCAGGGCCGCCCCGGCGGCGAGCGGCAGCAGGATTCCTGTAAGCACAGCGTAGCCGCCCGCCAGCGGCATGGGTTTGTCGTGGATTTTCCGTGCTCCCGGGTCGTCCACCAAATTTGTCCGGAGGCACCATTTTCGCCAAAGCGGCAGCGTCACCAGCGTCGTGACGAACGCGCAGGCAAACGTCGCACAGTAGAAGTTAAGCGGGAATGCCATCGCGAGGAGCGAGCAATTTTACGTAAAGATTGTAGATGCGTTCAACCATTTTTTCGACACCGAAATTGTCCCGGACAAATTCCCGTCCGCGCCGGCCCAGGCGCTCGCGGAGCAGCGGGTCATCCGCCAATTGCCAGAGCCGGTTTTTCAAGGCGGCCATATCGCCGGGTTGAATCAGGAATCCGGTTTCATTGTCGCGGCAAACTTCGCGCGCGCCATCGCAATCGTATGCGACTACGGGTTTGCGGGCGGCCAGCGCCTGGGGCAATGCCCGTGGCAGCCCTTCGCGCAATGACAAATGGACCAATGCGTCCATGATGCCGGCGTATTTAGCTACGTCTTCAGGGGGAATAAGCCCGGTAAAAATGAAATGCTTTTCGAGGCCCTGGCTGCGCGCGAGGCTTTCAAAACGCCCGCGCCAGGGGCCGTCGCCAATTAAGAGAAATTTGATTTTCGAATTCCGTCCGACCAATTCCGGCGCAATGGCAAACAGGTCATCATGTCCTTTAAGCTTGAACAGCCGCGCAATTTTGCCGATGACAAAATCGCCGGGAGCGATGCCGAGCCGGGCGCGAAGTTGCGCGTCGTTATTCGCGGCAAGGAATGGTTCGAGTTTAAAACCGCTGAGTATTTTTGTATACTGTTCCGGCCGGCCGATACCGGCGGCCAGATGCTGGTCTTTCATGGCATCGGCGACGACGATAAAATGGCCGGTAATGCCCGTGGCGAACTTTTCAGCCGAGCGAAAGGCGAGATTTGCCGCCGGGCCTTGAAACGCTCCAAAGGACGGGCCGTGAATGGTGTGAACGATGACCGGGACCCCGGCGCGTTTTGCCGCCAGACGGCCCAAAATTCCCCCTTTGGCGCTGTGAGTGTGGACAATGTCCGGCCTTTGCTCCCGCAACAGGCGCTCAAGCTTGCGCAACGCCAGCCAGTCCTTGAGCGGATGAACGGGACGGACCAGCTCAGGAATTATGACGATACGTTGGTCTCCCAATGCCCGCCGTGCGCCAGCTTCCAGCGAGCCTTCCGGGCCGGTTGTGGGGCCTGAAATTAAATGGACTTCGACGCCGGGGATTTGCCGCAGGCCGGCGACGGTGGCAAGCGTGTTTTCCTGTGCGCCGCCCACAACGAGGCGTGTGATGACGTGTGAGACGCGCATGGCAAATGCCGGGTAGTCAAAGGGGGCTAAGATGGCGGTTAAAATTCAAAAGGAAGGCAACTGGATATGCCTGCAATCATTGCCGCGAGATTACCGCAGGTCCGGCGGGGGCGGAAAGAGTTTTTTGGCGCCCTGGATTCAAAGCAATCGTTGTCCTTTGTTCCAAATCCGTTATTGCTTCAATTGCCGCAATTGGTCGCCCATGAGCCGGGCCTGCGTGGTATTGGTTGGCGCATTGGCAAGATAGATTTCAATGTTGCGGATGGCCTCGTTGGTGTCATGGCGGCGCCAGGCGATTTCTCCGAGGTTAAACGCCAATTCCGGCGAGTTCGTGCGCGTCTGCTGGAGCTTTTCAAAATTGGTCCGGGCGGCGTCGAGATTGCCCGCGCCGAAGTAGGCGCTCGCAAGCTGAAATTCGGCGGCGGGATTCTCTTTTTCAATCGCCAGCGCGCGGTTCAATGTCGCGATGGCCTGATCGTATTGCTTCACTTGATTATAAAGAAATCCTTTGGCGAAAAGGCGGGAGGAGTCATCGGGCGACAAACGCGATTGCATGTCTGCGATAACCAGGGCGTTGGAATACATGCCGCGGTTCATATATATTTGCGCTACCGTGGCAAGGAAAGCCTGATTGGTCGGATAGTGGGCAACTTCCATATCCAGCAGTCGCGCGCCATTTACCAAATCGTCCTTTTGAAAATAGGCGGCCGATAACAGCATGTTGAATTGATGGGAATCATCGGCTGAGGACTCATCCGATTGGGTTACGGGGGCGCGCAGGACGTCAAACATGCGGTCCGGCATGCGATTCATGCCATAAACCCGGGCGAGCCAGATGCGTCCCGGCAAATAATCCGGGTCCAATTGGCAGGCGCGCTTCAAGGGCACGACGGCCTGGCGAAAGAATTTATTGATCTGTGCCAGCGTCCAGCCGTATCGAAAACAAAAAGCCGGGTCGTCGATCGGGCCGTCCGGAACGAGGGCTTTTAACAGGCTGTCGAAGGTTCCGAATTGGTTGAAAGCGCCCACGGAAGGATCAGCGGACACCCGGCGCCCCGCGCTCAGGCCGGCATTTACCTCAAGATTGATTTGCGCCGCGACATTGTTCGTATTGAATTCAATCGCGGTCCGGAATTTGGCGGATGCATCCGTCAGGTCTCCGAGGCGTTGCAATTCCACGCCCCAAAAATCAAGGCTGCGCGAGCAATAAGTTCCCGCCAGGATAGCGTTGATATCGGACTCGTGTGGAGCGCTTAATCGGTCCAGTTGGGCGTCCACAAAAGCTTGGGGCGAGCCCGGGTCGGGTTGGGCAAGCGCTTCGGTCACGGGAGCCAGGGCGTCCGCCTGGGCCGTTTTCCAAAACGTTTCGTTTTCGGCGATTAGATCTTTGTCCGGTGGCGGCGGCACCAGGGTATCGCGGGGCAGGGTTTTTAATTTGTAAACGAGCCCGTGCGGTTCGAGATAAAATTCTTCAAAATAATAGCCAAAACTTGGGTGCAGATAGTACATCTCATTGGTCTTGTCCAGATACGCGAGCAATTCAATCAGGCCGACGGTGTTGAGGATATTAGTTTGGCCGGGTTTGACCAAAAGCGGCCAGATTTGTGGCGCCTCTTTGTGCAAAAAGCGATGATATGCCGGGTAGGGCAGCCATGCGGTGTTAATCAGCAAATAATTATTCGCCCGACCGTCAGAGGCCAGGGCCGCCCGGGTCAGGTACATTCGTTCCGAGTCGTCGCTCAACACAACGGCCTTTGGCGGCAAATCACGGATGACCAGTGAAGTGAATTTGCGGAGAGTATCGCCATTTGCCGTGCGGACCAGGGGCGCATTTTTGCAGATCAAACCCGCCAGTGCCAGGACGGCGACCACCCAGACGCTGACGACGACCACCTTGTTGCCCAGGCTTACCAACGCTGGCGGACTGTCATTTGCCCGGGGGCGTCTCCTTCCAAATACCAGCAAAAGATATCCGGCGTAATAACCCGCGCCCAATGCGATCAGGTAATTCAGGGTCAGGCCCAGGCCCTTTTCACGCGGGCTAAAGGGCGGGTCAAAAGCAATCCAAATGCAAACTCCCAGAAAGATGATGTGAATCGTGTGGAACATCAGACTTGTCAGGGAGGAGCCAATTTTGCTGTTGTCCCCAAATTTCCAGCGCACCGACATTACCAAAAGGGGCATCAGCGAAATGATGATGGGCATCAACAGGTCGCCTAAATAGGATCCGGGACTGGTAATGGAACTCCAATAAACGTGCAGGACTTCAATTTGCGCCCCCAGGCTGAACTTGAGCGCTTCCCAAAATGACATGGGATATTCGGAGCCCAGAGCCGATGCCAATCGATATAGCAGAAGTAGTAAAAATCCGGCCAGGCCACAGAGAAACATCCGGATTAGAAATTGCACATTGAAAAATGCCAGGCCGCGGACCCAGATGATCGCCACGATGAACAGCGGGAAGAATGCGGTTATCGCCGGACCTTCCACGACACCCGCGCCGACGATTGCCGCGCTGGAATACAACCGCCAGACACGCCCATCCAGCCGGTATTCGACCAGCGACCAAACGACAAAGGCAAACATGAGCAGGTCAAATATTTCACTGCCGCCATTGGTCGCCTTTTCCCAAAACGTCAATTGCAATCCGCAAAGGAGCACCGCCAGCACGGACGGAAGCCATGCGCTGCGGAGGGTCAGCAGAAAGAAATCATTTCGTTCGCGCACCTGCTGCGCTTCCGTGCGGTCGTGCGGCAATAAACCAACCGAGCGCGCCAGCAGTCCCAATGACAGCGCCGCGCACGCCGCGGAAAAGAGATTCAACGCCAGCGGCAGGGCGGCGGCGGGCAAGAGCCGGAAGGGCTTTGTGACCAGGTAGAACAGGGGGCTTTCGGATTGTGGCGCCCAAATCCATCCCGAAATCGTGGCGACGCTCCCCAGATTGGTCAGCGACACCCAGTGATTCAACGTCAGGACATAAAATAGCAGCATTGCCGCGGCAATAAGCCACGGCAAAACCCGGCGGACAAAGTCGCGCCGTGCATCAATTCGCACTCCGTTGGGCATGGATTTTCTTGTTCGTTAGGCGGCGTTTTGCGGTTGGATAGGGTCGTAATTCCGCAAATTCGCTACACATTCCACGTGCTGAGTCTGCGGAAACATATCCAGCGGTTGCACGTGCAATAATTTAAAGACACCTTCAGATGTTAAAATGTTCAAGTCCCGGGCCATTGTGGCCGGGTGGCACGACACGTAAATAATTTGCCGGGGCCTGATGGCCCGCAGCAGTTTCAATATTTCAGGGCCGCAGCCTTTGCGCGGCGGGTCAATCAGCACGACCGTCTCCCGCGCTGCGGCTTCTTCCAGCAAAGTTTCCAGGACCTCTTCAACTTTGGCCGCGATAAATCGTCCATTTTTGATTTTTCGAGCCGCGGCGTTCTTCTCCGCCGCCTGGATCGCTCGCCGGTCGTATTCCACGCCGGTAAAGCGCTCGACAGAATCCGCTAATTCAATTCCGAAATATCCGACCCCGCAATACAAATCCGCCAAATGTTTTGCCCCGCCGTCCTTCAAAAACCCCCGGACCGTGTCCACCAGCGCCGGCAGCAAAAAGAAATTGTTCTGAAAAAATGAGTCCGGCGGCAATTCCCAATCCTCCGGTTGCACGCGCAGCACAACCTTGATTCCGCCTTTGGGTGGCGGATGCGCTCGCACCCCGGCCAGTTGTTCATTGATGGCCGGTTCGGCGATGACGCATTTTTCGATGTCCTCCACCAGGCCGCAGTCGCCACGGATAAAGCCGATGTTCAGTTTCTGTTCGGGCTTGTTCCATTGGCTGCGCACCATGATCCGGTTGCGATATCCATAGGGTGAAGGGCAGGGGATGACCGGCGCCACGACCGCGCTGGGAATTTTCCCGACCCGCTCAAACAAGTCTGCGATCTGTTTTTGCTTGATCCGTAACTGCGCCGCGTAATTCGCGTGCTGATACTGGCAACCCCCGCATTTTCCAAAATAAACACAGGGTGCGGCCACACGGTCGACCGACGGCGTGGTCACCCGCAATAATTTCGCCCGCGCGAAGTTCTTCTTCAACTCCGTGATTTCGACCTCCACCGTTTCGCCCCCCAGCACGAAGGGAACGAAGATCACAAGATCGGCGTGCCGCCCAACGCCTTCGCCACCAAAGGCAATGTCGTTGATTGTCAGGGAAATGTTGTCGCCAATTTGAAGTGACATGTTTAAAACTTTAAAGCGGCCCGGCGGGGGAGCCAGGCAAAATCATTCTCGTTGTCATTGTCATTCTTAGGTAAATTGGTTTTCGTTCTCGTCCCGGAAATGCTGGATTATTCTCCGCGCGGATCGCTCTTTTCGGCGATGGCTTCTGAAAAGATCGTGAGCAGTTCCGCCCGCGGCACGGCTCCCACCAGGCGGTTTTCCGCGTAATTGTTTACGACCGGCACGTTTCGCAGTTCGCTTTCCAACACCGTTGGGAGCGCGTCGAGCAGGGGTTGGACCGGCGTCAGCGTCTTCGGCGGCGCCCGCATCACGTCAAACGCGATGATCCCGTGCAGGTCCTTCGCGCGGTTCAAGAATTCTTTGAGATCCTGCAACGCCACGACGCCCACGAGCCGTTTGCCTGCGTCCACCACGGGCAGGAAATTATTTGAACCGGTCAAAAATCGTCCCGCGATTTCCTCCAGGCCGGCTGTTTCACGCACGGGTTGCACCGGCGGACGCATCAAATCTCCGATCGTTCGTTCCATCGTCGCTCCCAACCGGCTGGTTTCACGGCCGAGGGCAATCCCTTTCAACCGCAAATGTTCCGTGTAAACAGATTCATCGTGCAATTGCCGCGCCACGAGGATGGAAATGGCGCACGCCAGCATCAGCGCCGGGACCATCGAATAATTCAATGACAACTCAAACACCATGATCACGGCCAGCAGCAGGGACCGCGTTGTGGCGGCCAGGACCGCGCCCATACCCACCAGGGCAAAGGCGCCGGCCTGAACGTCCGGCGCCAGGTGAAAGCGGTGCAGGACCGTGCCAAAAAACGCCCCGGTTGCGGCGCCCACGAAGAGAGTCGGTGTGAATATGCCGCCAACGGTTCCCGATCCCACCGTCGCCGCCGTGGCAATCCATTTGGCGATCAACAAACCGCCCAGCCATAATAGAGGCCGGGCTTCGTTCAAAAAGTCTTGATCCAGGATGCCGTTCGTCACCTGGTAACCATTTCCGCAGACGCCCGGAAACTCCATGGCAATGACTCCCACAATCAGGCCCGCCAGCGTCAGTTTCACATAAAGCGGCCATTCTACTTTTCCAAATTCTTCTCTGCCTTTGCGGACGAGCCTCAAAAAAATTCCACCCGCGATGCCGCAAAGAACGCCGAGCAAAAGGAACCACGGTAGTTGCAGCGGCGCCACTTCCGGAAAACCGGGAATTTCATACAATGGTTTGATTCCAAAAAATGTCCGCGACACCGTGGCGGCGATGACGGAGGCAAACACGAGCGGCCCAAACATATTCATCGAAAAATTTCCGAGCACGATGAGGGCCGAGAACACCGCGCCGGCGATTGGCGCGTTGTAAGCCGCCGCCATGCCGGACGCCGCCCCGCAGCCCACCAGAAGCCGGAGCCGGTAGGGCGGCCACTTTGCAATTTGTCCGAGCTTGGACGACAGCGTGGCCGCCAGTTGCACGATGCCGCCTTCGCGCCCGATGGATGCGCCCGTGGCGATGCTCACTATGGCCGAGCACGACTTGACCAGGTCCGTCCGGGTCGGCAGGCGGCCGTCGCCGGCGACCACGACTTCGATGAGATTGGTTGGCCCCTGTTTGCCGATGAAGCGCAGGCCCCAGTGAAGAATCAGCCCCGCTGCCAGGCCGCCCAGAGTGGGCAAAAGCACGCGCTGCCAATCCGGCAACCGTTCAGCCAATTCCACAATGTTGCCCGGCTGAATGAGGTGGACCGCCTCGTAAAAAAAGAAATTCACGAGGCCGCCGATGATTCCGACGGCCCCGGCCAAAATCAGATGGAACGCTTCCTCCTTAAGGACCAGTTTTTCGCGCCATTGAAGCGCGCCCTGCAAGTGTCGCCGGATAAAATCCCGCGTCCTGGTCAAAACGCTGCTGTTTATCCCGAACTGCACGGGCACATGCTAAACAACGGCAACCGCTTTGACGAGCCGGATTTCGTGTTAGTACTGTGCTTTCCGTCCGGTCGCTCGCGCCGCGGCTGCGCCAAAAAATCGACGTCACTAGCTTTTCGGCAGCGAATTAATCGCCGCTTTCATCTCATCGAAATGGACCTGCGGGTTTCCGGAATCGGTGATATGCGTAATCTTGCCGTCCAGCCCGATGAGAAAACTGACCCGCCGCGACATTTTCATCATCCCCATGCGTGTGCCGTAGGCTTCCACGATCTTCCCATCCGGGTCCGCCAGAAGCGTGAAGTTTAAATTATATTTTTCCTCGAACGACTTGTGCTTGTCCACCGAGTCGAAACTGACGCCGATGATCTGCACGTTTTCTTTTTGCAAATCGCCCATGCGGTCGCGGAACCCGCAGGCTTCTTTGGTGCAGCCGCCCGTGAAATCCTTGGGATAAAAATACAGCAGCACAACTTTCTTGCCGATAATGTCCGATGACTTGATCGGGTTGCCGTTTTGGTCGGTGCCCTGGAACGCCGGGGCGACGTCGCCAATTTTGGGCATTTCAGCAAGCGCCGAAGTGCCGACCAGAAGTGAAAGAACCGCCAATAAGCTTTTTAATATTTTCATATCCCGTATTGTAATGGACAAAGCTGGGATTAACAACCGCGAAATCGGGCGGTTAAGAATGATCAGTCTTTCCAGCCATACTTGACGCAAAACGCATTAGGCTACACGCAGGGTTTGCGGATCTTTGAAAACGATTTGAATTTTCACCCGCGTTTTGCACAATCAACCTCAGGGAATTTTTTCCTGTGTCCCGAATGAATACGCCATTTTCGTTTCGGCCAAAGATTGTGGACGCGCTGAAGCACTATTCAGCGCAGGATTTTTATTCGGATTTGCCGGCGGGTTTGACCGTGGGAATTGTTGCGCTGCCGCTTTCCATGGCGTTGGCCATCGCGTCGGGATTGCCGCCGCAGATTGGTTTATTCACCGCAGTCATTGCCGGCTTTTGCATTTCGGTCTTTGGCGGTTCGCGCGTACAGATCGGCGGACCCGCCGGCGCGTTCGTGCCGTTGCTGGCGCCGATCGTCATGAAGCACGGTCCGGAAGCGCTGGTAGTTTGCGCGTTCATGGCGGGGCTCATTTTGATTGGGCTGGGCGCGTGCAAACTTGGTTCGCTCATCCGGTATATTCCTTTTCCGGTCGTGACCGGTTTCACCAGTGGAATTGCCATCATCATTATCAGCACGCAAATCCGTGATTTTTTTGGACTGCCCGGGAAATTGCCGCCGGACTTCATCGGCAAATTGCAGGCGCTGGCCGTTCATTTTCATCCGCAATGGCCCACGGTCCTGCTGGGGACGATTTGCACGCTGGCGATTTGGTATTGGCCCGAAAAGATTGGCCGCCGCCTTCCGGGTTCGATGGTGGTGGTGGCGCTGGCGGGAGTTGCCTCCGCGGTTTTTGATTTGCCCGGGAAATTGGGAATTCAAACACTCGGTACCGAGTTTGGCGATATGCCCCGCGCCTTGCCGCCGCCGCACTGGCCGTCGCTCTCATTTGATGAATGGCGTTCACTGGTCCCGGCCGCGATGACGATTGCGTTGTTGGGGGCGATCGAGTCGCTGCTTTCGGCCGTCGTGTCGGATGGCATGATCGATGATCGCCACGACTCGAACCAGGAACTGATGGGCCAGGGCATTGCAAATATTGCGATGGGTATTTTCGGCGGAATGCCGGCCACAGGCGTGATTGCGCGCACGGCGACCAACATTCGTTGCGGTGGCCGGACGCCGGTGGCCGGAATCATCCATTCGTTCACGGTCATGGTCATTCTCCTTGCCGCGGCGCCGCTGGCAAAACATATCCCGATGGCGGCTTTGAGCGCAGTGCTTATCGTAGTCTCATTGCGGATGGGTGAGTGGCACCGGTTCCGGAGGTTAAAACAGTGGCCCAAAAGCGACGCGGCAGTTTTTCTCTGCGCATTCATTCTGACAGTATGCATTGATTTGCCGACGGCAGTGGGGGCTTCGCTCATTTTGGCCTCGGCGCTTTTGGTGGCGCGGCTTTCGGAATTGACGCATATCCACGCGGACGAAGGCGCGCCGGCAAGCGGCGGCCAGGCAACGGCCCAAATTCCTGCCGGGGTGATGGTATTCCGAATTTTCGGGGCGTTCTTTTTTGGCGCGGCGGACAAGCTGGAAACGTCCCTTCGCCGCGCGGGGGAATTGCCGGACGTTCTGATTCTGCGAATGGGCGACGTGCTGACCCTGGATGCGACCGGGTTGGATGCGTTGGAGGATTTGCTTGAGAAATTGCGGATCAAGAAAAAAGATTTGATATTGTGCGGGCCGCGTTCGCAACCGTTGTTCGCTTTGACGCGCGCGGGATTGATTGACCGGATTGGCGAAGCAAACATCGTGGGTGGCTTGGATGACGCGATCGCGCGGGCGAAGGAGATTTTGGCGGCCAGACGGGCATAATGGCGAAGTCGGACTTGGCATCTGCAAAGTGCCGCCCATCGGTTCTATTTGTCCCGTCTACCCTTGGAAAGGTTCAGCATCAAAAATAATTTAGTTGGCTATTGACAGGGTTGGTGCTCTTTCGTAATTTGGCGTGCGTCGGTAGTCCGTAAAAAGTCAATAAGCCGGTCGCCTCTTGAAACTTTGTGAAAAAGGTCGAGGGGGACGGTTTTTTGTCGTTTATGTCATCCGGTTTGAACAAACGAATTTTGGTGCCCATGTAGCTCAGTTGGTAGAGCACGTCCTTGGTAAGGACGAGGTCATCAGTTCAATCCTGATCATGGGCTCCAGACTATTTGCAGAGAAAACACAACGAATTATAAAGATATGGCAAAAGAGCAATTTCAACGAACGAAACCGCACGTTAACGTCGGCACCATCGGACACATTGACCACGGCAAATCCACGCTGACTGCCGCGATTGTCGCGACACAGGCACGCAAAGGTTTGGCGACTCCGATTTCTTACGCTGACATTACCAAAGGTGGCACCGTGCGCGATGAAACCAAGACGGTCACGATTGCTGTCTCCCACGTCGAATATCAAAGCGACAAGCGCCACTACGCTCACGTCGATTGCCCGGGCCATGCCGATTATGTGAAAAACATGATTACCGGCGCGGCGCAAATGGACGGCGCCATCCTCGTGGTGGACGCCTCCGAAGGACCCATGCCCCAGACGCGCGAGCACATTCTGCTGGCCCGCCAGGTGGGTGTGCCTGCCATCGTTGTTTTCTTGAACAAAGTGGATCTGGTGGATGACAAGGAATTGCTGGACCTGGTAGAAATGGAAGTTCGCGATTTGCTGAGCAAATATCAGTTTCCGGGCGACAAGGCTTCCGTAGTCAAAGGCAGCGCCAAGGCGGCGCTCGAAGCCAAGCCCGAAGGCGAAAAGGCCATTCAGGAATTGATGGACGCCATCGACGCGCAAATCCCGCTTCCGACGCGCGAAGTCGACAAACCGTTCCTGATGTGCATTGAAGACGTGTTCACCATTGAAGGTCGTGGAACCGTCGTGACTGGCCGTGTCGAACGCGGCGTTCTTGATCGCATGACTGAAGTTGAAATCGTCGGCCTCAAGGACACTCGCAAGACCGTTGCCACGGACATTGAAATGTTCCGCAAGTTGTTGGACAAAGCCACCGCTGGCGACAACGTTGGCGTGCTGTTGCGCGGTACCACCAAGAACGAAGTGGAGCGCGGCATGGTTTTGGCCAAGCCCGCTTCAATTACTCCGCATGCCAAATTCAAGGCGGAAGTGTACGTGCTGTCAAAAGACGAAGGTGGCCGTCATACGCCGTTCTTTACGAAGTATCGTCCGCAGTTTTATTTCCGTACCTCGGATGTCACTGGAACAGTGACGTTGCCGCAGGGTGTGGAAATGGTTATGCCCGGGGACAATGTATCGGTCGAAATCGAATTGATCGCCCCGGTCGCCATGGAAAAAGGCCAGCGTTTCGCGATTCGCGAAGGTGGACGTACCATCGGCGCGGGCCGCGTGAGCGATGTGATGAAGTAAGCCGGATTTTGAATCGGGAGGCGGAGATGAATCTCTCCGTCTCCCCTTTTATCCGAAGAATTGCCCGGCCAAAGCCTGGCTCGGTAGCGGTGAAGGCAAGCGGGCGTGCCGCGCCGAAGCGAAGCGAAGGCGGGGTGGATACGGCAGTAGCTCAATTGGTAGAGTAGCGGTCTCCAAAACCGTTGGTTGGGGGTTCAATTCCCTCCTGCCGTGCCAACTGGCGCCAGCGGAGAATTTTTTGAGGTTGAGGATGACGTCGCGGGTGGGCTTGCCGCGCCAAAGTCCCGCAAAGCGGGATGAAGGCGGGAGAGGTGGCAGAGTGGTCTATCGCGGCGGTCTTGAAAACCGCTTTGGCTTAACGGCCAACGGGGGTTCGAATCCCTCCCTCTCCGCCAGCTTGCCGGGCAGTAGCGAAGGGAAGGCGGGCCGGTCGAGCGGCGTACGGGCAGATAAGTGGTGATAGCGCCGGATGCGTTATTTGATATATTATTTTTTTGTGAATAGCAGTTTAATTACAATTTTGATTTGGGGCGGAATCGTGGCGGTGGCATTCGGTTTCCTTTGGTGGAAAGGCTACATCGCGCGGTTGAACGTATTTTTTCAGGAAACCTGGCACGAATTGAAACCAGGCCGATGCTCGTGGCCAACGTGGACGGAGCTAAGGGGCTCGACTGTGTTGATCGGGGTGACGATCGCATTGCTGGGTCTGTTCGTTTTCGTGCTCGATATGCTTTTTAACCGGATATTCACAAAAGTTCTTTAAAACATGCGGAGCCAATGGTTCATCGTCCAGACGCTTTCCGGCCAGGAACAAAAGGTCAAGGAAAGTATTGAAAAGCGCATCAAACCCGAGGAGATGCAGGACACCGTCAAGGAAGTCCTGGTCCCGATGGAAAAGGTTGTGGATGTGCGCGGCGGCAAGAAGACCGTGACGAGCCGCAAATTGTGGCCGGGCTACGTGTTTGTCGACATGGTTTTGTTGGATGAAGAGCGGCGCGTGATTGAAAAGCCGTGGTATTTTATCAAAGAAACGCAGGGAGTGATCGGCTTTTTGAGCGATCCGCCGCAACCGACGCCCACGGAGGAGGTTGACGGCATCAAAGCCCAGATTTCCGCATCCGAGGAAACCGAACGGCCGAAGGTCAATTTTGAAGTGGGCGAGACGATTAAGATTAATAACGGTCCGTTCCTCAATTTCAGCGGCGTGATCGAGGAGATCGATCCGACCCGCGGCAAATTGAAAGTGACCGTGAACATTTTTGGACGCAATACGCCGGTCGAACTTGAGTATTGGCAAGTCGAAAAGGCGTGATATAATGCTTGTCCGTGTTTCGTCAGTAACGAGCCGGATGAGGCGCAGCGCTTGATGCAGCGCGCAATACGTAAGAGCTAAGAATTTATGGCAAAGAAAGTCACAGGACAGATTAAATTGCAGATTCCGGCGGGCCAGGCCAACCCGGCGCCGCCCGTCGGCCCGGCACTGGGCCAGCATGGCGTGAATATCATGGGTTTTTGCAAGGAATTTAATGCGGTCACCAAGAATGACGCCGGTCTGGTAATCCCCGTGGTAATCACGGTTTATCAGGATAAGTCGTTTACGTTTATCACCAAGTCGCCACCGGCGTCCGTATTGCTTAAAAAGGCTGCGGGCATTACCGCCGGATCGAAGACGCCGAACAAGGAAAAAGTCGGCAAGGTGACCCGCAAACAGGTTTTGGACATCATCAAGATGAAGTCGAAAGACATGAACTCGATGTCCGAGGAAGCCGCAGTCCGGGTCATTTCCGGTACGGCTCGCAGCATGGGAATTGAAGTGGTCGGATAGCAAAGAACAACCGCGGGAGAGCTAAAAGCTCGTTTGGACCGCACCAAATAAAATGGCAAAAATTCAAAGCAAACGTTTCAGAAAGGCCATCGAGGCCGTCGACGCAAAAAAGTCGTATCCGCTCAAGGAAGCAGTGGGAGTGCTGGCAAAGTTTCCCAAAGCAAAATTTAACGAGACCATTGATCTCGCATTTCGCCTGGGTGTGGATCCCAAACAATCTGACCAAATGGTCCGCGGCACGGTGCCTCTGCCTCACGGCAGCGGCAAGACGGTGCGCGTTTTGGTTTTCGCCAGGGGCGGTGCCGCAGACGCTGCCAAGGCGGCTGGAGCCGAGTTCGTCGGTTTCGAGGACATGATCAAGCAGTGCAATGAGGGTTGGGCGGAATTTGACGTGGCCGTGGCCACGCCGGAGGCGATGGTGGAAGTCCGTAAATTGGGCAAAGTCCTCGGGCCTCGCGGCCTGATGCCCAATCCCAAAACCGGTACGGTCACCGAAGACACCGCCAAGGCAGTGAAAGAAGTAAAAGCCGGGCGCGTCGAGTTCAAGACAGACAAAGCCGGCAACGTGCACGTGGTCGTGGGCAAAGCTTCGTTCAAGCCGGAGCAGATCGAAGAGAATGCGCGCGCGGTGATTGAAGCCGTGGCAAAGGCCAGGCCTCAGAGCGTGAAAGGCCAATATCTGCAAAGCTGCACGCTCTCGGCTACAATGAGCCCGGCGGTAAAAGTGGACACCCGCGAATTTGCCGCAGCCGCTTAACCGTTTAACACTTTAACGAATCACGAAATTATGCGTGCTGAAAAACAAATTTTGACAAAAGAGTACACCACTCGGTTGAACGCGTCGCCGTTCTTCATCGTGGTGGGTTACCAGGGCCTTAAAGTGACGCACCTGACCGAGCTTCGTAAACGCCTCACCCAGGCGGGCGCGGAAGTTCACGTTGTGAAGAACTCCATTTTCCGGATTGCCGCCAAAGAAGCGGGTGTGGCCGAATTGAATGGTTCGCTCACGGGTCAAATGGCCGTGGTCACCGGACAAAAAGACATCTCGAGCGCGGCCAAGGCCCTGAAGAATTTCGCGGCTGAATTCGACAAATTAAAGGTCAAATTCGGCTATTTGAACAACCAACGCCTCGAGGAAGCGGGCATCATCGCTCTGGCGGATCTGCCAAGCCTGGAAGTCTTGCGCGCCAAATTCCTCGGCCTGCTCAATGCCCCGGCCACGAAACTGGTGACATTGATTAATACACCGGCCACGCAGTTGGCCCAGGTGATTAAGGCAAAGGTGGAGAAGGGTTGATAGAACAGAGCCGCGACCGTGAGGGAGCGGAACCAGAGATTTTCGGTTTGGGATCGATGCTTCAAGCCGAGAGCAAAAAACAAACAACAACATAACAACGTAAATCGTCGGTTCGCGGGCCCGCGAACTCAATCCTGCCGGGGCTTTGGCAAGCGACGAGACGCAAGAAAGGTAGAAGTAGTAAAATGGCTGAAATCGCAAACCTCGTAGAGGAATTGAGCAAATTGACAATTATTGAAGCGGCTGACCTGGTCAAGCAGCTGGAAACCAAGTGGGGCGTTTCCGCCGCCGCGCCTGTCGCGGTTGCCGCCGCCGGTCCGGCTGCCGGAGGCGCTGCTGCGGCTCCTGCCGCCGCCAAAGACACATTTGACGTCATCCTGGCGTCCGTTCCGGCTGACAAGAAGATCGCCGTCATCAAAGCCGTGCGCGAAGTCAAAGCCGGCCTGGGCCTGGCTGAAGCCAAGGCGCTAGTGGAAGGCGCTCCCAAGCCCGTGCTGGAAGGCGCCAACAAGGCTGATACCGACAACGCCAAAAAGAAGCTCGAAGAAGCTGGCGCAAAGGTCGAAGTCAAGTAAACTATTCTGGGGTAGGGACGGCGGTGGCGCTGCCACGCCGTCCCGCCCGTATAGCATGGCGGAATACCGCCAATTTTTTTGGGGAAATTTAAAAGTTACGAAACAGTTAAAAAATTGAAAGTTTGCCGTGACAAGTTCGCCGTTGAACGCGGCGGGCTTGTTTATTGTCGTTAAACAATTGAATCATTGGCGTCTTTTCCGGTCTTCACAGATAAGGAGGAGGATGAGGATGACAATGAGGATGATACCATAAAGGTTAAAAATGCCATCGCGAGTCACTGAAAGAATCAACTTCGGCAAAATCAAAGAGATCACGTCGCCGCCGAACATGATCGAATTGCAGACAAATTCCTACAAGGAATTCCTGCAGGCCGATACCACGCCCAAACGTCGCGACAAGCATGTCGGGCTGGAAGCGGTTTTCCGGGAAGTGTTCCCCATCGAAAGCTACGACACCAAGTGCGTCCTGGACTATGATTCTTACGAAATCGGCGATCCCAAAGTGGACTGGCTCGAATGCCTCCGCGAAGGCCTGACCTATGGCGCCCCGCTGTACGTCACCTTCCTCCTCAAAGAGGAAAGCAAAAGCGCGAAGGAAGAAAAAGTGTTCATGGGCGAATTGCCGCTCATGACGCCGCAGGGCACCTTTGTCATCAATGGCGCCGAGCGCGTGGTCGTTTCCCAGTTGCACCGCTCACCTGGTATCGCCTTTGAGGCTACCCAGCACGCCAACGGCAAGATGCTCCATAGCTTCCGCGTGATTCCTGACCGTGGCTCCTGGTATGAAGCCCAGTTTGACACCAGCGATCTGCTCTACGTCTTCCTGGACCGCAAGAAACGCCGCCGCAAATTTTTAACCACGACCTTCTTCCGTGCGTTGAGTTTTCTCGACCACGATGACAAGGAAAAAGGCAAGGGCAAAGACACTGGCGGGACCGCCCGTGGCACCGACGAGGATACTCTGAAGCTCTTTTACGAAGTCGAGGAACTCTCCGTAAAAGACGCGGAAAAGCTCGAGAATCTGCCGAACTACGTTTTGATCCAGGACGCGACGGACGAAGCCAAAGGCCTCGTCGTGGCTCGCGCTTTCGAGCCGCTCTCCAAGGCGGCTGTGAAGCAAATCGCCGAACTCGGCGTCAACAAAATCAAGGTCGTCGATACGTCGGTGGACGAAGGCATTATGATCAAATGCCTCAAGAAAGATCCCGCCAAGAATGAAGACGAAGCGTTGAAGGACATTTACCGCCGTTTGCGCCCGGGCGATCCACCCACCGCCGCAAATGCGCGCGCCCTCCTGCGCCGTTTGTTCTTTGATCCCAAGCGTTACGATTTGGGCCGCGTTGGCCGTTATAAAATCAATCAAAAGCTCGGGCTCAAAGAGAATGACTCCCGCATCCTGACCAGGGAAGACCTGGTGGCCGCCACCAAATATCTGCTGCGCCTCAAAAAGAACGAAGGCAGCTTGGACGATATCGATCACTTGGGCAGCCGCCGCATCCGCACCGTGGGTGAATTGTTGGCCAACCAGTGCCGTGTCGGTTTGGCTCGTACTGAACGCCTCGTCAAAGAGCGCATGACGCTGTTCGATCAAAGCGTCGAAGCCATGACGCCGCAAAAATTGATCAATCCCAAGGCGTTGTCGGCGGTCATCCGTGATTTCTTCGGCCGCTCGCAATTGTCACAGTTCATGGACCAAATCAATCCGCTCGCGGAATTGACCCACAAGCGCCGGCTGTCGGCCCTTGGGCCTGGCGGCTTGAGCCGCGATCGCGCCGGCTTCGAAGTCCGTGACGTCCATCCGTCGCACTACGGCCGCATTTGCCCGATTGAGACGCCGGAAGGTCCGAACATCGGTTTGATCGCGTCGCTCGCTACGTTCGCGCGCATCAACGATTTCGGCTTCCTCGAAACGCCTTATCGCAAGGTCAAAGACGGTCGGGTGACTGAGGACATTGAATATCTCACCGCCGATCGTGAGGAACAGTATATCGTTGCCCAGGCCAATTCACCGATTGACGGCAAAGGACATTTCACGACTGAGCGCGTCGTTTGCCGTGCTCGCGGCGAGTTCGTAGACGTCGAACCGGCGCGCGTGGATTACATGGACATTTCGCCCAAGCAGCTGGTGTCCGTCGCGGCCAGCCTGATTCCATTCCTGGAACACGACGACGCCAATCGCGCGTTGATGGGTTCAAACATGCAACGCCAGGCCGTGCCGTTGCTCGTCACCGAAGCGCCTTTTGTGGCGACTGGCCTCGAAGACCGCGTCGCGCGCGATTCCCGCGCCGTCGTTGTCGCCGAAGAAGCCGG
>DASXFM010000403.1:0-8447 GCA_036489615.1 Verrucomicrobiia bacterium | reverse complement strand
GTTGAGTACGGGTCCTCGGAAGAAGCTCAAAAGGCAATAGACCAGTTCCACAACAAGGAATTCCAGGGCCGTGCCATCACGGTAAATGTAGCGCGTCCGCGTGAAGAACGCCCCGCGCGCTTCGGCGGCGGCGGCGGCGGTGAACGCTCAGACTATCGCGGCGGCGAACGACGCGAACGGCGCTAATTTAGCGCGAATCATTTTTGCAGCGGGCCAGCGATTTTATCGCCGGCCCGCATTTCACTTTTGGCAGGGCCCGAAATTGCATATTCCATGTCTCGAAAGTGTATCAAGGCGAACGGATTGAGGATCGCGGGAATGCGAGGGCCGCCATCATCAGGCCAGCTCCAAACGCTTAACTTGGACTTAATTTCACGAATTTCATTTCGAAATCGGCCGGCAGGCTGGTTAAATCGAATCGCCAAATTTGCCAACGAAAGGCGCCCATTTTCACCCCTTAACAAACTCGTTAAGCGTTTTGTCCGCATGTTAAGTTTTGTAAAACCGGGACACACACTTCCGCTTAACTTCGCCTTGGAGACCAAGTGGAAAATCATTGGCATCCTCATCCGCATTCCGAATCCATCCTCCATCCGCGTCCCCTCATCTGCCCTTCCAATGACCCCGGTTTAAACCGGTAATTCTTGTCGAAATTTATTTGACAGATTTCGTACGGGCTTTATTTTGAGTTGAAAGATTATGGCAGACAATCCGCAACCCCCAATTCCTCCCGGCATGCCCGGCGCTCCGGTCACGCCCATGAAGAAATCCACGGGCAAGGTTCAACCGAAAAAGGAAACCGTCCGTATCACTTTGCCGCCCAAGCCGTCTGCGGCGCCGACGATTAAATTGCCGACGTTGCCTCCCGGCGGCCCCACTGGCGCGCCAGGCGGAGTTCCGGGAGCCGCTCCTGCGATTCGTCCGCCGGCAGGATCTGCCGCGCCAATAGCGGCGCCGCGCACAACCACCGCAGCCCCTCTCGCTCCTGCAGCAGCGGTCGCCGCCGCGCAACCCGCAGCCCGTCCTGCGCCCGCAGCCGGACGCGTTGCCATTGCGCCCGTCGTCGTGGCCGCGGCCAATCCGCTGGACACTGGCCTGGCCATCGCAGCCGCGGTCGCCGGAGTTGCCGCCATTGGGACCACGATTTGGATGATGGTCATGCTCAATACCGCGATCAACTCGTAAGCGAGTTGCGCGACGCGGTTTTCATTCTATTTTTAATTATGGCTTCGCCCCTGATTGTCACGCTCACCCAGGAGAATTTTGCGACGGAAGTTTTGCAATCGTCCAAACCGGTCCTGGTGGACTTTTGGGCTGAATGGTGCGGGCCGTGCAAGATGATCGGCCCGCTGCTGGATGAACTGGCGACCGAGTACGACGGCAAAGTCAAAATCGGCAAGATCAATACAGACGAACAACAACAACTTGCCTCGCAATACGGCATCCGCTCCATCCCCACGCTGCTGTTTTTCAAAAACGGGCAGGTGGTCAATCAAATGATTGGGGCGCGCAGCAAGCGCGATTTCAAAGCCGCCCTGGACAGCGTGGCCGCCAACTAATTTCTTCAGAGCAGCGTCCCCTGCCCCCGGATGCGGCCAAATTAAAAATATTTTTTATTTTCGGCGTTTTGTTTAATTTGCGTCGGTGACATTCACTCCAGGCCAACTGAACCGGCGCGCCGAGTTATACAATCAACTCGGTTCAATGATCACAGCGGGGGTTCCCCTGATTGGGGCCCTGCAAATGGCAGCCAACAATTCCAGCCTTCGCGTCTCGCGCACGGTCATTTTGAGCCTGGTAGAAAATTTAAAAAACGGCCTCACCTTCAGCGAAAGCATGACGAAGATTCATGGCTGGCTGCCAGACTTCGACACCGCCCTGTTGTCCGCGGGCGAGCAATCCGGCCGCCTTGATTCCAGCTTTAAGCAATTGGGCTACTACTACGCAACTCGAGCCACCATCATCCGCGAGACAATCTCCGGCATGATCCGCACGGCGATTACTTTTCACGTATTTCTGTTTCTTTTCCCGCTGGGATTGTTTTTTAATCTGGTACTCGGATTCGTGAACAATCACTACGCCCAATGCGTTCCCTTCATCACCGAAAAAATTTTGGCGTTTGGAGTGCTCTACGGAATCGTTTTCTTTCTCATCTTCGCAGGCCAGGGAAACCGGGGAGAAGGCTGGCGCGCCGTCAATGAGAATCTCGCCCAGGCGATTCCCATCCTGCGGACCGCCCAAAAATATTTGGTCATGTCCCGCCTGTCGGCGGCGCTGGAAGCGCTCGTTAGTTCCGGTGTTTCCATTGTCAAAGGCTGGCCGCTGGCCGCCGCGGCAAGCGGTTCGCCGCATCTCAAAAAAGTGGTTGGGCAATGGAAACCTCACCTCGAAGGAGGCACAACCCCCGCGGAACTGGTCCGTGAAACTCCCTACTTCCCCGAGATGTTCGTAAATCTGTATCATATCGGCGAAATCAGCGGGAAACTGGACGAAAGCCTCACCCGTTTGCATACCTACTTTCGGGAAGAGGGATTTCTGAAATTGCGCATGTTCACAAAGATTTTCAACGGCGTGCTTTACGCCATTGTGGCTATTTTAGTCGGATACAGCGTCGTTTCATTTTGGGTGCATTATTACGGCGCGTTAATCAACGGCGCCTGATCCGTGAACATTTCCGAAATCCAATCGAACGAAGAGTCGCGCCGCCGGGAATTTCCCGTGGCGCGGGACAAAATTTTTCTGGCCCACGCCGGCGTCTGTCCCCTGCCCCGCCGCGTCGCCGATGCCATCGCTGATTGCGCGACGCAGGGCACGCTGGGAGACCAGGAGGAATTCATGCTCTCGCGCCTGGAGCACGCGCGCAAGCTGGCCGCCACGCTGATCCATTGTCAGCCTGAAGAAATCGCGCTGGTTGGCCCGACGTCGCTCGGGCTGAGTTTTGTGGCTGCGGGGTTGACGTTCCGCCGGGGCGATAATGTCCTCATTTACCACGATGATTATCCCTCGAACGTTTATCCCTGGATGTCACTGGCGGAAAGGAATGTTGAAGTCCGCCTGCTCAATACGCGCGGCCTGGGGATAATTCGTCCGCGCGATGTAGTCGGGCAAATTGATGAAAATACCCGGCTGGTCGCGCTGGCCTCCTGCCATTTTATCAGCGGCTTCCGGATTGAGATCGATGAAATTGGGAAAGCGTTGCGCGAGCGCGGCATTTTGTTCTGCCTGGATGCCATTCAAACCCTGGGCGCCTTCCCGACAACGGTCGAGCATGTGGATTTTTTGGCCGCCGACGCCCATAAATGGCTGTTGGGACCGTGCGGCGCGGGCATTTTTTATGTGCGGCGCGCACTTCAGGAGAGCTTGAATCCACCGGTCTGGGGCTGGCACAACATTCGGAATCCGAATTTCGTCGCGCAGGAAAAAATCGAGTTTCGCCAGGACGCCCGAAAGTTTGAAGCCGGGACGCAAAACCTGATCGGCGTGACCGGGCTGATTTCCGCAATGGAATTGGCGCTCGAGGTCGGCGTGGAAGCCATCACCGCCGAACTTATCCGCAAACGCGCGTGGCTGGTCCCTGAACTGCAAAAACGGGGTTACATCGTCTTAAACGCAACTCCAGCGCCCGAAAATACCGGCAGCATGATTTCCTTTTTTGCAAACGGCCGTCCCCTGCCCGCGCTCCACAAAAAATTGAGCGACGCGGGCATTGTCACTTCATTGCGAGTCGACCGTTCCGGACAAAATTACATCCGCGTATCCCCGCATTTTTACAATACGGATGAAGAACTGCGGAGGGTTCTGGCGTTGTTGTAACGCCAAAGCTCCGTTTAGCTTCGGTGCGAGGGTATTAGCGTGAGGACAGCGCCGCACACAGCCGATGCAATGCCGCCGATCAGCAGCCACATCGTTTTATCCGTCGGCGACCCCGTAAACGTTTTTGACAGGTGTGACGCTGCCGAATTTGAGGCGTCAACGCCGTAGATGATGAGCGCGATACCCACCGCGAGTAAGGTCAATCCAATTGCTTTATTCATAGGTTGATTTTTGTGGTTGATGATCAGCTATGAACTAACCGAAGGATCAGGCTGATCAGAAAAAGGATGAGAAAGATTGCGAATATAATGCGCGCAATGCCCACTGCGGCACCGGCAATCCCTGTAAAGCCCAACAGAGCGGCAATCAGCGCGACAACTAAGAATACTAACGTCCAACCCAGCATAAGGCCTCCTTTGTTTAATGTTTTGTTCCTACAATGCTTCCTTCTAATAAGCCCAAACCATGCCACGGGTTTTTAGAGGCGAAATGTGCGTCCAAGCATGCAGAATGCAAACTCCCAACCGGAGAGTCGTGCAAAATGGTAATTTCAGGGCTCCGGCAAAACCTATTCGCCCGGCAGTCATGCAAACCGCCCGCAATCCCACAATTGCTCAGGGGACAAGGCCGTTGTTGTTGCGTGGCCAAAGGGCCGCGCCGTCCGTGCGCGGGTCCTGGTAACCGATGGCGCTGTTTTTGATTGCCGCAGCGTGGCCATCGAAGAATGCGACGTTCACGTGTTTCAAATGTCGGGGAACGGTCCGGGCGTCGCCGGTCGGATATTGCGTGTCCGAAGGCACTCGAAAGTAAACCGAGCCGCCTCCGGGCACTTCATTCCAATTGTCCGGATTCGGCTCATTGAAATTGGGGACTTCACCGGCGTCTGCAATGACGATGGATTGGCTGGGCTGGCTGACACTGGATTGGCCGGGATACGGCGCTGTCGGATAATACGGGCCGCCCGTGGCGGGTTCCGTCCAGCCGTATTCGGGAAAACTCATCCCGATACCCAGTGGAAGATTGGTGTTGATGGAGCCGCCGTCATTGAGCGTGGCCGGCTGGGTCAAGGTGGGACAATCCACCATTTCCCGTTTTACGGCTTCGCCGCCCAGTCGCAGGTTGTCGGGCCACCACAAGGCGAATTGAGATTGGATCGAAAACAGCGCGGCATCGTAAGAAAAGTTTTGCCAATCAGGCGCGCCCTGCTGAATCCATAATGGCAGAACGATGCCTTTGTTGTCGTTCATGTACATCGTGGTCGCCAGCATGAGTTGTTTCTGATTGTTCATACAGAACGTCTCCTGCGCCTTGGCCCTGGCAGTCGAAAGGACCGGGAAAAGGATCGCCGCAAGAATGGC
Organism: Verrucomicrobiia bacterium; assembly: GCA_036489615.1. Classification (GTDB taxonomy): domain Bacteria; phylum Verrucomicrobiota; class Verrucomicrobiia; order Limisphaerales; family UBA11358; genus UBA11358. The sequence continues at coordinate 3,276 of DASXFM010000403.1, read as the reverse complement.
GATTATGGCGATGACGACGAGCAGTTCGATCAATGTAAATGCCTTTTTCATTTACGATTTAGTTAATATAAGCAACGAACGACGACTGACAAGCGACGAGTTTGTCACTTGTCACCGGTTGCCCGTCACGGCTTTTTGAATCAGGCCAAAGAATGTATATGGGTCCACGATTTCGACGGGGACATTCGGAAATTGCCGCCGCAACGCTCGCGAGATGTCCGCGTACCACTGTGGTGACTTCAATGTCGCGCGTGCCCAGAGGAAGCTGGCTCGGCCAGAGTGCATCGCAGCCACATGCGCAATTTCCCGCGCGGCATCATCCGCGGAATCGGGCAAATCGTGTTCCGGGCAAGTGGCCACATCCGCGACGACTGCCGCGCCTTTCTCAAAGTGCGTTCCCAGTCCATCAGGACTGAAAAGGCGATAGGCCGCATATTCAGCCTCCACGGAAGGACCGCTTGCGCCTTCGAGGATAAATCCGGTAATGGTCATGCCCCAATTTTCGAAATAGCGCCGGCAGTACTGCTGCCAGGCATCCAGCGCATTCGGCAACTGCGAATCGGGACGGTCAATCAAGCCGCGCGGGTTTAGATAGCCGGCCCCGGAATCGCCGGCGATAAAAAAGTCATTGGCCGTTGCGTGGCGATAGGCATAGGCCAGAGCCTGTGGCGCGCGGTCGGCCAGGTTGGGATCAAACGCCCAGCCCAGCGGGACCTCGCCACGGGCGGGATCACTGAAAAATCTCGGCACAGCTTTATAGAGCCAGGATGGACCGTCATAATCGCCCAGGTAATATCCCACAAATAATTTTTTTGCGACCAGCCCGTCAGCGCCAACGCATCCCCGAGATGTCCAGTCTGAAACTGATGGTTTGGGATTCGGCTGCCGATAAGGCGTCTGCAAGGGATAATGCTGAAAGAAAGAGGCGTTGGCGATGGCGCCCAACCCAGCCGCATCCGCCTCGGCGTAGGCGTTAAATTGGGATATTAATCTGATGAATTCCCATTCGGTGGGCACTCCATCGTGTTTGCCCGCGCGGTTATAAGTCGTGTATTTGAACGGCCAGGGGGGAAAGCCACCAATTTTGACGATGCCGCCATTGGCGCTGTTGTAAAGGCCGCGCAGGATGGACAATAAACAGGATTTGTCGGCCCCCAACGGCTGATGGGGATCGTCCACCGGCGGCTCGTCACCCCAGGGCGAAAGGTCAAAGAAAAAGGCCTGCCTGGCAATAAACCAATCGTGGTTTGAAAGCGTGTGCATTTCCGGTCCGCCGTTCACAGGATGCCGCAACCACCACGCATCCACGTAATACGCGGCGGCCCCGGGGCGGCACGCGCGTGTCTTTAACCAGCGCTCGGCCGCCCAAAGATACGCGTCCACTTTCGCGCTGCCCGAAGAAGGAATGAAAAAATCCGGAATCGCGCCTGATCCGGTAAACTTCGGGGTCCCATCCGGCTTGACCAGCCAAAGGTTGACGGGAAGATTCAGGCTGTTCGTCAGCAAGGTGAATAAGGAATTGGGCGAAGGATCCCATCGCACCGGCAACAACCGTTCGACGCCAGCCGCCGTGGAAGCAAGGTTCGATGTCGCCGGCACATTTGGGTCATAAACCACCAGTCCATCAAAGGCATCACGAAAGGTCGAAATCGCATCGGCCACAGTCGTCAGCGGATGAATCTTCGTTTTCCTTAGCCAGCCGTCCTCGCCCCGAAACCAATCGAACCAAAACTGGTCAGTGTCGATCTCGAATCCGTTGCAGTAAAAGAGGTAAAATCGCGGGCCGTTCCGGTTGGCCAGTCCCTGAAGCGCGGCGAGCACGTGAAGTGTGTCCCAGACTGTTTCCGAATCGGCCCGCGAGCTTAGACCCAGTTCCCGCAATATCCGGGCATCGTAGGTATAGACCACCGAAGGATTTCTACCGCGGAACGGCCCGGCAAAAGCACGGCCAGGACCACCGGCGAAAGGAATTCCGGCTCCCAGCACGAGACCCGTTTTGATAAAATCGCGACGAGTTTTCATGGAATAATCAAATTGCGTATCCAGTCCATGAACCGGACCGTTGACTTCCAGACCTGGTGTGCCGCGGCATATGAATCTTTAACCCCTGGGAACGGAGATGGGTTGCGTGTTGGCGTTCGGGCAGTTTATCGGTGACCCAATCGTTGAAATCCTTCCATTGCGCGAATTGAATCGTGCTTGGGTTTTGCCATTTTTCCAAATCGGCCAGCAGGATTTTCCTGGCAGCCCGGCCCATGAACGCCTTTTTCATTTCGGCTTCCGTCAGTTCGGTAGTGGAACAGCCATTGTCCCGGTCCAGTCCTGAGGCTCCAACCAGCGCGATGTCCGCGTGAATCAGGTTCAGCGCGGCCAGCGCTGCGGCGCCCGTGAGCGCACCACTGACTTTACGCAGTTCTCCCCCGATGCAAATGACCGGCGCGTTGCCCAGAGTGCCGGCCTGCACCAGCGCCACCGAATGGGTCATCACGCGGACGTCGTTCCGCGCGAGCAGAATTTTGCCGGCTTCAAGACAGGTTGTCCCCGCATCCACCAGGACCGTTGCCCCGGGAGGCACCAAATCCGCGGCGACGCTGGCGATGGCCCTCTTTTCCGGGCCATTCCGCACGATGCGTTCGTTAAACGGCACTTCGGTGCGCATATAGGCCGGGTCCAGCACACCGCCGTGAACGCGGATCACTTCGCCACGCCGTTCCAGGTCAGCCAAATCACGGCGCAACGTCGCTGGAGACGCTTTTACCAGACGCTCCAGCGCAGTGAAATGAATCCGGCGATGTTTGCGAACAATTTTTTTGATCGCGTTTTGTCTTTCAGGAGTGAACATGATGGGCGTTACCGTGGATTAATGGATAACGAACGGAAAGCGTTTGATTGATTATGACTGAACGGCATTATATCACTCGCCATGTTAAGCCAACGCATTCTGTTGTTGCTCATAGTGTTCACTGCGCCGGTAATGGCTGCCGGCACGGCCACGCCATTCTTCAAAGTCGAAAACCATCGGCTCATTATGGACAATGGCTTTGTCCATTTGGAATTTAATGAAAGGCATGCTTCGATTGATGTTGCGAAAGCTGATTTTTCCGGTCAAGGCCATTACGGCGGTAATTTGCTGGCGACCAATCGGGCCTCGGGCGCGGGGATCGTCCTGGAAACGGTTGATCCAAGCGGCCGGATTCAGCGGGCATCCGACGTACATTCATCCATTACCTATAAAATCATTCGGCAGGGAGTCGAGGGCGTAAGCATTTGTATTGA
>DASXFM010000382.1:0-6626 GCA_036489615.1 Verrucomicrobiia bacterium | reverse complement strand
GCCGCGCGGACAGTGTTTTGGGCCACGACCGCCGGGGCCTTGGCTCCGGCAAATTCCTCAGTGCTCATCTGGCCATCGTCCAGGCTGACGTGCATCACCGTCTGGGCGCCGTCATTCCCGCGTCCCAGCGCCAGGAGTTCGTTGCCATGCTGGGCCAATTGCTCCAGGCCGTTGGTGACCATGACTTGTTGCTGCGCGTTGCCCGTGTCCCAGTCGTAGTGCGTCAACGTGTCGTCTTTAGCGATCCAAATATTCTTTCCTGAACCTTTAAGGGATAATGCCTGCTCCAGCCCGATCCTCGCGTATTTTTGCCGGTAACTGTATAACTGGATGCCGCCGGAGGTGTCGTGACCATGCTTTGCCTCATCCGCGCGTTCCTCGTCTTCCTGTTTCAGGATGTTATCTACTTCCTGGGTATTGACGAGGTCCACCGACCAGATTTTTTGTTTCGTTTGCCAGTTATAACGCGCCAGCGTCCCCCCGTGCATGAAAACGATCTGGTCTCCATTGATCCACGAATTCCCGGAATGTGAGATGGCGTCGAACCGAACCGAGAATTTCGTGCTGGGAACCGAACCGATCCACGCATACCAAATCCAAAAAACCAGGCCGGCCACGATCAGGAAAGCGGCAGATCCTCCTATCCTACCCGCTTTGCGCTGAAATTCCTTCTCCTTCATGTACCGGCTGCCGGCGAAAGCCGGCGCCGTCATGCTGTGGCCTTCGACTTTGTTTTTGCAAAAGGCCGAGCAATATTCCCCGAACGTTTCCCTGCACTTCGGGCAGGTGGGCGTATGGCAAACGGGACATTGGCCTGTGGCCAGTTCGGTCCGGTGCTTGGGACAATACTTGCTGGCCGGTGCCTGCTCCTGCGCCGGGGCCGGCGCGTGTCCTCGTGAGATTCTCAGCCCACCGGCTGGTGCCGGCGCGGCGGGGGGGGGTGGCTGTGTTGCTGGAGGAGCAGCCGGTTCTCCCAATTCCTGGCAAATCAGGTCGTTGACGAAAGCCGAATAATCCTGGCCGCAGCCTGGGCAAACAAACGTGACCGGTGGCATTCCCGGTGCCACGTCCAGGGAATACTTCGCACCGCAGGCGCATTGGAATTTCATACGGTCATGGTTTGGGATTCAATAACACGATACCGTTCGAGAAGGCGAGTGAAAACGTCGCCACTGGCGGCGTGGCCTGTACGCTGCCATCGCTGAACAGGACGTTCCCGCCGTATTTATGATGATTGTTTCCCGGCGATTTTCCGTTCAGCGAAAAAACCTGGTCGCCCGTGTTTTTGGAGAGCGTGTTGATTTGGCGGTCGGACATCAAAAAACTCGCCGCCTCGTTCGTGCCTCGCCCCATGTAATAGGCATAACTGATTTTAGCATTGCCGATGGGCGCGCCCGAAGGGATGTCCGAATCCCGCCCGCCCGGGCAGATAAAAATGGACGTGTCCGCCGTATAACGCGGCACGAGGACCTTCAAAGCCCCTTCGGACGTTTGCGCATTCGTGTTCAGTGGAAACTTGCCAAAATCATCGGAGTAAATTTGCAACGACAGAAAGATTTTTTGGAGATTGTCCGCGCACAGCTCCTTTTGGGTGCGTTGATGGTACGGCGAACTGAAGCTGTACAACATCACCGACATGATGACCATCAGCGCCAGCACGATGAGCAACTCGATCAGTGAAAATGCTGGTGTTTTAGAGGAACGGCCAACTGTCATATCTTGCTTATTTGTAAGTCAATAAAACCGCGATGGCAATGCCGTCTTTTGCCTTCGCAACCACGGATTACATGGATTTGAAAGACCAAGGCGCCAGAGTCCATAAACATTTTTTTTCACGGGAGGGCTCGCATAGCCTCACATAGCCTCGCATAGGCTACAGTAACCTTCACGGAAGATCTGATGGGAATCGTCATTTTGATTAATCCCCAAGGAGGGGGAGGGGAGGCGCAAGCAGGTTGGATTAGATTATAGCAGATTGCAACCACCCGAAGCAGATTAGTTTCGGTGCGAGCTATAAACGAGCACCCCTCTGACATCTGGCCAAAAAGAATGGCTGAAGATGTGTCCAGCGGGACGCCGAACACGACGACCGAGGACGCTCGTCCCCCCAAACGTTATGTCAAAGAGCTAATCCCGAAAGTATGCCGGGCTGGGGAACATTTTGGTTCACCATGTGGGGCTATTAGCAATTGTCGTCCGGAAGACATAGTTCGTGACTACCCCTATTTTTAAGACGACTTCCGGCGGCAAAACATTTTTCACTCGCCAAAAATCACCTCTCCATGACACTTTAACGGATGCTGGAACAAATCATCATTCTCGATTTCGGATCGCAATACACGCAGGTCATCGCCCGGCGTGTGCGTGAGCGCAACGTCTACTCCCAAATCCTGCGTTACGACGTTCCGGCGAAAGAGATCGCGGCGCTCAAGCCCAAGGGCATTATTCTGTCCGGCGGTCCGTCGAGTGTTTATGCCAAGGACGCGCCGCTGCCGGATAAGGGAATCTTTTCGCTCGGCATCCCCATCCTGGGCATTTGCTACGGCGTGCAATTGCTCGCGCAATTTCTCGGCGGCAAAGTCGAAAAAGGTCTTCGCCGGGAATATGGCAAAGGCAATCTGCAGGTCAAAGACGGTTCGTGCCCTCTGTTTGCAGGACTACCGGAGACGCTGCAGGTCTGGAATTCCCACGGCGATAAACTGACCCAAATGCCGCGCGATTTCAAAAGCGTGGCCGTCACGGAAAATTCCGAGTATGCCGCCATCGAAAACCGGCGGCGGAAGTTTTTTGGCCTCCAATTTCACCCGGAGGTGGCGCACACGCCGCTGGGCAAGGAAATCATCTCCAATTTTGTGCACGGCATCTGCGGCTGCGGCAAAAATTGGACCATGCGCAATTACGTCGAGATCGCGGTAAGCGAAATCCAGGCGCAAGTCGGTAATGATAATGTCATCCTGGGCCTGAGCGGTGGCGTGGACTCCAGCGTAGCGGCCGCCCTGATTCATAAGGCGATTGGCGATCAATTGACCTGTATCTTTGTTAACAACGGCTTATTGCGCGCACGAGAGGCCGAAGTCGTGCAGGAAGTTTTCGGAAAGCACTTTCACCTTAAACTCAAATATGAAAATGCCTCGAAACGCTTCCTGACCAAATTGCGCGGCGTCACCGATCCCGAACGCAAACGCAAAATCATCGGGAAGGAATTTATCAACGTCTTCAGCGATTCTGTGGTGCAATTGAAGAAGAGCCGTGAACACAAAAAGGGCACCGCTCAATTCAAATTCCTCGCCCAGGGCACCTTGTACCCGGACGTGATCGAGTCCGTGCCGATTGCCGGGAATCCTGCCGCCCTCATCAAAAGCCATCACAACGTCGGCGGCCTGCCCAAAAATTTGAAATTCAAACTCGTCGAGCCGCTGAAGTGCCTGTTCAAGGACGAAGTGCGCGAGCTGGGGCTGGAACTCGGCCTGCCGCGCGAAATTGTCTATCGCCAGCCCTTTCCCGGGCCTGGCCTGGCCGTGCGAATTCTCGGCGAAGTCACGCCTTCACGCTGCGAAATTTTGCGTAATGCCGACGCCATCGTCGTTGAAGAAATGAAGACCAACGGCCTTTACTATAAAATCTGGCAGAGCTTTGCCGTGTTGCTGCCCGTCCGCAGCGTGGGCGTGATGGGTGACGAACGGACCTATGATTACACGATTGCCATCCGGGCCGTCGAGTCGCAGGACGGCATGACCGCGGACTGGGTGAAACTCCCCTACGAGCTATTGGAAAAACTTGCCAGCCGCATCATCAACGAAGTTAAAGGCGTGAACCGCTGCGTCTTTGACATCACCAGCAAACCACCGGGAACGATTGAGTGGGAATAGCCGCGCCTTGCATTGTTCGGTTGAACTTCACGCGCGGGTCGGCTATGCTTTAAAACTATGACATTGACGGAAAAGATTCTTGCCCGCGCCGCTGGAAAGTCGAAAGTCCAGTCCGGCGACAACATCTGGGTGAATGCGGATGTATTGATGACTCACGACGTTTGCGGGCCGGGCACCATTGGCGTTTTCAAACGCGAGTTTGGCAAGGACGCCAAAGTCTGGGACAAAAATAAGATCGTCATCATCCCCGACCATTACATTTTTACTGCCGATTCCAAATCCAACCGCAATGTAGATATCTTGCGCGATTTCGTGAAGGAGCAGAAGCTCCCGTATTTCTACGACGTCATCGACGACCCGAATGGCCACTGGCATTTCGACGCGGCCAAGGGTCATTTGAAACGCCAATACGGTTCGCAATATGCCGGCGTCTGTCACACAGCGCTTCCAGCCAAGGGCCATACCCGTCCGGGCGAAATCCTTTTCGGCACCGATTCGCACACCTGCATGGCCGGGGCGTTTAACGAATTTGCCACCGGCATCGGCAACACCGACGCAGGCTTTGTCATGGGCACGGGCAAGCTGCTCATCAAGGTCCCCGAGACGATGCACTTCCGCCTCGAAGGAAAATTGCAGCCGGGCGTCATGGCCAAGGACGTCATCTTGCATTGCATCGGCGAAATCGGTTTTGACGGCGCCACCTATCGCGCCATGCAGTTCGATGGTGAAGGCGTGAAATCGCTTTCCATGGATGACCGCATGACCATCGCCAACATGGCCATCGAAGCTGGTGGCAAGAACGGGATTTTTGAATTTGATTCGCGCACGCAGGAATACGTGGACGCGCGCGTGAAATTGAACGGCACGAAAGCGCACTACAATCCCGTGGAACGCGATGCGTCCGAAAAATTCGTTTACGATTTAGTCGTGGATTTAAGCAAGCTTGAGCCAACGGTCGCCTGTCATCCGGATCCAGGCCAGCGTAAGAAGGCCAAGGAAATGAACCACGTCAAACTTGACCGTGCCTATGTCGGCTCCTGCACCGGTGGCAAGACCAGCGATTTCGTGGAATTCGCGCGCGTGTTGCGCGGTCATAAAGTCGTCATTGACACATTCGGCGTTCCGGCGACTCCCGAGATCGTCCATGATTTGCAATCCACGCGCTGGGGCGAAAAGACGATTTGGGAAATCCTCGTGGATGCGGGCGTCCAAATGACGGAAAACGCTGGTTGTGCCGCCTGCCTGGGCGGCCCGGTGGATACCTTTGGCCGTATCAACAAGTCCGGCATCAAGTGCATCAGCGCGACCAACCGCAATTTCCCCGGTCGCATGGGCGATAAAGAATCGCAGGTTTTTCTCGCCTCGCCGGCCACCGTCGCGGCCAGCGCGATCGCGGGAAAGATTGTCGATCCACGGGAATATCTGAGCTGACCAGCGCGAGCAGCCGGGCAAATGAATTCAACTCCTCGCTCGGCCGATGTTGAGACCAAAGGCCGGTCCTCCGGGGCCGGCAATTCCACCGCCCTGGACCAATGGCGGGGATTGGCGCTGGTGTTCGTATTGATTTCTCATGGCCTTTATTTCACCGGCCGGGTTTATGGAATTGGGCGGGTGGGAGTAAATCTGTTTTTCTTCATTTCCGGTGTGCTCGTCTTCAAATCGCTGACCAGCCATCGCGATGCGACCGCGCTGGGGCGGTCGTTGCACTTTTGGAAACGGCGGGCGCGAAGATTATACCCCGCCCTGGCTGCCTATGTGCTGGTGATGATTCCCATCGTTTTCGCCCTGAGAAACGTTCCCGGGGCCATTACTCCTTCCCTCGAAGACTATCTTCGAACCACGCCTCTGGCGCTGGTTTACGGCATAAATTATTACGCGGGAGCGCCAATGGCCCTGGGCCATTTATGGAGCCTGGCGTGTGAGATGCAATTTTATCTGCTTGGGCCGATTATTTTTATCGTCGGCGGGAAAACTTTCCTCCAGCGAAACACGGCCTGGGGTTTCCTATTGTTGGGGCTGGTGGCCTGGGGGTTTTATGGCGCGTTAAAATGGCCGGAGCATAAATATCATTTTGAAATAGCGGTTTGGCCAATGATGCTCGGCTTTTTTTGCGAACATCGAAAGGACTTGTTTCAAAAAATTCCCGCAAAATGGTTTCGCGGAATTATTGTCACGGGGGTGATCTCGTTCCTGGCGATGACGGTGATTATGTTTTGTGGATATGCCATGAAATATTTCGTCGTCGCCATCGGGACATTTGCCTTTATTCCCTGTTTTCTGGCCTATGTCGGGAATCGCACACTGGGCGGTCCGCTGGGCAATACCATGTCATGGCTGGGGGAGCGGACTTATTCAATCTATTTGTGGCAGCAGCCTTTCACCATTTGCAACTATCTGCCCAGTTCGCTGCACCCCCTCGGGGCGGTTATCGCCACGGTCATCGGGGGAGTATGGTTCCGGTTTTGTGAACGCCCGTTTCTGAGTGCAAAGCGGCAACAAGTTTCCCGGGCTTCGGAATTCCCGCGGAAGAAAAAGATTGGCCCGTTGCTGGCATTGGTCGGGGGCAGCTTGCTGGTACTGGCCGTCGTCGGGGGATTCATAGCGCGCTCACAGTATGCCTCCGTACTGGCGATGAAGGTTTTTCCACAAAGAGAGGCGGCTTTGCAGTTAGGGGTCGCAGGTTCCGGCCCCATTTTATTGCTCGGTGATTCACGCATCGCCGCCTGGGATTGTTCTGACCTCGCCGGGCAGCACGTG
>DASXFM010000352.1:0-4965 GCA_036489615.1 Verrucomicrobiia bacterium | reverse complement strand
AAGATCCGCGCCATGCAGATCATTTCCGAACTCGAACAGACTGCGCGCGGCCCCTACGCCGGCTGCGTCGGCTATTTTTCATTCAACGGAAACCTGGACACCTGCATCACGATTCGGACAGCCCTCATCAAAGACGGCAAGACCTACATTCAGGCCGGCGGCGGATGGGTAAACGATTCCACGCCGGAAAGCGAATTCCAGGAAACCGTGAACAAATCCATGGCCATGCGAAAAGCGGTGGCGATGGCGGAAAATTTCTACAAGAGCCCATAGCCCTTGATCTGCGGCCAGCGGTTCAGGCTTGACGGCTCCATGCCATTTCCAAGCGTGGGACAAATACGGTCCTGCCCTTGGACTGTGAGCCCCCACCGAGGTCCGTGCTCGTTTCCGATCTGCGCGCCAAAACATTCGAATATCCCCATAAAACAGCTGCTTTTACCGTCACCGCCCGCCTCGTTTCCGGTTTCCCCGCCTATGCCCGAAAAATGTGTATCACGGCAGCCCTGCGTAAGCAGCCGGACGTAAGTCCGCACTAACTGATTCGCGGTTCTGCCGCGCTACCTCCATCCCCTTCCAACATGTTCAACGCTCAGGTCGCCCCTGATTTCACTTGCGTTCACGCGTGAGCGGCACGAATTTGCATGGTCTTATCTAATATGGCCCGGATTTTTGACATCATTTCCTCCGTGATATGCCTCGGTGGAGTGGTGGGGCTGCTGTGGTTTGCCTTTGATCGAAGCGCGAACCGGGGGGTATTGATCGTCAAATGGCTGGTGACGGCGCCGCTATTCTTTGTGATTTGGAAGGTGGCGATGCCCGATTTTGCGCGCGGCGGATTGGACGCTCTCTTTGGCCTGGTGGTCACCTTGCTGTGCGGCATTGGCCTGGCGGTCCTCTGGACGGGCAGTCTCACGGATTTGGTCGCCAAACCTTTTGCCTCGCTTTACGACGGCGGGGATACGCCCCCTGAACCCAAACCGTTTTACTCGATCGCCCTGGGAAAGCGAAAACGAAACAGACCCCACGAAGCAGTGACGGCCATTCGCGAGCAATTGGCGAAATTTCCCCACGATTATGAAGGCACGGTCCTGCTGGCAAACATTCAGGCCGAGGATTTGAAAGATTTGACGTCGGCAGAGATGACGTTGAACCATTTCTGTGAATGGGAAAAAGCGCCACCCAAACAAGTGACCGCCGCGCTCACGCAGATCGCGGACTGGCACCTGAAATTGGCCCAGGACGCCCATTCAGCCCGCATCGCGCTAGAGCGCATTATCGAAAAATATCCCGATACGGAGATGTCGCTCATGGCCAAACAACGCATCGCGCATCTGGGCGGCGTCGAAAAGATCCTGCTGGACGCTCATGACCGGCGTCCGGTGATAGTCCCCGAAGGCGTCAAGAACGTAGGTTTGCTCGAGTCATCGGCCCATTTGGCGCCCGCTGAAACTCCACCGGCGGAAATCGCCGCTGCTTACGTCAAACATCTGGAGGAGCATCCGCACGACACGGAAGCGCGCGAAAAGCTGGCCGTGGTTTACGCAAAGGATTTCAAGCGATTGGATTTGGCCACGATTGAATTAGAGCAAATGATTGGAGAGCCGAACCATAAACCCAAACGGGTGGCTCATTGGTTGAATGTGCTGGCGGATTTGCAGGTTCGCGGCGGCGCGGATTATGAAACCGCCCACGCGACCTTGACTCGAATCGTCGAAAATTTTCCGGACTTCGCCGTCGCAGAGATCGCCCGCAACCGACTGGCGCATTTGAAGCTGGAATTCAAAGCGCTCGAGCAAACGCCCGAAAAAACGATGGGCGTTTACGAGCAAAACGTCGGGCTAAAAAGCAGCCGATATTATTAATACAGCCGGCCGAAGAATCCCAGCCGGCGGCGCGGGAGCGCCGCCCTACCACAAACATCGCATTAGATACGGACGCTATTGACGGGACAGTTGCAGCGCGACTTCCTTGTCCACTTCGTGCGCCAATTGCGCGTCCCCGACCAATGAAACGCGGGCTTGAACGGTGATCTGGGTGATTTGCGGGTCAACAGCCTCCACTTCGACGTACACTCTCTCGCCGTTGATCTTGCCCTCCACGGAACGAACGTCGTTGGTGGTGTCGTGACGCGTATTTTCCGCGATCAGCAGACCGTCATGGGTCACGACCTGGACGGCGGCGTTATAGACGTCTTCGAATGGCCGTTGATATCTAGCGATCGCTTTATCAGACCCCGAATAGACACCCGGTGTTTGGCTGTCGTTGACAGTGCGAACACAACCGGCGGTTATGATGGCGATGCCGATTCCGGCAAGGGCAGCAAAAATTTTCATTTTCATATTCGTGTCCAAGACAAACAAAATTGGTGTTGCGTTGCAAGCGCAGTTTTTTCTAAGACGAAAATTGTACTATGGCAGCGGAAGACGCCGGCACGCGGATGATCCATTTGCCTCCTCGATGCGGCTTCAACGTTTTCCATGAGCCATTCCACGATCCATCGTTTCCGATGCGCGCGCGGCCAAGGAAAATCCCGGTCTTTTTACCGGGGCTGCCAGTCAAAAACAGGATTTCCGCGCGCTTCCATTGCGAGCCCGGCAGGATCGTCACGTTTGCATGGCGCGCGCCGGCGTGGTGTTCTTTGTTAATGATCGTCACGCACAAATTCCCGGAGTTCCGGACGGCGTAGGCAGTCAAATTAATTTCATCACGATTGGACACGGCCACCGGGGCGACGTTACCGTGGCTTCCCAAATCGAAGGCCTTAATCCCGTAAGCTTTGGGATTGAGACGGCAAATGCCATTGGTGTCCAAAAAAACGGTGTCGGTTTTCAACCATTCGTTGTTGTGAAAATTCACGCCGGCGCAACCGTGCGCGGCCCACCAGTGCATATAATCCAATGCCCAAAGCGCGGAAGCAAACGCGTCGCTCGCGCCGTCCACGCCGCCCACACGGTCATTGGATTCGGTCATGCGGAACGGAAGCCCATCCGCCGCAATGGGCGCCAAAACATGATTGTAAAGCGCCGGATATTCAACCGTGACCCATTTATCCGACAGCATGGCGTCAATCGCCGCGGGCGCGGACACACCTTTCGCAAGCTGGCCGACGTAATCGTGCTGCAACACGGCGGCAATGATCCCGGAACTTTTTTCATCATCGGCAAATCGTTGCGTCCACGATTCGCCTTCATAATCGGTATTTGCGGCACGGGACACGGGAAAATCGGAGCCGGTATCAGGTCCGGCAAAGCGGGCATCCGGCACGGCTGCCCGGATGGCGTCCGCGAAATGTCGCCAATCGGCCAGCCAGGACGGATAATTGGTGATCCTGGGGTCAGAGTGATGGTACGACCGCCAGTCCGGTTCGTTGCCGACCGAGAAGTAGTCAAGCTGTGACTGATAATGTTGCCAGATATACGCGGCGATGGGCGGGGCGCTTGCGGGATTTCCGTTGAGCAGCCGGAACGAAAAGATCACCTTAATACCCGCGGCTTTGGCAAAGGAAAAAAGTTGGTCAACGTCAGCCGGGCCAGGAGATGAACGACGAGGACTGTCCACTGTTCCACCGCCGACGCGAAGGTTTTTGATACCGAGGTTTTCGAAAATGGCGATGAGAGTTTGGTTGGTGGGGCTAAAAAGATAAAACGGTTTGCCACGTCGGATTTTATTAGGCCCGGGCAAAACAATGGAAGTCTCGAAACTTAAACCGATAAAATCGTCCGGAATTGCAACGCTATTCGAATTTGAAACGGTCAAAGTCACCGGCGCGCTTGCGAATGCCGCGCGACAAGCCAAACAGATGGAGCAAATCAACAGAAAGAGAAGTCGTGGACAAGCTTGTCGCAAGTAGTGATTTTGTCTTAGATTTAATTCATGCGCAATCCCATCATTGTCGCTCTGGATGTGGCCGCGGTTGACGCGGCACTTGGACTGGTCGAACAACTTGCACCCGCCTGCGGCGGATTCAAAATCGGCAGCGAACTGTTTACAACAGCCGGGCCGGAAATTGTGAAACGAGTCCGCGAGCGCGGCTCCCTGGTCTTCTTGGACCTGAAGTTCCATGATATTCCGAACACCGTTGCCAAGGCCGTTTCCGCGGCCGTGCGCCTGGATGTACAAATGCTGACAGTTCATGCCGGCGGCGGCCCGGAAATGCTCAAAGCCGCTGAAAAAGCCGCTGAAGAAACAGCCTATCAACTTGGCCGCGTTCCTCCGCTCGTCCTGGCGGTAACCGTCCTGACAAGCCTCGATTCCTGGGCATTGCGGGAAGTGGGCATGGACGTCAACGTCGAGTACCAGGTGCGGCGCCTGGCGAATGTGGCGGTCAAAGCCGGACTGCGCGGTTTGGTCTGCTCGCCGCTGGAAATCGTCGCCTTGCGGAAAACTCTGCCCACCCAGGTGCAATTGATCGTTCCTGGAATTCGCACCGGCGCGGAAAAGGCGGATGACCAGAAGCGCACACTGACCCCGCGCGAAGCGATGGCCGCCGGCGCAAACTGGCTGGTCATCGGACGGCCCATCTGCGCCGCGGAAAACCCGCGTCTGGCGGCGGAGAAGATTTTGGAAACGCTCAAGTGAACGTGGTCCGTCTTGCGTGTTGCGTCAAGTATTACAGGAACGATTTTCCAGATATTTGAAGCTACAGTTGCTTTATTGGCCGTTGGCACGAGGTAACGCCGAATGGTTTTGTTCGAAAGCGGTGAAATCGCCATTTGCCTCTACGTGTACTTCTGAATGGCCGTCTGCGAATCCATAAGCCTTTGCCCATTTGCCCTCCAAAGTTGGCCACGCACCCGATTCGACAACGATAGCGTCGGCAACGTTGGTAAGTTGATTACGCGATCCCTGATAGACGATTTCGAAGCCATTGGTAGAACTCCCCGGGAATTGATTCGTGTAGCCGGCAACCTGATCAAAATTCGTGGGAAATTGCCCCTGATTGTCCGAAGCATACAGGATCATTTC
>DASXFM010000350.1:0-7648 GCA_036489615.1 Verrucomicrobiia bacterium | reverse complement strand
TTTTCCACGTTGACGATTTTGAACTGTTCGGCGTGCATGCCCGGATCTTTGCGGAACGACAGTTTCCCGAAATAGCGTTTCTCCATTTCGATAAGGTGTTTTTCGTCTTCGGTCCGCAAACGGTCGAGCACGGTAGGGTGCACGACGATGAGAAGTTGAAAATCCGTTTCATCGCGGGTGCGTTTCTTCAGAATTTCCTGGAGCTTGCGCTGGATTTCGACGCTCATGGTGAGGGCGCTCTTGACCTTGCCACGGCCTTTGCAATAAGGGCAGTCGTCATAGACGGCGCTACGCACGCTTTCGCTGTGTCGCTGGCGGGTCATTTCCATGAGGCCGAGTTGCGAGATGGGCAGGATGTGGGTCTTGGCCTTGTCGCGGCGCAAGCCCTCGCGCATCCGCTGCATGACCTGCTGGCGGTCACGCGGATGTTTCATGTCGATGAAATCGAGCACGATGAGGCCGCCCATGTTTCGCAAGCGCAATTGCCGGCAGATTTCTTCGGCGGCTTCGAGGTTCACTTTGAGGATGGCCGCCTCCTGGTCGCGCCCGCTCTTGTGGCGGCCGGTATTGACGTCGATGGCGACGAGTGCCTCGGTTTCATCGATGACAATATAGCTGCCGCTCTTGAGATGCACCTGGCGTGAGAAGGTATTTTCCAATTGTTTGGTGATGTTGAACCGGTCAAAAACCGGCTGCGCTTCGGTGTAGAGCTTGATTTTGCCGGCGGAGCGTTTCGAGATTTTGGAAATCATCTCGCGCATACGATCGAAGGCCTTGGGATGATCCACCACAATGCGTTCGACGTCTTCGGTGAGAAAATCGCGGACCGTGCGTTCAATCAGGTCCGGCTCCTGGAAGACACAGGAAGCCGGCGGCTGCTTTTTAATCCGGTCCTGAATGGCCTGCCATTCATCCAGAAGCAAGGCCAGGTCACGAACGAAATAACGCTTTTGCTGCCCTTCGCCGGCGGTGCGCATAATGACTCCCATGCCGTCGGGGATGGCCAATTCGCGGAGGATTTTTTTCAGGCGCTTACGTTCCTCCTGATTTTCGATTTTGCGGGAGATGCCGGATTGATCAGAATTGGGAAGCAACGCCAGGTAGCGTCCGGGCAAAACCAGGTTGCTGCGAATGCGGGGACCTTTGGTGCCGATAGGGCCTTTAGTGACCTGAACGATGATTTCGCTCCCGGGCGGATACAGGCGCGGGATATCGTTTTGAGTGACCTTGGGTTTTTCACGGCGGCGGCCTTCGCGTTCGACGATTTCCATGTCGCTGTCGAGGGCGCTGGGAACGATGTCCCAGTAATGCAGAAACGCGTTCTTTTCGAAACCGATGTCGACGAAGGCGGCTTTCAAATTATTCTCCAGATTCCGCACGCGGCCTTTGAAGACGCTGCCCACGAGGCGTTCCTCGGTGGTGCGTTCGATGTTGAATTCCTCGAGTTTTCCGTCTTCCAGCACGGCGACGCGGGTTTCGAGCGTCTCTGCGTTGATAACAACTTCTTTATGGATTTTTTTCACAGGTTTGATGAATCGCTGGACCTTCTTGACGATGGTCGTGGCGAGGTTTTTCATCGCATCAAGGACACCTGTGGGACGTTCTTTGATTTCAACCGGCTCGAATTTTTCTTCCTGCACGACGGCGGGAGTTTCGGTGTGGGGCTGGCGAAAATCTTTCCTTTCGGGAATGTTCGCGGGAGTCGGCGCGGATTCGACGCTTTCGGCCGGAAGGCCCGCGGCGATGTTTTCCGCGCGCTCGATTTCGTGCGAATGACGCTTCTCGAAAATGCGGTCGCTTCCTCCCTGCTCGCTGACGGCTTCAGCGCGCGCCTGGGTGGCCTCGCTGTCCGGCTTTTGCCGGAGCGGGTTCATGCCGCCCTTGGGGCGAAAGCGCATTCCACGGCGATGCCGGGAAAATTTATTATCACTCATAATTTCAGTATCCTTTCCGATGGATGTGGACGTTTTGCATCAAGCCCGCGGCGATCAACGAACCGAGCACTGAAGACCCGCCGTAAGAAAGCAGCGGCAGTGGCACGCCCGTCACGGGCATGATGCGAATGTTCATGCCGATATTAATAAACACGTGGCTGAAGATGAGCGTGACGACGCCCACGGCCACGAGTTTGCCCAGGCGATCGCGCGCCTGGCCGGCGATTCTTAGTCCGGTAAAAAGAACCACCGCGTACAGCGTGAGGACAATCACGCTGCCAACAAATCCCTCCTCCTCGGCAATGGTGGAGAAAATGAAGTCGTTATGCGCCCCCATTCGCGGCATATAGCCGAGAATGTCCTGGGTTCCGTGGCGCCAGCCTTTGCCCATCAACCCGCCGGAGCCCACGGAGATTAACGCCTGGCGCACGTTGTATTGGTCACCAAGCTGTTGTTGTCGATCTTGCGTCAACTCCGCCGCGGAGGCGTTCGACGGAGCAGAAGCAGTATAATCGCGCCCGAAATAAACCAGCAACCGGTCACGCTGGTATTCGTGGATGGGAATCCGCAGCGCATGCGGGGCGTACAGGATATTGACGACCCCCAAAACCGCCAATGTGCCGACAGTACCGATCAATTGGACCAAATACCGTTTAGGGATGCCGCTCACGTACATCATCGCCAGGCCGGTCGGCACCAAAACCAGGGCGGAGCCCAGGTCCGGTTCCTTCAAAATCAGGGCGAACGGCAGCATCATCATTCCGATAGCCTTCCAAAACACGGACGGCCATTTCAATTCTTCGGAAGGCCGGCTCAGGAAATTCGCCATGGCCAGGATAAACGCCAGTTTGGCCAGTTCACTGGGCTGAAGCTGGAACGCCGGCAGATCAATCCAGCGCCGCGCGCCGTAATGCACCGAGCCGATATGTGGAATTAACACCGCGACGAGCAGGAAAATCGCCGCCCAATAGACGACGGCGGCCCAGCGGGCGATGATATGATATTCCACGAAGCAAATAACTGTACCGGCGCCGGCGCCGATGGCATACCAGAGGATTTGTTTGATCCACATCTGGTGATACCACGCCAGGGCGGCGATGTCCGGATTGGCCAGAGTCGCGCTGGCGACAAAGAGTGTGCCGATCAACATGAGCCCCGCCAAACCGGCCAGTTGCAGCCGGTCGAGCCTCGGAGCGTGTTCGTTGATGGATGGATCAACCATGATATCAGTTTCTGGCTACTTGCGATAGAATCGTCGGGTCTTTTTTGACCAGTTCTGCGTAAACGTCGTGAGCGATCGGCGCGCAATCGATGCCGCCCGAACCGGTAGCGTGGAATTTTTGGACTGTGACGATCACGACGTATTTTGGATTTTCAAAAGGGGCGAAAGACGCGAACCACCAGTTATATCCGAGCAACTCGCCTTTTTCGTTTTTAATCTGGGCGGTGCCGGTTTTGCCGCAGATTTGCAGGCCGGGGACGTCTGCGTTGTGCCCTGTGCCTTCCACATCTTCGGTTTCACCGAGCATCGCATCGTGGACGACGGCAATGCTGCGCTGACTGACGTTCAGCCGGTCGCGAACGACGGCGGACGGGAAATCGTTTGGTGTTTCACCGCTGTTCGGGTCCTGGGGTTCGATACGCGCGACCAGGCGCGGCCAAAAAACCGTGCCTCCATTGGCAAGGGCGCAGTAAGCGACGGCTATCTGCATGGGCGTGACTGCCATTTGGCCCTGGCCGAAGCAAATATTGGCTGAATCTCCATCGTGCCAATCACGATTGTTTATTTCTTTCCACGTTGGAAATATCCCCCGGGACTCCTGGCCTTTAGGAAAAATGCCGGTGCGTTCGCCCAAGTGAAATTTCTCGCCCATGAGGACGACTTTTTGGATACCCAGGTCCAGTCCGGTATGAATGAAATAGGCATTGCTGGAGCGCTCAATGGCGCGTTTGAAATCGTATTCGCCGGGCGGAGCGGTGTCCCGGATTTTGCGTTTGCCGACAAAGATACAACCATGCGCAGAATCGGCCGGGTCGGGCTGCACATCATATATCGCATTGGGATCCAGGCCATTTTCAAGGGCCGCAAGCCCCACAATGGGTTTAAAAATGGAACCCGGCAGAAATGCGGCGTAGGTCGCGCGATTAATTTGCGGAGTGAGGTTGGTGTCCACCATCAGGGCCGCCTCCTGTTCCATCTGGTCCGGCGGCAAATTCCTGGTGAAATAATTCGGATCAATCGCCGGGGCCGAATCCATCGCCAAAACGTCGCCAGTGCGGGCGTTCATGACGACGACTGACGCGGCAGCGTTTACCCCGTGATGTTTCAGAATGGATTGTTCGGCGGTTCGCTGAAGGTCTAAATCAATCGTGAGCACCAGGTTATGGCCCGGTTCAGGTTCGCTCCCAATATTTTCTGTCTGGCGATAGCCGTAGTTATTGACCATGACAAGCTCCTCCCCGGCATGGCCGTGAAGATATTTGTCAAAGGCGCCTTCGACTCCAATGACGCCCTTGTAGTCGGGCATGCGATAATTGAAAATCGCGTCTTCATCCTCGCTGGAAGTATCGTCCCGGGTCACATAACCGAGAACATCCGCGGCGGTTTTGCCCAGGGGATAAACCCGCGTGGATTGCACGTCCAGATCCACGCCCATGGCGCCGGAATAGCTTTCCTCGAAGCGCGCCACTTCCCGGGAATCAAGGCTCTGCGCGATGGGATATGGGACGTAAAGGCTGGATTCGTAGGCGCGGGCAAAGCTTCTGGAGTCAAACGTCAATGGCCGCCCGATGGTCTGGGACATTTTGGCGATGACATTGTAGGCGACATCGTAACGCGCCTGCCATTCCGTGTTGGAAATTTGTTTTCGGGTCAGCGAGGCCGTTTTGGGGACTGCAACCATGGATTTTTTCCAGAACTCCCATTTCGGCGGCGCAACCTTCACGACCCGAGGCCCGCGCAATTTGGCGTATTGGGCCTGAAAATCACCGCTCAGATCGTTGAAATACAAATCCAGATTGTAGCGCGGGTAGTTCTCGGCCAGCACACGGCCTTCGCAGTCCAGAATTTTGCCGCGCATAGCCGGGATTCGAATCGTGCGATAGGACTGCGTTTCCAGATGGCTTTGGTATTCACCAGCGGAGACGATTTGCACCCACCAAAGGCCGGCCAACAAAATGAAAAGACCGACCGCCAGCGCCGCCGCGACAAAGCGGAGCTGCGGATCGTTCTTTTTCAGTTCGTCAAAAATCAGCATTGGTAACTACATTCTCTTTCGGTCGCGCAAAATTTCGCGGTCGGGCCGGAAACTGGTTTCGGTCCTGGGTTTGTAGCCCAGCGCATCGTCACACCATTGCAGCAACGTAAAGATTACCGGCGTGGCCACGGCGCCGCCGGCGATCATCACGATCCATTGCCAAAGCGAGCCCCAGCCGAGCAAGGGCTTTTGCCCGGCGCTCAGCAACAAGAGGACCGCCATTAATGGAACGACCGCGCTGGCGATGCCGCCCAAAATCACCTGCGCAAAGGGCAATTCCCGCAGAATCAGGTCCCGCTGCAGGAAAATCGGAAAACCAACGGCGAACAACGGCAGAATGGTCAGGCCCAGCGGATTGGCCGAAAGCGAGTCAAACCAAAGTCCGCCAAAAACAGCCAAAAGCGAAACGACAACGATGTTTGTGTTCAGCGCGGCGTAGACGATAAGCGCGGGCAGCAGGTCAATTTGTGCGCCCAGCAAATGACGAGGCCCGGAAATCACGGCCTCGGCAAAAACCGCGAGGAACGCGGCGGCCAGCACAAGGATGGAATTAAGCGCTTTCATGGTATCAGGACCCACACGTCTTCGAGAGAGCCCAGGTTGGCGCTCAATTTTACCCGGGCTTGCGTATATAGACCGAAATCCACCTGTCGCACATCCACAACCTGGCCCAGGGGTATGCCTTTGGGGAACACCCCGCCGATACCGCTGGTCACGACCTGCTGGCCGGGTTTCAGGTCTGCGGTTCCGGGGAGATACGTCAGGTCAGCCAGTGAACTGTCCAAGGGGCCGCTGGCGCTCAGAACGCCCGTATCCTGCGCCGGATCTTCAACCAGAGCCGACACTTTGCACTTGGGGTCGCCCACCAAAATAACCTGGGAACGGGTATAACCGGCCGATAAAATGCGGCCGACGAGGCCCTCTGTGGTCAGGACCGGCAGGTTTGGGGTCACTCCGTCGCGGCTGCCCAGGTCAATTTCGACAGTGCGCCACCAATTGGCGGGATCGCGTGTGACCACCTGCGCGAGCCGGAATTTCCATGGCTGCTGCTTTTCCCATCCGAGGAGGGAACGCAACTGGTCATTTTCCAGGGCAACGGCATTGGCCTGGAGTTTTTCGGCCTGGAGTTGCTGATTTTCACGGCGGAGACTGTCAATTTCCCGGAGCAATTCGCGGCGGGGCAGGACGCTGTCCACGAGGTCGGCGGGTAATTGTTGGGTGGCGCCGGAGAGGCCGAAAAGAGGCAGAAAAAAACTGCCCAGGGCCAGCTTAAGGCGGGAGGAGGCGCTCGAGGGCAGGCTTAAGATGAGTACTGCCGCCAGCGCCACGAGTCCCAAAGCGATATAATTATTCTGTTTGAACATCCTGCAACTTCCGCGGCTGAATGTTCAGCCGCTTGCAGGCGAAGCCAGACGGGAAATCAATCAGTATTTTGCGTTTGTGGCCACGCGTTTGAGGAATTCGATTTCCTGCAAAACGCGACCGGTGCCTTCGGCAACGGCGCTCATTGGATCGTCAGCCAAATGGACCGGCAAGCCGGTTTCCTCAGCCACGAGCCGGTCAATACCGCGCAACAACGAGCCGCCCCCGGCCATAACCAGGCCCCGATCTACAAGGTCGGCGGCCAGTTCCGGCGGGCAACGTTCGAGTGTCAGGCGGATGGATTCCAAAATGCTCGAGAGCGGTTCCTGCAACGTTTCGCGAATTTCCTCGGAACGGATGGTCAATGTCTTGGGCAGGCCCGTGCTCAAATCACGGCCTTTCACGTCCATCGTCAATTCCTGTTCCAGGGGAAAGGCCGAACCGATGCGAATCTTGATTTCTTCCGCAGTGCGTTCACCTATCATCATGTTGTAGGCGCGTTTCATGTGCGCGGTGATCGTTTCGTCAAATTCGTCTCCACCTACCCTCAGGCTGCGGCTGAAGACAATACCGGCGAGGGAGATAATTGCGATTTCGCAAGTTCCGCCACCGATATCCACGATCATATTGCCCGCCGGTTCATGCACCGGCAGACCCACGCCGATGGCTGAAGCCATCGGTTGTTCAATCAAATACACCTCGCGCGCTCCGGCGTGAGTGGCGGAATCTTTGACGGCCCGTTTTTCAACTTCAGTGATGCCCGAAGGCACCGCCACGACAACGCGTGGGGCAATGAGTTTTCTGTGGTGAACTTTTTGGATAAAATGCCGCAGCATTGCCTCGGTGATTTCGAAATCGGCGATCACGCCGTCTTTCATCGGGCGAATGGCGACAATATTGCCCGGGGTGCGTCCCAACATACGTTTGGCTTCGTCACCCACGGCCAGCACGTTTGTCGTGCCGGATTGAATAGCCACTACAGAAGGTTCGCGCAGGACGATTCCGCGGTCCCGCACATAGACAAGAGAATTTGCCGTCCCCAAGTCTATTCCAATATCGTTGGAAAACAGGCTTTTTAATTGCGCAAGCATGAAT
>DASXFM010000305.1:0-23832 GCA_036489615.1 Verrucomicrobiia bacterium | reverse complement strand
CGCGAATTTGTCGCATTGAGATATTTCACCACGGCTTCCGTGCGGCAATTGACATGAAGTTTTTTATAAACGCGGCTGACGTGGGTCTGAATGGTTCCGATGCTCAAATTGAGTTCCGCCGCAATTTGCTTATAAGGCAGGCCGCGTGACAACAATTCCAGAATTTCTTTTTCCCGCGGAGTCGGGGTTTCCATTTTGGATTCTTTTTTTTGCGATGGCTGAAAAGCCTGAATCACTTTTCGGGCAATATGGCTGGACATCGGACCGCCTCCGTTGGCCACATCCCGGATCGCCTCCAGCAACTTGTCAGGAGGGGTGTTTTTGACCAGGAAACCGCTGGCGCCGGCTGACAACGCTTCAAATATGCGGTTGCTGTTCTCGTAGACAGTCAACATCATGATCTGAACTTCCGGCATGAGGGATTTCAACCGGCCGACGCATTGAATGCCGTTCATACGGGGAAGGTTGATATCCATGAGCACGACGTTGGGCGGGGGGACCAAATCACTTTCCAGCAACTCTTCTCCTGATGAAAATACCCGGGGACATTCAAAGCCGGTATTGAGATTGATAAATCGCCGCATGCTCTCCCGCAGGCTTTTATCATCTTCAACGATACAAACTGAAATCGGCATAATCGCTTACCCTGACAATAGGCTTCTTATTTCAAAAAGTTAATTCAAATAAACATACTACACGGTCGTTGACCCCAGCGGGATGATGAAACGCACCGTTGTGCCTTGCCCGCTTTCACTGCTGATCTCACAACGTCCGCCCACTCCCGTCAGCCGTTCCCGCATGTTCGATAAACCATAACCCATCCGTCGGGTTTTGTCAGGGAGCTCACCCGGAGGTTCATGGGCATCAAAACCTCCGCCATTATCAGAAATTTGGATTTCCAATTGTTCAGTGCGGATAATCATCTGCACCAGAATTCGATTTGCCTGCGCGTGTTTGGCGGCGTTATTGACGGCCTCTTTGATGGCGAGAAACAGGTTGTGCCTCAGTGCCGCCGAAATTCGGACGTCGGGCACAAATTCGGGCGCGGACACTTCGCAATTAATGGTGCTGGCGTTGAAAAATTGACCGGCAAAATGGCTGATATGCCCAATCAAGCCTTCCAACGAATCGTTTTCCGGGTCTGTCGCCCAGATGATTTCCTGCAACGAAGAGACGGCTTCGCGGGCGGAAGCGGACATCTGCTCAATTTGCCGTTGCGTTTCAACCGTATCGTTTAGACTGCACTGGGCAATGCTTCCCTGAAAGGAAATTTGAGTCAATTTGCTGCCCAGTTCGTCGTGAACGTCACGGGCGATACGGGCGCGCTCGCGTTCGACTGCGTGCCGCTGTTCCAACTGCATGAGTTTCCGCTGCATCCGGAGACGGGTCCAATGGCGGACGGAGCCTCCAAGGATTCCGGCCGTGGTGATGCCGCAAAAAACAAAAAACCACCAGGTCTGCCAAAAATGTGGTTTGAGAAAAATATCGATGGATTGTCCCTGGTCGTTCCAAATGCCGTCGTTATTGCAGGCGGTTACCTGGAAACGATAGTTGCCGGGACGCAAGTGGTTATAGGTGGCCGCGCGGTTATTGCCGGCATTAATCCAATTGTTATCAAGGCCCTCGATTCGGTATCGGTATAGGTTTTTCTCCGGCGCGCTGTAGCTCAAAGCCGCGTACCGGATTTCCAGATTGCCCGGGCTGGGGGGAATGACGATCCGATGCGGAAGGCCTCCCCCGAATTTATTTGAAACCACGAGGTTGTTGTCGACAAGCAGTTCCTGAATCATGACGGGTGGCGGCTGATGGTTGATGGCAATCACGTTTGGGTCGACATAGACGATGCCCTGGGTGGTGCGAAACCACATGCGCCCCTCGTCATCTTTGCACGCCGCCGGCTGGGAAACGTAAGTATACTGGCCGCTTGCCAGGATGCCGTCAGCTTTGCCGAAATTGACGGAGGTGATGGAGGACAGCTTGCCCGTCAGGAAATCTTCGATCTCACGTTTGTTGACGTAGAAAATGCCCCGGCTGCTGTTGAGCCACAGGTTGGTATGATCATCCTCGACGATCGCATAAATGGCGTCGCTGAAAAGTCCGGACGAGCGAGTAATTCTCTGGACGTTGCCGTCACGCAGCCTCAAAAGTCCGTGCCATTTGGTTCCAATCCATAAAGTGTTTTGGGGGTCGCGATAGAGTGAGAGAATGACCTCACGAAATCCGGGATCTTTATCTACCATGTCGACAAATTTTCCGTCGTGCCACAGTGAGAGCCCGGCTCCGGTTCCAATCCATACGTCATTTCCCGTTCCTCCGCAGATGGCGTTGATATAATCGTTGCAAAGACCATCCTTATTCGTAAATCTCGTGAATTTGGAGCCATCCCACGTCTGCAAACCGTTCCTGGTGCCGATCCAAAGAAGTCCGTTCGGAGCTTCATAAAAGGTAACTGTGGCCAATCCCGTCAAAAATCCCTGTTTTGGGCCGTAAATGGCGACACTTCCGTTTTTTATACAATACAATGGGCCGTCGTAATCGGTCCCCACCCACAGACTGCCGTCACGAGTCTCCGTAATACCCATGATGTAATCTGAGGTTAGGCCGTTGGAGTGATTAAAGAGTGAGATGTTGCCATTGAGAAAATGGTTGAGGCCGCCGCCCCAGGTGCCAATCCAAACCCCGCCATCCCGTGCCGGACAAACCGAAACCACTTTATTCATGGAAAGGCCCTTCGATTGGGTGATCGTCCGAAATCTTTTGCGATTTATTCGGGTCAATCCTTCTTCGGAAGCAATCCAAAGATTGTGTTCTTTGTCTTCAAAGATTGCATAAATTCTATAAGACGGTTCATCAGGGCCGTAGAAGCTGACGAATTTGCCGTCGGAAAACCTGGTCAGGCCTGCGTAGGAGCCGACCCACATGTCACCCTCGCTGTCTCGCAATATCGCACTGACGAATCCCGCCGGCCCGGCGTTTCGCCGAAAGTTCGTGACCACGCCATTTTCGACTTTGGTTAGCTCATTGTCCGTGCCGTGCTCCGGCCCAATCCAAAACACGCCGTTGACATCGCAATATAATGTCCGGGCGGTCGCCGGCAAAATGCCGGCGCCTAACACATCGCCGGGCGATTTCCCGGAAACAATTTTTCGCAGGCCGTCATTCAATACCCAGATTTGCCCGGTATTGTCGGCACAGATCCGCAACTGCGGATTCTCACAGCCCTTGACAGGGGCGATTTTGTCTTGAGACCCGCGCAGGATGCCGCGTGAGGTGGCGAACCAAATGAATCCATTTCCGTCTTCCAGGATTTGATAGATGTCAAAATCGGAATCGTCATTTGAGAAATTGCAGTGAGTGACACTGCCTTTATTCAAATAAAAAATGCCGTACCGTTCCGTTCCCACCCACAAACGGCCATCCCGGCTGCCGCACAAACAAATGATCGAAGGTTGAGTGGATTCGGGCGTCAAATTGACCAGATTGAATTGGTCCCCGTCAAATTGGGCAAGTCCTTCGCGGGTTCCGGCCCACAAATAATCATTCGTGGTTTGGGCAATTGCCTGGACAATATTATTTGGCAGACCATCTTCAGCCTGCCAAAGCCTCGTGTTGAATTCAGATTGGGCGAAGATTTGGAATTGGCAGCCAACCAGACAACAGATAACCAGCGCCATTCGAAGGACAAATCCGGTGCGGCTCATGGATGAATTCAAATACGCAGGCTATGGCAAAACAAGTGAAAAATCTCGCATCGACAGGGAACTGGATGAGCCGTCAATCGGGCGCCGCTATTTGGCCCGGATATTCTCGGCGGTCTTGGCCCGTT
Organism: Verrucomicrobiia bacterium; assembly: GCA_036489615.1. Taxonomy (GTDB): domain Bacteria; phylum Verrucomicrobiota; class Verrucomicrobiia; order Limisphaerales; family UBA11358; genus UBA11358. The sequence goes on along the minus strand of DASXFM010000305.1, from coordinate 20,006 downwards.
CCTCTTCGACAAAAAGTTTTGAATGAGCGAAGTTTTGGACGCGCATAACGCCGATGCTATAGTCGTGAAACCCGCCATAGTAGAAAAGGGTGTCGGTTTCCGGTTCGTAGTAAAATGCCGTGCCGAAATTGGGCCCTTCGTACCAAACGTTTTCACGCGAAACGGGCGCATCCGGCAGGACGCCCAGCTTCAACACCCTCCAGGGTTCCTTGCCATCCACAATTGCCGAGACATTGCTGGGCTCAGGCGCGCCGGTATAGCCGGCAAAAGTACAAGAGCATGACGCGATAAGAATGTTGCCGTCCGGCAATGGTATAGCCGATCCGATGGCGCTTCCTTTCTCACCCCAAAAATCCGCGCGAGGCGGGATCAATGGGTTTGGATCAGCCAGGATCCAGTTTGTCAATGTGTTGGAAAGCAGAATGACGGTGTGCGGTTTAGGCGTGTCGGTCCAATTTTCTGTGAAAGCAATAAAGCGATATTCCGCGCCGTCAAAATGAATGGGTGCCAATTGTCGGTATTTTTTTGTGTCAATAATTTCCTGGATCCGGCTGTTGCCGCGGATGCTGCCGAGGTTGAGCCCGGAGTTTTTCCAATTGGTAAAATGCGCGGAGCCATCGCTCGTAAACCACGGCATATTATCTCCACCCGCGGTGACATAGACCAGCCCGTCGCCAAATGGGTCCACCAGTACGTTCATGTCACCGGTGCATTTTAAAATCTGGTCACTAAGCCGCTCCCAATGGATGCCGTCGGTTGAAGAGGCGATGCCGTGATAAGTGTCGCGGCCAAATTTGCGCCAAATCATATAATATTTTTCATCTTTCCACTTCCAAACCGCCGGATTGCATGCGTCGGGCGTAAGCACCGGCTGTTTTTTCCATTGCCACTTAAAATCCCAATCATCGAGCGTCGGATCAAATTGAACATTGCTGAACCGCGCGCCGGACCCGTATGAAAGGAGCAGGGGATGCCTCGCCGCCGGAAGGTCGACGACGGTGCGGAAATTCGCCAGCTGATTTCCGTGTTCGTCGTTAAGGAAAACGATCAAAGCGTCCGAATAGGGGGACCAATCGAGTTGCAAATGATATTTGCTTTCGAGCCGAATGTGGCGTTTGAGAAGATTTAAATTCGTGGACATGTCGTATCCTTTCATTTTAACCAAAGAATTTTCAGACAGCTTTCGCCAGACCTCGATCGTGTCATTGGACGAATTTAACAAGGCGAAAACCGCCTGATGCATGTTGAGTGAGGCAAATCCAATTCCGGATCTGGTTTGCAAATTGCCGATATCAAGGTCTGCGGAGAGTGAGGCTTCGGCGAGAGTTCGCCATTCCCCGCCGGTGTCAGTCTTGTTTATATAGGCATTTGGTGTGAGGGCAAAACTGAGATTGACGCCCGCCGCGGTGAGGGCGTGGTTGGAGTCGGCCTGGTCCAGTGAAATGACCATATCATGTGTGATCCAATTGTCGGATGCCCCATCGTCAAATGAATCTGTGAATAATGACTCCGGCTCTCCCCACCCATTGGCCGCCTGGGGTTCGCCATCCGGGGTGTCCACTCGATTAATCATGGAAGACAATTTGGGTCCCGTATCGGCTAAAATAGATTTTTGGAAAACGAACGAACTAACGTTGACCAGGGATCCTTTGGAATTGCCATGGAAAACTAAATAGATATCTCTTACACCAGACAGGGAGCTATCCATATCGCAGCCAACGTCATTCCAACTTTGCCACCCGCCGGTATTCGAAAAGCGGCAGATGCCCGCCAATGGCCCGGTTTTGCTATCGAATCGGATTTCGATTCGTCCGTGATTTACAGTGGCGATTGACGCTTTGAACGCCGCGACCCCGCTGTCAAAATCATAGTGCTTGTAAACGACGTAATCTCCATCGTGCACAAAGCATATGTCCCGGCCACCGAGCGAGCAGGCTTCCAGCCTGATGTCGTGGGACTTGCTGTCAAATTGCCCGGCCTGGATGATGTCCAGGGGATTGTTGGGCTGACCATACCCGCGGTTGATTGCGGACAGCATAGACATTACCCACAATATTATCGCCAGCCTGTTGATTGTCTTCCCGATCATTATTATAGTAAAAAAATCTCAACGGGTTCATTTCCAGTTGACTGCAAAGCGTAAAGTCCGGGGAACCCATAGATATTTACGCTTGCCAAATTATCGTCCGTGGTGTTTCGGAAATATAGTCGTATGAACCAACGACACGACGTCCGGGCAACCTTTTGAGAATTTGTGGGGACAGTTACGTTCGAACGATGGGCACGCACGCAGCCTGACGGCATTTAATCCGCCAATTTATGGTGAATCATTTTCCTTTTAAAATCCGGCAACGGCAGATTTTCTTTCAGAAACTTATCACCCTGTGCGGGCTGATGGTGGGGTTGGCCAGCTCCTCGGACGCTTCAGATTTGAGCGTCTCTTTTTCCCCGACCGATGACCCGAATTCCATTTTGATTGGCGGCCGCCAAAACGTTCCATTGGTACTGATTGATACTAACGATTTTCCCGTTGTGCAGGTCGCCGCAAATCTTTTTGCCGATGACGTTCAACGGGTGTGCGGGTTCCGTCCAATGGCGACCCAGGGAGCGACCGGCAGGGAAATGATCGTTGTCGGGACGCTTGGCCACAGCGCGATTATCGGGAAGATGGCCGGCGCGGGTATGCTTAAAGACCTCGACAAAATTGACAATAAATGGGAGGCCACGCTGATGCAAATCGTTGAAAAGCCGTTCCTAGGGGTGGATCGGGCGTTGGTGATTGTGGGCAATGATCGGAGGGGAACCGCGTATGGACTGATGAAACTGTCTGAGGCGATTGGCGTCTCACCCTGGTATTGGTGGGCCGATGTTCCGGCAATCCACCATGATCGTCTGGCCATAAGCCTTGCTGAGCCTTCAGTGGATTTTCCCGCCGTCAAATACCGCGGTATTTTTATAAACGATGAGGACTGGGGGCTGAACCCATGGGCTGCGAAAACCTTCGACCCGAAATTCAATAACATTGGCCCAAAGACTTATGCCAGGGTCTTTGAACTGATGCTCCGTCTCAGGCTCAACTATCTTTGGCCGGCGATGCACCCTTGCAGCGCGGAATTCGGATCTGTCCCGCAAAATCCGATTCTGGCCGACGAATTCGGGATCGTTGCCGGCTCATCGCATTGCGAGCCCATGTTGTGCAACAATGTTCATTGGAACAGTTCGAAGAGCGGGCCATGGAACTACAGCCTTAATCGCGAGACGATTCACGGGTATTGGGAAGACAATGTAAAAGCCCGCAGCTCCGAGGAAGCAGTCTGGACGCTGGGCATACGCGGCATACACGATAAGCCAATGGAGGAACCGCCTACGAAAATGCCGGAGAAAATCGCCTTGATGGATCAAGTCATCCATGACCAACGCTCGTTGCTTAACCAATACGTCACGTCGCAGTGGGGGTCGGTCGCGCAATGCTTCATTCCCTATAAGGAAGTATTGCCCATCTATGACGCGGGCTTGAATGTGCCTGATGATGTCACGCTGGTTTGGGTGGATGATAATTTTGGCTATATTCGGCGACTGAGCAATCTGGAAGAACGCAAGCGTCCCGGCGGCTCCGGTGTCTATTGGCATCTTTCGTATTATGGACGACCGCATTCCTATACGTGGATTAATACGACGCCTCCGGCCTTAATGTGGGAGGAATTGCATAAGGCATGGGACAACGACGCGCGAACGCTGTGGGTCATCAATGTGGGCGATATTAAGCCGATGGAAATGGGGATCGATTATTTTTCGAGACTGGCATGGAGCCCGGATGCCGGCGGTACCGATACCCAGCGGGAGTTTCTGCAAAATTTTGCGCGTTCGAATTTCGGCGAGGCCTATTCCCGTCCTTTGACGGAATTTTTGATGGATTTTTATCGATTGGGAACAATTCACAAGCCGGAATTGATGTGCCGGTCATGGGCGCTTTCGTTGAGCGGTGGAGAGGCGAACGGATTGGCGAATGATTATAATAATCTGCTGGCCCAAGACCAGATTCTTTCGAAAAGCCTGCCAGCCAATTTCCGCGACGCCTACACGGAGTTGGCCGGCTTTCCAGCCCGCGTGCTTGCATTGACTGGACTGATTTTCATGGTGGATCGGCAAATCCAATTGGGAGCTGGCGAGATCACGGGGAACGGAGAAATCGAAAAGTATCGCAGCATGCTGGATTCGGATGTTAAAAATTATAATACCCAAATCGCCGGTGGAAAATGGAATCGCATTATGCCGGGCCTGGTTACGGGGAAAAACCTCGCTGAGTGGAATAGTGAGGTGCGATGGCCGTGGGGCGACAACGCATCCGGACATAAAACGGCTAAAGGTTCGGCTGATGGCCGAATATGGCGTGACGCCGCTTCATTCGATAAAGCGGTGCCTGGACGGGACGCCTCCTGGGTCGTGGTCGACGGATTGGGCTGCAGCGGGCGCGCGGTATCGCTTCAACCTGCTGGATTGTCCTCCGCTTTTAACGATACCAATTCCGGCTCACCGGTATTGGAATATGTTTTCGACAAAAAATCGCCGGGAAGCGACGCTCTCATTGATTTTTTACCCACGTTTCGAATCTATCCGGGGATGAAACTTCGAGTGAGCGTTAAGGTGGACGACAATCGTCCATATGAAATTGAAGTGCCAGGTTCAGATGGAACTGAAAGCGAAAATGGTCCGATTCGAAGCCGGGCGGTCCAGGATAATTATGTACGGGCCCGCGTGCCGCTCACTGGTGTCGAGCCTGGCAAACACACCTTAAGAATTCAAGCAGTTGATCCCGGAGTGGTCATTGACCGCATTTCCTTTCCATAAGGAAGGCCGGGCGGAAAATCGTATTGTCGCCCTTGTGGGCGACCCTGCTGCAGGCATTTGCCTTGCAGGTCTTCAATGGTCTTTTTGTCTGTGAAAAACAGGATTTCCTGTGCAATTTAGCCGCTTTTATTGGGGATTATTGCATTAGTATATTCATACGACTGTCGGGGTATAAACCCTTCTGCGATAGTTTGGGTGCAATTAACCCATGTCTGCCGCGCCATCCAATCGAATGAAACTCCAAAATAACCGTTCAAGCTGGATAAACTCAATGCTCGCCGGCATGCGCCCAACCTCAGCGGAAAAAAATTCTGATCGCCAACCCCGAAACGCTCAAATCAACATGAAATATCCCACGAACCTGATCAACCTGGCAGGCCTGGTCGCTATTTTCGCATTATTTTTCACCGGGGGTAACTGCGCCGCTCAAGTTTGCGCAATCAACTACGATGTGCCCGGATTTTTTGCTGGCGCCAACGAACATTTGATTGGCAATGCCAGCGCTCAAATCGCAACGAATTATGTCGGGCAGGGAGGCTACTCTGATCCCGGCAACAATTTTTGGAATCCTTATGCGATTGGAGGCACGACCGGCGCCGGAACCAATTCCGACGGCGCGACGGCCAGTCCGATCACGGTGTCGGACAACAATGTCCCGGGGAATAGCTACGAACACGGCAGCACACACTTTGTTGGAATCACTAATTTGGAATCCCCGTACCTGTATGCCAAATCCAGCGGGACGCCTTCGCTGGTCACCGATACGCTTAATAATGTTCCTCAAGGCACTTATAACCTGTACCTTTACGGCAAAAATGCCGGATATAATTCCGATAGCACTCTCTTCAGTGTCTCGGTGGGGGCGACATCTTATGGGAGCCAGACCATTACCAATGCCGGCGACAGCGTCTTCACCTTAAACAACGACTACACGGTATTTTCAAACATTGTTGTTTCAACATCCGGCGGCACGATCACCTTTACCTATGCGCCAAACACCGTACGCACGACTGAAGGCGATTATAATGGAGTTCAACTCGTAACGGTCTCGTTGGCCTTTGCCGGCGGCCCTCAATATTTCTCAGCGAAACCCGGCAACGGACATGTGTCCCTTTCATGGCTCCCGGTTTCGACCGCAGTGAGTTATGACGTGTTTCGGGGCACCAGTTCCGGCGGGGAAACGCTGCTGGCCAGTGGTGTCAGCGCTACCAGCTACAATGATACCAGCGTGGTGAACGGTCCGACCTACTATTATGATGTCGTGGCGGTGGACTCCAGCAGCGATCAAAGCCCCAATTCGACCGAATTGAGCGCAACGCCAGTAGGTCCGCCCCCCGTGCCGACGTGGGCCAGTGTGACCACAGGGAATCCGGCGCAGATTAATTTATTCTGGAACGCCACCCCCTCGGCGACGGGCTACTACCTGTTACGAGGAACCGCGAGCGGCACATACACTGTGACCAACTTTTTCAACGGAATTGACGACACAAATTATATCGACACGAGCGTGTTGAGCGGGACCACGTATTATTATGTGGTTTATGGGACAAACATTAGCGGCAGTAGCGCCTTTTCGGTTCAAACCAACGCAACACCGAGCGGCGCGCCTGCCGCCCCAACCGGTCTTGGCGCGCAGATCACGGCCAGCGGGCAGATCACACTGTCCTGGACGGGCACTTTTGGCGCGACGAGCTACGATGTCTACCGGGGCACGACCTCGGGCGGCGAGACGTTGCTCACCAGCGGCATCAGCGGCACAAGCTATGTGGACAATAGTGTGGTCAACGGCACCACGTATTATTATGAGGTGACGGCGGTGGGCACGGGTGGCCAGAGCGCCGATTCATCTGAAACCAGCGCCGGGCAATATGTTTCTGAGGTAGCGTCCGGTGGCCTGGTGAATACCTGGTGGAATCAAGCCGGCCAATGGTCGAATAATCTTCCTCCAATTCCCGGTGTCAGCTACGTGATGGCCGCGACAAACAACACCTCTCCGAATATGTATTACGGTGTTAACGTCGGAGGCGCGCTGTTGCGAACCGCGGCGGGCAGCACGAACGATACCTTCCTTGGCGGCTCCCTGACCATTACTCCGGGCCTGCTACTGATGAAAAACCTGGTTGGATCCGTCATCAACGTGAATCTGATCTTTACCAACTATTCTGCCTTCAGTGGATCGGGGTATCCGATGGTTCGCCTGGCGCCCAGCACCTCAGGCAACGGAGTCACCACATTTTCGGGTACGATTACCAACTTCACGGATTCATATTTGGCGGACGACGAACAAGCGGCTAACACGTTCAAGATCGCTTCCACGGTGGTCGGCGTGAGCAATATATTTTTGATGTCCAGCTTCGGTGGAACCTTCACCGTCGATAACACCAATTTGCTGACGGGCGATTGGAGCGGGTTCAGCGGCACGTTGAATATCGGAAATCTCTTCTGCGGCGGTGTCGTGGAATTAAGCAATTCAGTGCCGGGCATGCCCAATATGGCGCTGGCATTGGTCAACCCGGAAGGGGTGTTGAATTTGGATGAGCCCGTGAGCGTTCAAAGCTTTAATGACGCCGGCTTCGATGTCTCACCGGGCACGTACACGGCGCCCGCCTTGAACGCGCTCGGCGACGGCGGAACATTCAGTGGCACTGGCTCGCTGACGATTGGCTTTGTGGCGCCTGTCTTCGTCAGCGCGACGACATCGCTGGGCCATGTGAATTTGTCGTGGACAGCGATTTCCGGCGCGGTGACTTACAATATCTATCGCGGTACCAGCTCCGGCGGCGAAACCCTGCTGGCCAGCGGCCTCACCAGTGCCAGCTACGTCGACTCGGCGGTGGCTAACGGTGTGACTTATTACTATGAGGTCACGGCCGTCAATGGTAGCAGCGCGCAAACGAGCGATTCCTCTGAAATTAGTATCACGGCAATTGTTGCGCCTTTGGTGCCGACAAACTTAAGTGCGTTCTCCACGGCCACCCAGCAAATTACCCTGTCCTGGACAGCCAGCGCCGGCGCGACCAGTTACAATGTGTATCGGGGCACGAGTTCCGGCCGCGAAGCGCTTCTGGCCGGCAGCGTCAGCGGCACCAACTACGTTGACAATAGTGTAGTCAGAGGGACGACCTATTATTACGAGGTTACGGCAGTAAGCACCGGCGGCCAAAGCACCGATTCGACCGAAGCCGGCGTCACCGCCGGATTCATTTCGGAAGTTTCCAGTGGCGGAACCTTTGGTTCAACCTGGGATCAAGGCAGCCAATGGGCCGGCGGCGCTGTTCCGACCAACAATGGCATCGAATATATTATGGGTGCCACCAACAATACCACGCCGTTCACTTATTATGGTGTTGGCTTCGGGGGCGCGGCCCTTCGAACGGCGGCGGTAAGCGCCAATGATACATTTTTGGGGACCAGCCTGGCCGTTACGCCGGGTGAGATTCTGGTAAAGGACCTGGTTGGAGCCGTCATGAATGTCAATCTGGTCTTCCCCAATATTCCCGCGCTCAGCGCATTTGGATACCCCATGTTTCGCCTGGCGCCCAGCACCTCAGCCAACGGAGTGACCACGTTGTCAGGCAGCATATCCAACCTCACGGATTCATATTTGGCTGATGACGAACAGGCTGCCGGGACATTCAATATCGCTTCAACAGTGGTTGGCGTGAGCAATATTTATGTGATGTCCAGTTCCGCTGGAACTTTCACCATCGATAACACCAACTTGCTGACGGGCGATTGGAGCGGTTTCAGTGGTACGCTGGATATCGGAAATCTTTATTGCGGCGGCGTCGTTGAGCTAAGCAATTCCGTGCCGGGCATGCCCAACATGGCGCTGGCCCTGGTCAACCCGGAAGGGGTTTTGAATTTGGACGAGCCGGTGAGCGTGCAGAGCTTTAGCGATGCCGGCTTTGATGTTTCGCCCGGCACCTACACTGCATCCGCGCTGAACGCGCTCGGCGACGGCGGAACATTCAACGGCACTGGCTCGCTGACGATCGGCTTTACGGCGCCCGTCATCGTCAGCGCGACACCGGGGACGTCGCAAATTACCTTGTCATGGACCGCCATTTCCGGCGCGGTGACTTACGATGTCTATCGCGGCACGACCTCCGGCGGGGAAACGCTGCTGGCTGGCGGCGTTACCAGCGCCGGCTACGTCGACTCGACGGTGGCGAGTGGCGTGACTTATTACTATGAAGTCACGGCTGTCAATGGCAGCAGCACACAAACGGGCGATTCTCCGGAAGTCAGCGCGGCGCTTTTATCATTATCCTCGCCGCACATTACGGGCGTCAAATTCAGCGGGACATCACTGACCATTACGGCAACCAATGGCGCTGATGGGGGCGCGTGGACATTGCTGCAAAGCACGAACCTGAGCTTGCCAATCAGCCAGTGGACCCCGGTGTTGACCAACACATTTGACAATAGCGGCGATCTCAACCTGACGACCAACATCGTCAATCCCGCCAATGCCAGGGATTTTTATATCCTTGAAGAACCGTGATTCGGAGGGAGTCCATATAGATCACAAATTATAAGAATTATTCCGAAGTACATGTTTACAGCGAAGAAAAGAATAATTGCGCGTCCATTGCTGAATGCGGGCCGGTCGACAAAGTGCGAAAGCGAGACGGGTTTTACGCTCATCGAACTGCTGGTTGTGATTGCCATCATCGCAATTCTGGCCGCCATCCTTTTGCCGGTGCTGCAGAGTGCTCAGGAACAGGCAAAAAAATCCGCTTGCGAGAATAATCTCCGGCAAATTGGGATGGGCGCAATCATGTATGCCGGTGATAACAGCGATTATTTTCTCGCGGCGCGCAATGACAAAGGTCCTGGATACCCGGCTAACGACCCCGGACCGTATAACCAGTGTGCCTTGACCATTCCCGGTGGAAATGGAGCCCAGGACATGGATTTACTTCTCGGAACCAATGGTTCCGCTGTCTGGAGTTGTCCTTCCATGAGGGACAACTTGACGCATGCTCCCCCGGTCGGCACGAGCACGCAGCTTGCTCAATGGAGCATTACCTATCAATATTTCGGCGGGGTCTACGAGTGGCAAAATTATGACTATTCCGGTCCGTCTTACAGCCCCATGAAGACGACCACTGCCAAAGCGACCTGGGCGCTGGCGTGTGACGGCGTCGCGAAGTCAACCGAGCATACGCCAAACCCGTGGTCGTGGAACGGCCTGGCCGGCGACGTTCCGCATGTGCGCAGGGGACAGCAATTCCCGGATGGCGCCAATGAAGTCTTTTGCGACGGCTCTGTCAGTTGGGAAAAGGCGGAGAAGCTGATCTTTCTTACGTCCTGGAATTTTTCCGGCGGATCGCAAAGCTGGGTGCTCTATGCCTACCAGGCTGACCTGCCAAAAAATATGACCTCGCCAGTGGCTCAGTCGGTCCTGAAATTTCCCTATTAACCTCTCAGGTCTGCCCAAACACAATATTGAATCGTCGCCGGCTGCTATGCGTGGAAATGAAATGGGCAGAACCCGCTTTAGAGCCACATGGCCGGGAATATTCTGTGTTATCGGTGTCTTGTCGGCTTTCATGGGAGTTGTTGCCTCTCCGGCTGCCACGGTAACGCTTCGGGCGAATGACGCCGCCAACACCACGAGCTTTACCGGCTCGACCAACTGGAATCCCACGGGTCTGCCTTCGCACGGGAATAGCTATTTAACGGGTGCGCTTGTGATTCGATCGGTAAACAATGTCACCACCGGATCGACCAATATTTTTGGTGGTGATTCGCTTTCGATTGATTCTGGCGGCCGCTTCCTCTGCAAGGTCGGCGATAATATCGCCGGCAATACGACCCTGGCAAACAATGCCGCCAACTATATTTTAAATGGCGGACTCATAGACCAGGCGGGCGCCAATAACGACTCTTCCGTCTGCGTCATCGGTGGAACTATTTCAGTCAACGCTCCATCCTTTCTCGGCGCGTTTGGCGCCCCCAGCAGTGGTAGCGTAAATTTTGAAACGCTCAATATCATCGCACCCGTCAGCGGCAGCGCCGCCTTGCAGGTGTCCGGCGCCAACGTCAATTCGGGGGGCGATACTGGCGTAGTAAAATTAAGCGCCGCCAATCCTTACGGTGGCACCATCACCGTTACCAATGCCAACAACAGCGTCGTGGCAAGTGCGGTTCATCGCATTCTGCAACTGAACAACCTGAATGCGCTGAGCAATGCGACCCTCAATCTGGTGGCCGCCGCGTTCAATCCAGTCTCCTTTTCCAATGCCGTGAATTCCGCCGCTTTCAATGTGGGCGGACTGTCCGGCACTTCTTTGCAGGCGCTTTCCGACACATCGGGCAACGCCGTCACCTTGTGCGTGGGTGGTAATAATACCAGCAGCGCCTTCAGCGGTACTTTGACGGGCAATGGCAGTTTGATAAAAGCAGGCATAGGCACGCTTACCTTATCGGGAAACAATACATTTTCTGGCGTCACTACCATCAGCAATGGAACATTGGCCGTGAACGGCAGTGGCAGCCTGGCCAGTTCCATTAACATCGCCGCCAGTGGCGCCACGCTTGATTTGAGTGGATTGAGCGGTCCTGCGTTGACGATGGCTTCCGGCACGACATTGAATGGCGCCGGTCAGGTAAATGGCAGCATCGCCATGAGTCCGGACTCGACTCTTTTTCCCGGGAATAATGGGGCCGGAATTTTGACGGTTTCGGACAACCTCACCGTGGGCAATAGTTCTGCCAATCTCTTTGACTTGAGCACGTCGGCAGTCGGTGCGAACGGCCTGACGCTGGTGGGCGGTGTGTTGACGTGTAATCAAAGCAGTATCTATATCAATGCCACCGGAGGAGCAGCAGACCTGGATACTGCTGATTACACATTGTTCTATGCCACGAATGGAATCACCGGCGCTTGTGCTGCAACGCCGGTTTTCCTCGGGACTCCGCCGGCAAACGCATCCCATTACACCGTCGTTTCAAGCGGTAACGCCGTCGTTTTGCATTATAACGTTCTTCTTCCTCCGACGTGTGCCACAACCGCTTCACCAATGTCGCTCGCGCCGGGCCAAAGCACTTTCGTGAGTGTCACGACGACCAACGGGAGCGGCTCCGTGACGAACGTCACTTTGGACGCCGACAACATCGGCGCCGGCTCGTCGGTGGCAATGGTATTGGATGAAGCCACCGCGAATGTCTGGACCAATACTCTGATTGTCGGTACCGGTGCCTGTGCCGGCAACCACACGTTGACGGCCACCGTCACTGACAACAACGGCCTGTCCGGTTCCTCCAGTGTATCGCTTACGATTTCGAACCTGCTGGTGATCCGAAACCCGATTCTTCCGGGCGACCATGCCGACCCCTTTATTGGTTATTTCGCGGGACAATATTGGATTTACCCGACTTCGGATGATACGAAATCTTTTCATGCGTTCTCATCCAGCAATCTCGTTGATTGGGTTGATCAGGGCCAGGTTTTCAACCTTTCGCAAGCCAGTTGGGCCACCAACGGCTACGGTTGGGCGCCCTGTGTCGTTTATTTCAACGGCAACTATTATTACTATTACGCTGTGGGCGGTGCGGCGGGATGGCAATACAGCCGGATTGGCGTGGCGGTCGGCCCCTCGCCATCCGGGCCATTTACCGATAGCGGCGCACCGCTGGTCAGCAGCCAAACCAGTTCTCCGCATATCGAAACCATCGACCCGATGGTCTTTATTGACACCGACGGAAAAGCTTACCTTTATTTTGGCGGGAGCGGGGGAGCCAACCTCGGGATCCAGCAATTGAATACGAATAATATGACTTCGTTTACCGGCTCACTCAGCGTCGTCACTCCCTTGAATTACACGGAAGCCTCGTTCATGAGCAAACGCAACGGCCTCTACTACATCTCCTATTCCAATGGCAGTTGGGAAACCAACACCTATAATGTGCAGTATGCCACCGCAAGTTCGCCGTTGGGCCCGTGGACCTACCGGGGACGGATTCTCACTTCGGACAGCCTCCATAAAGGCCCGGGCAGTCATGCCTTCCTGCAAGTGTCGAATACCGACACCTGGTATATCTGCTATCACTATTGGGACAGTGTTTACTCGGCGCGCCATGTCGGGCTCGATTCCTTCAGCTACAATCCGGACGGAACCATCAAGCCCGTGACGATGACCGGGGGCGGCACGGTCACCCGATGGGAATCTGGCAGTGTTCCGGGATATTACCTCTTCCATACAAATGGTGTGGGGCAGCTCTTTAATGGTGCTTGGACGAATAAAACGTCGCAGTTTCTCATGGTTCCGGGCCTGGCGGATAAGGCCGCGAACGCCGTTTCGTTTGAATCGGTTGACACGCCCAGCGAATATTTGCGGCTGAGTGACAGCAGCAGGCAACTGGAGATGACTGAATGGGATACCGGAGGCACAATCAACGCAGACGCGACCTTCTATCTGCAGCCCGGCCTGGCAAACGGCGCTGGCGATTCGTTTGAATCGTTTAGCTCACCTGGCAGTTATATCGTGCGAAACAATTCGCTCGTTTACGTCCAATCCGGTTCCGGCTCCGCTTTTAATAATAACGCAACCTGGAATCCCTGGACCGCCAGCCAGTTGTTAAACCTCCAAATTGCTCCGACCAATCATAATCAGGCGGCCGTGACCTGGGATGCTACCTGGAACGGTGCTGGGACGCTTCTGCAAGCGTCGGGCTTAAATGGGCCGTGGGTCACTAATAACACCGCAGTTTCGCCTTTCGTCGTGACTTCAACGAATATCGAACGGTTTTATCGGGTTCAACAATGAAGATTCTCCTGCTTTTACGAACCGAAACTGCCATAATCGCATCAAGAACATCAAGGATATGAGGATCTTAAAATCGATAATGGCGCTTTTCGTTAGTTGTGCCGCCATGGCTGCTGAAAACGGAACCGCGCAGACCTGGGCACTGGGACCATTTCTCCGCCCGGACGGTGTTGACCCGATCATCAAGCCGAATACCAATCTGGTGTTCGATTGTCCGATGAACAACGGTTCCGTTCAATGGGCGGCCTTGCATACTTTCAATCCGGCTGCCGTCCTCAAGGATGGTAAAGTCTGTGTTCTGTTTCGCGCCGAAGATGCCAGCGGCGCCATGGCCATCGGCGGACACACGTCGCGTATCGGTTTGGCCGAAAGCAACGATGGCCTGCATTTCACTTGCCGATCTGCGCCGGTTTTATTTCCTGCAGACGACAATCAAAAAGCCAATGAATGGACCGGCGGATGCGAAGATCCGCGCGCAGTCGAGCTCGAAGATGGAACGTATGTCATGACGTACACCGAATATCGCCGTGAAGGCGAAAGTCGTCTGGCCCGTCTCGGGGTGGCGACGTCGGATGATTTAATTCATTGGGTCAAACACGGGCCTGCTTTCGAAAAATTGGGCGGCGATTTAGCCAATCGCTATTGCAAATCCGGGGCGATTCTTACCCATCTCGTAAATGGGCGGCTGATGGCTGCGAAATATCAGGGAAAATATTGGATGTACTGGGGGGAAGGGGAGATTCGCCTGGCATCCTCGGACAATCTTTTGGATTGGAATCCGGGTCCCGTGGTTTTGAGGACACGCCCCAATAAATTCGATAGCGCCCTCGTCGAGGCGGGGCCGCCTGCCATTCTCACCGATAAAGGAATAATCTTAATCTACAATGGCAGAAATGGGTCACAGGATGGGGATACCTCTCTCGCGGCCGGCGCGTATTCAGGCGGCCAGGCGTTGTTTGACCTAACCGATCCGACTAAATTGATCCAACGAACCGATACCCCATTCTATAAGCCTGAACGCGACTTCGAGCGTACGGGCCAATACGTGGCAGGAACTACTTTTCTGGAAGGCCTGGTGGCCTTTCATGGAAAATGGCTGCTGTATTATGGCTGCGCCGACTCGTATGTGGCCGTTGCGGTCGCCGAACAACAACATTCCAAATGAACAAAATGAAATTATTCCAGTTCTGCTTTATCCTATCTGTATTGTTAGCTTTCTCTGTCCGGGCGGCATCGACGGACCCGAGGGAGCCAATTCAATTGACCTCCGGCTGGGCATTGCAGGATGCCGCCAAAGTCCCGGATACGGGTGAGGCCATTTCTAAACTCAATTATCCGGCCGTGGGCTGGTTGTTGGCGACAGTTCCGGGAACGGTCCTGACGAGCCTGGTGAACGATGGCATCTATCCCGAACCTCTATTTGGGACCAACAATCTGGAAATTCCCGATACCCTCAGCAGCGCTTCCTGGTGGTATCGGACAACGTTGAACATTCCTCAATCCTTCAGCGGCAGGCATATCTGGCTCAATTTCGACGGCATCAACTACGCCGCCGAAGTCTGGGTCAATGGTAATTCTGTAGGCACAATCCGGGGCGCCTTCGCGCGCGGCATTTTCGATGTTACGACGAACTTAGTGGCAGGGCAGCCGGCGGCCATCGCGGTCCATATTTTGCCCGAACCGCATCCGGGCCTGCCGCATCAAAAGAGCATCGCGACTGGCGTAGGACGCAATGGCGGAATCACCGCGATGGACGGTCCGACTTTTCTCTGCAGCATTGGCTGGGATTGGATTCCTACGATTCGAGATCGAAACATCGGTATCTGGCAAAACGTAAACCTTTCGGCGACGGGCCCCGTGATTCTGCAGGATCCTTACGTCACGTCCGATTTACCGCTTCCTCGCACGGATTCGGCGGACCTGACCGTCCAGGCCACCCTCCACAACGTGACGGACGCGCCGCAGTCCGGCGTGCTGACGGGCTTGGGCGATGATGGCATTCAATTTGTACAAAACGTCTCTCTCAATCCGGGCGAAACACGCGCCATCGTCCTTTCGTCGGCGACAATCCGGTCGTTGCATCTAAAAGATCCACGGCTGTGGTGGCCGAACGGTTACGGACCGCAGAACCTCTATAACCTGCATCTTCGTTTTTCCGAAAACGGCGTCGCTTCAGACGCCAGGGACATTTCCTTTGGGGTGAGAAAGATTTCCTATTCGGTTCCCGGCTCGGATAACCTCACATTGTCCGTCAACGGCGTTCCGGTAGTCGCCAAAGGCGGGGATTGGGGCATGGACGAAGCCATGAAACGTATCCCGCGCGCTCGACTGGACGCCATGATTCGAATGCATCAACTGGCGAATTACACGATCATTCGCAATTGGGTGGGGCAGAGTACCAGCGAAGATTTTTATGAGATGTGCGACAAATACGGAATTCTCGTCTGGGACGAATTTTTTCAGCCCAACCCCGCTGATGGTCCGAACCCTGACGATGCGGCCCTCTATCTGGCCAACGTCGGTGAGAAAATCCTGCGCTTTCGCCAGCATCCCTGCATTGCGCTTTGGTGCGCCAGAAACGAAGGCAATCCGCCGCCGGCGATTGGCGATGGCATTCAGCAGCTCATTAACGAACTGGATCCGAACCGGCTCTATCAGCCCAGTTCCACATCCGGGCGCGGGGTGATGTCCGGCGGACCTTATCGCTGGCGCACTCCGGAGGAGTATTATGCGTATCCCAGGAAAGAAGCCTTCAAAACCGAAATCGGTTCCATGTCCGTTCCCACGCTGGAAGCCATCCATGCCATGATGCCGTCCAACGATTGGAATGTCATCAATGACGATTGGGCCGAGCACGATTTCTGCAAAGGCGCGCAGCAGGGCAATCGTTATCCCGCCATTTTAAGCAGCCGTTACGGACCGATCTCAAGCCTTGCCGATTTTGTCCGCAAATCACAACTGGCCAATTACGAGGCGTTTCGCGCCATGTATGAAGGCCGGCTCACCCACTTGTTCCATCCGGTCACCGGAGTGATCACTTGGATGAGCAATCCCGCGCAACCGAGTTTCGTCTGGCAGCTCTACAGTCACGATTTGGAGCCGAACGCCTCGCTCTTTGCGGTGCGCAAAGCCTGCGAGCCGGTCCACATCCAAATGAACCAGAACAACTGGCACGTCATGGTCGTTAACAATACTCCTGAAACATTGAAACGCCTAAACGCCCGGGTCATGGTTTATGATCTGGACGGAAGTTTGAAATATAAGCACACCGACACACTGGTCGCCGCGCCGTCCGCCGCGACAGATGCCGGAGAAATTAAATTTCCTGAGAATCTTTCCGCCGTTCATTTCGTTAAATTGGAACTTCGCGACGCGCGTAATCGCCTTGTCTCAGATAATTTCTATTGGCGGTCGGAAACCAACCAGCCGGACAATTTCCGGGCCCTGAATGAATTGCCCGTCGTGCCGCTGGAAATTCGCGCGAAAGCGGAAACGAAAGATGGCAACTGTTTGCTCGATGTGCGGGTTCACAATCCAACCCATTCCATCGCGCTGATGGCGCATTTGCAGTTGCGCCAGGCCCACTCCGGCCAGCGAGTGTTGCCGGTTTATTATAGCGAGAATTACCTCTGCCTGCTCCCGGGCGAAACCAAAACCCTCACCATCGAAGCCGCCAACTCGGATTTGGACGGCGACACGCCCACGCTTGCGCTCGATGGCTGGAACGTCACCGTAAGCGCCGCCGCCCGCTCTTCACGCCTCGTGCCCGTCTTTCTCAATACAGACGCGCAAGTAGTCGGCGGTGCGCCAGTTTTGCTTGAACAGAGTTCGCAGTGAACACCGGCTTGGTGTCCACGCTTTAGCGTGTCCCAGTCCTCCGTGCGTAGCAACGGACATGAGTCCGCTCAAATCGAATGCTCTGACTGTCCGTCCGTAACTTCTGAGTGAAGGAGGATGGGGCGCAAATCGATAGCCAGAGTCTCCGCTCTCAAATTTTGGTCCAACCGTTCTGAATCAAATACGAAAGGTCCCGACACGCCCGACGGGTTTAAAAAGAATTACTTAACAGATGTAAACACCTGTTAAAGAATAAGTTATTTTTATTGACAAACGCCATCAATTTGATATTCTCCTGCATAATGCTCGGGTACTTCCGGTTTGTTCGCCGTCATCAAAGATAGTTGTTGGGGATTGTGAAAATACTTCGCATAACCCCGTGGGTGCCGAGCCCGAATTAGAGGGTATGAACGTGCACACATTCATTCAGCGAGCCTCGTCGAGCAGCAGCTTTACTTTTCAATTCCCTGTTTGCGGGTCGGCGAATAATTCTCATGAGGAACTATTGGAGGGGCATGATTTCTAAAACAAGGCAGCAAGGACAAGATGACGGCCGACACCATTTCCATTTCACAAACGTACCACTGGCCAAGCTAGTAATTACCCAGTCAGTTCGAGTCGAATCGCAACCCAAAATCGCCATGAAAATGCCTTCAAAATATCTCCTATTCGGAATGTTTATAATTTCGTCCCTCGGCCTTATGCCCTCGGCGTCCTTTGCTCAAGGCACGGCTTTCACCTACAACGGCTCTCTTTCCGTTGGCGGCCAATCTGCGAACGGTAACTATGATATGAGATTTTCTTTGTTTACGAGTGCCACCGGTGGCGCTACGGCTGCCGGCCCCATTACCAATTCGGTCGTCACTGTGAGCAACGGCCTATTCGCGACAACGATTGACTTTGGCGCTGGTATTTTCAATGACACGAGTTATTGGCTGGACATCAGCGTCAGTCCAACTGGAAGCAATACCTTTACTGAACTCGCTCCGCGCCAAACCATTACGCCGGTTCCCTATGCCATCTATTCAGAAAATGCCGGCAATGCCGCCAGCGCGACCTCGGCCGAGATCGCTGGTGCTGCCAATTCAGTTTCCGCGGCGAACATAACCGGGGCATTGCAGTTGACGCAGTTGCCAGAGTCCGTGGTCGTCAACAATGAAAATAATGTGACTTTGGGTGGCACTTTCAACGGTAACGGTGGAGGATTGACTAATCTCAATGTGAGCGCGGCGCAATTGACCAGCATCGGCAACATCAATGGCGGTGTTGGAAATTTCTTTGTCGGGTCGGCGGGCAATTCCGCCACAAGCGGGTCGCAAGACACTGCGCTGGGTCATTCGGCGCTTTTCGGCGATACGACCGGTGTCAATAACACGGCAGTTGGGGCTCAGGCGCTTTCTCTCAATACAACCGGAAATGACAATGTCGCCGATGGTTTCGAGGCGCTCGACTCTAACGTAACGGGCGGCGGAAACACAGCCAGCGGTGCGTTTGCGCTCGACTATAATTCGAATGGCGTCGATAACACCGCCTGCGGTTTTGAAACGCTTACCTATGTGACCAGCGGCTCTTACGATACAGCAATTGGTGATAGTGCGTTGGGGAATCTTGGTGTTAATAACGGCTTCGGCGGCGACAATGACATCGCATTGGGTCACGATGCCGGCAGCGCATTTACCGGGAATGAAAGCTCCAATATTGACATCGGCAACATCGGTGTCGATGGCGAAAGCGGGGTTATCCGAATCGGCACATCGGGAATTCAGAGTGCCGCCTACATCGCTGGCGTCATCAATGGCAACGGAGCGGGGTTGACCAATCTCAACATAAGCAGTTACGTCGTCAACGCATCGCAATTGACCAGCATCGGCAATACTAATGGCGGGGTTGGAAATTTCTTTGTCGGACCGGCAGGCAACTCCACGACTAGCGGGTCGCAGAATACGGCAGTCGGCTACTTGGCGCTGATTTACAATAATATCGGCGTCAATAATACGGCAAATGGCGCCATGGCGCTGGAAAACAATACGAATGGCAGCGCAAATACCGCGGACGGCGGTCACGCATTGATCTCCAACACGACTGGCGATGATAATGAGGCGGGCGGTTTCGGCGCCCTTGCAGGCAACGTGGGTGGCTCCGACAATACGGCGACTGGAGCTGCTGCCCTGAATTCAAATACGAACGGAAATTACAACACCGCTGTTGGCTTTGAGGCGCTTGCTGTGAATAAGAACGGCTCAGGCAACATCGGGCTCGGATTTCAAGCGGGTTTCAATTTTACAGGCAACGAAAATAATGACATTGATATCGGAAATTCCGGCGTGACTGGGGAAGATGGTACAATCCGAATTGGCACGTCCGGAATTCAAACCAACACATTCATTGCCGGCGTTATCAATGGCAATGGCGCAGGATTAACCAATCTCAATGTGTCGCAATCAAGCGGCGTTATATCACTTGCGCAATTACCCGCCGCCGTGGTGACGAATAACGAAACATCGGGTATAACGCTGGATAATTTGACACTGAGTGGCGTATTGA
>DASXFM010000086.1:0-8468 GCA_036489615.1 Verrucomicrobiia bacterium | reverse complement strand
GGCGTCCGCCGCGCCAATTCACTCGATGAGGTTTTCAAGGAAGCGGATTATATTTCTCTGCACACGAATCTTACGCCGGAAACGCGCGATATGATTAGCGCGAAGAACATCGGCAAAATGAAAAAAGGTGTTTTGATCCTGAACTGTGCGCGCGGCGAAATTGTGAACACCGCCGACATGGTCGCCGCCCTCAATTCCGGGCAGGTGGGGGGGTACGGCACGGATGTATTGGACCACGAACCGCCGCCCGCGGACCATCCGCTTTTGAAATTGCCGAATGTCGTCTGCACGCCGCACGTCGCCTCCCGCACCTTTGAAAGTGTTGTGCGCCAGGCCACCACGAGCGTCAAGAACCTCATCCTGGCAATGAACGGCGAGAAGCCGATTGCCCAGGTGAATCCCGAGGTACCTGTGAAGAAGGCTGGTTGAGGCGCGTTGACAGCGACGACACGAAGTGGGATAATCCCATTATGAAACTGATTGCAGATTCACGCGGCCGACTGACAGCGGCAGATTTATTCCGACCAAATACGGCTTTTGATGTGAGCTATCAGGCTGATGGCAGCTTACGCGTTGTTGAACTTGTTGAAAAGCAGGTGCCCGTGGTCAAATTGAAGAAAAATCGGAATGGGACATTTAAATGCCCTGTGAGATTGAGTCGTAATCAGATTCGCGCGGCCATACGAGCGGATCGGGACGCTCAATGAAAATCTATTGGGATTCATCCGCGCTGATTGAATCGCTTTGGGAACCGACACTCCAATTGCGATTGAAACGCGAACGCGGTTTGACTCGACCTCACGCATTGGCCGAAGTCTTCTCGGTGCTCACGGGAAACCCGGCGACTCGCATTGATACTGAAGATGCATTTGCTTTTTTGAAAAGCCTGGAATCAAGGCTTGATTTTGTTGAATTGACTGCGGCGGAGATGCTTGAGGCTCTACAACCGGCGCGCAAATTAGGAATTCGCGGAGGTCGAGTGCATGATTTGTTTCACGCGGTGGCAGCAAAAAAAT
Source organism: Verrucomicrobiia bacterium (assembly GCA_036489615.1). Lineage (GTDB taxonomy): Bacteria > Verrucomicrobiota > Verrucomicrobiia > Limisphaerales > UBA11358 > UBA11358. Next base: position 7,452 of record DASXFM010000086.1, on the reverse strand, counting down.
CGGGCGCTAAAAAAATCCTGACCCTGGACAAGAATGATTTTATCGGTCTGACCGAAATTGAATTGGAAATGGTTTGAGATAATCGTCCCATGTGCGTCGGATAAAATCCAGGATGCCAGGCCCTGACTATCACAATTTGCAAAGGTCGCTCAATGATGCCCGACGACGATACATTCCTTCAGCAATTTGAAGCCGGGACATGGCCGTTGGAGAGCATGCATCATCGCGAGCATGTGAAACTGGCTTATCTTTACCTTTGCCGTTATCCGTTTGATGCGGCGTCTGCGAGAATACGTTCGAGCATCAAGGCGTTCAACGCGGCTCATAATGTGCCCGAGGGCCTGGATCGTGGTTATCACGAAACCATGACGCAGGCCTGGATGTATTTGATTCATTGCACGCTTGCGGAATTCGGTTGCGCCGAGAACTCGGACGCATTCGTTGACAAGCACACGCAGCTCCTCGCGAAGCGAGCCTTATTGTTTTTTTATTCCCGAGACCACATCATGTCCGCGGAAGCAAAGCAACAATTTGTCGAGCCGGATTTAAGTCCGTTGCCGAAAAGCAAAAAAACACAGCCAGCTAAATTTTATGCCTGAAACCTATCATATTGTTCCCAAAGAAAAACACGACGATCTCATTAAAAAGGCCTACCTGTTCCGCGGTTACTCCGCGGACGAGGCCGCCGCAGGCGCGCGGTTCTGTTCCAACGCCTCCTGGTACGGCATCCGCACCCATAATGGGATCAAGGCACTGCATTTGGACGAGCTCTTCGGCAGCAAGGTTGGCCGCTGGAAACCCGGCGCAAAAATCGACAAAAAGCCGTCGCGATTCGCCGCCGCCGAAATCTGGGACGCCAATTTCAAGCTCGGCCAGGCCGTCGCTTTCGAGGCCATGGACACGTGCATCAAATTGGCGGATCGATACGGCGTGGGAATGGTGAGTGTGGATAATGCGACCCATTATCTTTGGGGCGGCGGCTACGTCATGGACGTCGCGCTCAAGGGATACATCGCCTACACCAATTGCACCTCCGCTACGTCTGAGGTCGTTCCATTTGGCGGAAAAACTCCGACCATGGGCACGAATCCGCACTCGTGGGGATTTCCGACTCAGGACGCGATTGGATTTCCGATTGTGATTGATTGGGCGACGTCCACGGTCGCGATGGGGCGTATCCAGGTGATGAAACGTGAAGGCAAAACCCTTGGCGCCGGCTGGGCCGTGGACGCGGAAGGAAATCCGACCACAGATCCGGGCAAAGCCGTCGCGCTGCTCCCCTTCGGCCTGCACAAAGGCTATGGCATGGGGTTGATCGACGAATTGTATGCGGCGTACATCGGCGGCGGCCTCCCGCAAATTCGTGGCACGGCCCTCGGTGATCCGAATGAAAAGCGCGCCTCCACGTTTTATTTCCAGGTCATCCATCCGGACGCGATCAACGGCAACAGTTTCGCCAACAACCGGACCCAGACGCAAAATGTCAAAGCCGTCATTGCGGACATTCTGGGTCACGGCAACGAAAAGGCCATCCTCCCGGGTCAACCCGAAGCCAATTCCGGCGCGCTTTCAAAAAAGCATGGCGGTCTATTGTTCACCCAGGCGGAGATCGAGGAATTTAATCATCTTGCGAAAGAATGCGGCGAAACGCCCTGGAGCCTGTCCGAACTCAAATCCGTGCAGGTTTAGGGACGAAAAGTTTTTCTGATCAAAGGCAAATGATGAAGGCTAAAAGCTGCCTTCGTCATGTCGATAGGGCTCTCCATTAGCGTCAACCCAAACACCATTGCTTTTGCGGGCCAAATCTCGAACAACCGTCTCCAGCATCTTATAGCCGGCTGCATCTGCGCCTATCGGTTCGAGCGAAACATAGGCGACGTGCGCAGCGTCAGGAAGCTTGCTGACAACTTCCTCATCGGGCTCGTCTTCGGAGGGCAAAACCAGCACATGCCAGCCTTTGCCGCTAAAGGCAAACTCGTTGGCGGCATGCTCCCATGCGCTCGATTGCGGCAACTCAGCCGGCAAATTGAAAGGCCGCGCTGACCATACTGCCAGATCCATGCTCATATTCTTTTAGTCTTTTGTGATTTCCCGACTTGGATTGACGGTTTTTATCATTTCGAGTTTGTTTCGACAAGTGTTTGTATCTCTAAACTCCAAATTTTTCGTTCCAAAATAACGCCTTCCCTGTGCTACTTTTGGCAGGGCTGAAATCATGACCGCTAACCACGAGGAAGTCATCGCCGTCGCAATTTTTTGCGTAACCTATCTGCTCATCAGCGGGCGTCAGTTTAAGGTTCTGCCCTTGAATCGGCCGGCTGCTGCGCTGCTGGGCGCTGTTCTCATGGTAGCCTGCGGAGTCATGACGCCCGATCAGGCCTATCACGCGGTGGACTACGATACGCTCGTCCTGTTGATGGGCATGATGTTCATCACGGCGTATCTGTCGATCGCCGGTTTTTTTGAATGGGCGGCGGATTGGATCTTGTTTCGCGCCAAAAATGCCGCGTCGCTTCTGCTTTCTCTGGTTTGTGTTTCCGGAGTCCTGTCCGCTCTGCTCGTCAACGATACCATCTGCCTTATGTTGACGCCGTTGGTCGTGGCGGTAATCGTGCGCGGCAAATTGCCGTTGCCTCCGTATTTGCTGGCGTTGGCCATGAGCGCAAACCTGGGCAGCGCGGCCACGCTCGTGGGCAACCCGCAAAACATGATTATCGGTCACTTTTCGCACATTCCGTTTCTGCGATTTTCACTGTCAATGACGCCGGCAGCTGTGGCCGGATTGGCGATCGAATATGCCATTCTCCGGGTGGGCTTCCGCAAAACGCTGGCAACCGCCGTTCTGCAACGTCCCGATGCCGCTCCGCGCAAGCCGGACACGCGGTTATTGGTCCTCACTTTCGTTGTGGTGGCGCTGGTTTTTGTCGGGTTCATCCTGGGCTTCAACCTGTCCTGGACAGCCCTGGCCGGCGGGGCCTTGCTCATGGTGCTGGCACGGCGGGATACGCACGAGGTGCTCAAGTTGGTGGATTGGCATTTACTGGTCTTTTTCGCCGCGCTGTTCATCGTGGTGGAGGGACTCAATGGAACTGGCTTGCCGGACAGCATTTACCACCGGCTCGACCCGCTCTTTGGCGCGAGCGCCGCGAGCCAGGCCTGGAATTTCGCCTGGTTTTCCATCATCGGCTCGAATGTCTTTTCCAACGTCCCATTCGTGCTGGTGGCGGGCAAATGGATCCACAATTTTGCGCAGCCGGAATTGATGTGGAAAGTCATGGCGCTGGTGACGACCTTTGCGGGCAATCTCACCATTTTGGGGTCAGTCGCCAATATCATTGTCATGGAATCCGCGCGTCGGCGCGTCGAAATGGGCTTCTGGGACTACGCGAAATTTGGCATCCCGGTGACCTTGCTCACGACCATCGCGGGCATGATTATTTTGATGTTGATGCAATTGTAGCTATTCTTGGTAGGGACGCCGCGCTGCGGTGTCCGCGCCGCGTCCAGCGGCGCAACTTATGTCGTCGGACGATTTATTGCGCGTGTTCCGCCCGCTCTGCGCGGGCGGTGACGGCGCAGCGCGCCGTCCCTACCATTGATTTGGGAAGCAAATCAGCTTGGCAGTGGCAGTTAGTTCTGTTTAATTGCCCGCGCTTGATGAGAAGAGTCTCCGCCATTGCGCTCGGGTTACTATTGGCCTTGGCCTTTCCTTTTATTTCACACGCGCAGGAATCGGGATATTTCGCCACACCGATTCATGATATTCTTCCCGATTACCCTCCCGGCAGCGGCGGATATGACTTTCGCACGGGCATATACTACGCCACCAATGAATTGTTCCAGTACCACGGCGCCACGCTCATGGCCGACAGCGCGAAGTATAACCTCGAAACCGGCGAGGTCATCGCCGAGGGTCACGTCCGCATCCAGGAAGGCGGCCAGATGTGGATTGGCGATCACATTATTTACAATCTGAAAACCCATCAAATGGAGAGCGGCGGGTTTCGGACCGGCAAACCTCCCGTCTACGCCGAAGGAGCCATGATTCACGGCAACGTCACGAATAAAACCTACAGCGCCCAGTATGTTTATATGACGACCGACAACGTCAGCCGGCCTGATTATTATCTTCGCGCCAAGCGAATGAGAATTGTTCCCGGCAAATACATCGAAGCGTGGAACGCCGTCCTTTATGTCAAAGGCATTCCATTGTTTTATTATCCCTACTACCGCCATTCGCTGTCCTTTCGCGCCAACAATCTGACGGTCATGCCCGGGGACGACAGCGCGTTCGGCCCGTTTCTGTACGGAATTTACACGTGGAAACTGGGCGATGATTTGAACGGAAAATTTCATTTGGATTATCGGGAAATGCGCGGAGTTGGGCTTGGCCCGGATGTGAATCTGCACCTGGGCCAATGGGGAAACGCGCAGATGAAGTATTATTATTTGCACGACATGGATTCGGAAGAAAGCGTCAGCAGCAATGCTTTTGAAAATCTTCCGCCTATCCCCAAAGATCGTCAGCGTTTTTACCTGGGCTGGCAGGCCACCCCCTATACGAACCTGAACACGAAAGCGATGGTCAATTACCAAAGCGACCAGCTGGTCCTGCACGATTTTTTCCAGAGTGATTACGGGCAAAATCCGCAGCCCAATACGTTTGTGGAGGCCAACAAATACTGGGACAACTGGAGCCTGGACGCATTGACTACCCCGCGCATCAACGAATTCTTTGATCAGGTCGAACGCCTTCCCGACCTGCAACTCACCGGTTTCCGACAACAGATTCTTGACACACCGCTCTATTACGAAAGCCAAAGCTCCATTGGTTATTACCAGCGATATTTTGCGGGCACCGATACCCTTTTCGGCAATACCAACTTCACGGCCCTGGATTTTTCCGCGCCGCGCGCTGATACCTTTCATCAACTGCTCCTGCCTGAGACGTTCTTTGGCTGGCTCAATGTCACGCCCCGCGTGGGCGGTCGGGTCACGTGGTACGGGCCGGAGCAGGGCCCGGGAGGCACCAACTCGGAAGCCACGCGCTATGTCCTGAATACCGGCGCGGATGTCTCGTTCAAGGCGTCGCGGCTTTGGCGGGATGCGACCAATTCGCTCCTGGACGTCAGCGGCCTGCGGCACATCTTTCAACCGACGGTCAGTTACGTTTTTGTTCCGCAGCCCAATTTTACTCCCGGGCAGCTGCCGCAATTCGACACGGTACTTCCCAACTTGATGGTCCTCCCGGTGGAATTTCCCGATTACAATGACATTGATTCCATTGACAGCGAAAACGTTGTCCGATTTGGTGTTCGTAATACGCTTCAAACCATGCGCGGCGGCCAGCTCGATAATTTGCTGGATTGGAACCTGATGCTCGACTGGAACCTGACGCCCAATGGACAGACTGACGGCATCTTTTTGCAACCGCAACAGACCTTCGACGATCTTTATTCCGATCTCGTCTTTAAACCGCGTTCGTGGCTTTCTCTCGAATCCGTGTTGCGCTACGACATCAATGACAATCACTTGAACATGGCCTTTCATCAGTTGACCTTTGCCCCCAATGACCGCTGGAGTTGGGCCGTTGGCCATTGGTATTTGCATCCGGGATTCGTTGACACCGGCGACGATGTGATCACCAGCGCGCTTTTTTACCGGCTGAATGAAAATTGGAGCGTGCGCGCCACGCATTATTTCAATGCCGCGACGGGCAAATTACAGGAGCAATATTACAGCCTCTATCGTGACATGCGCAGCTGGACCGCCGCGCTGACTTTTCGCCTGATTGACAACGGCGGCGGCCAGCCTCTGGATTACGGCGTTGCCTTCAGCATCTCCCTCAAAGCCCATCCGCGATACCGTGTCGGTGAAGACACCATTGCCCCGTACGAAATGCTGGGCCAGTAGGAAGGTGTTGAAACGTTAAAGAGTTAAAGCGTTGAAGCGGAATCCGCATTGCGGTTCATCGTTCGGCCGATTCCGTCGCTGGTTATTTCGAACCGTCCGCAGATAATTCCCCCTCTCCCAGCTGGTCCTCCGTAAACTCCAACCTTTTTGAAGGTTCATTGCACCAAGGAACCGTCAATTCGGCGTTCGAAGTTCGATGTTCAGCGTTCGATGTTTTTAAATATTCGTTTCTATACCTTAGGGGTTCCTTGGTAGCTTCTGAGCGAAGGATGGGAGACGGCCGGGATGAGGGCGGGCTCTTTGCAGCCGAGGCACGAGGCTCATTCTCTTCGGTTCATGAGGAGGGAGAATTGTTGAAACAGATTCCGTTGTTTCGTAAAAATCGAAAGCTTGAAACCGGAAACTCTCCTTAATAAAGTGCGCTATGTTCGCCTTGTTGCCATCCGCACTCCTGAATTGGCAGTGGCTTTTGGAAAACCCGGTGTCGTTGGGCATCGTGGTTTTTCAGATTTGGATGTTCATCCACGCCCTGCGCAACCGGGAATGGCTCTGGGCGGTGATCATCTTCATCGGCTGGGGTATCGCGGCTTTGTGGTACTATCTGATGGTCTACCGCGCTTCGGCTTCGAGCGTCAGCGGATTCGAATTGCCCGGCGCGCAAAGCCGAAAACGCATCCGCGAACTGCAATCCCAAATTCATCACCTGGACAACGCCGCCCATCATTTCGAACTCGGCAACGTTTATTTTCAAAGAGGCCAATTCGCCGAGGCGGAAAAATGTTATCGTGCCGCCCTGGACCGCGACCCGAAGGACATCGATGCCCGCGCGCACCTTGGCCAGTGCATCGTTCGCTTGAAACGGCCCGCCGAAGCGCGTCCGATTTTAGAAGGCGTCATGCGCGAAAAACCGGAGCACGAATACGGTTACACCATGATGGCGCTTGCCGAGGCCCTGGGCGCCCTGGGCGAAACTGATAATGCCATTCTCTATTGGCAGCACATCACGCAGAACCATTCCTATCCGCGCGCCAAAGTGCAACTGGCCGGGCTTTACATGGCCAAAAACCAGCCTGACCTGGCCCGCGCCGAACTCAAGGACGTATTAGGCGACGACATCCACGCTCCTGCTTTCCAGCGCCGCCGTGACCGGGTTTGGATCAGTCGTGCGAAAAGTTTGATGAGGAAACTCAAATAATTCAATTTCGCAAGGCTTCTTTCAACCGCTGTCTTTCCGCCTCATCATCTTGAATTTCCTGATTCATTTCTTTGACGCTGTCTTGAAACAGAATCTGAAGCTGTTGATTGAGCGGCTTATTGGAAAGTGATTTGACATCAAAATCGTGGCTCAGTGGAACGACGCGATAGTCCTCAAAGGCCTCGTAATCGCCATCAATATAGTACCCCAAGACAAGATATTTGTGGCCACGCGACAAAGAATGGTTAGTCAGAAGCCGGAAGTGGCCGGTCGCGTTAGTGCCTCTAAGCGACGACAAAAGCACGACTTGCCAATCAGACCTGACCACATCGTCATTGTAGTTT
>DASXFM010000067.1:0-19728 GCA_036489615.1 Verrucomicrobiia bacterium | reverse complement strand
GCTGCGCTTTTTGTTGCGCGAGCCGCTAATGGTTAAACGTCTGACTCGTGCGGGCCAGGCCATTACTGTCACAGATAATGGGAGCCCGCTCTGTGTGATACGGCCGGTTGGCCGAAAAGATTCTGCCAGCGCGGAGGCTGGCCGCCGCGGAGCGTTTGTTGGTTTTAGACATGACAAATCCCGAGCCGAATTTTAAAGATGGAGTGCCGAATCCTGGAAAATTCGGGTTTATATCTCTGCGGTGGTCGGCGGGAAGTGAGCCGAATGCGGAAAAGGTTGAGGAAGCGGCTGGAATCCTGCGACGGGAAATAGTTTTCATCGATGAGACCGGTTACGAATGTGATTTGATTGCCGCTGCGATTTCTGGACACAGCAGGCTGGCATATGTTGAATCACGAAGCAAGGATATCGGCCCTCATCCCCATGGAGCCGGCCGTAAAATCGACATTTCAATCCGCATCCATCTGGTGGACGCGGATGGCGCCAATCGGTCCGCCGACATCGAGTCGTACAATCCTTTCTTTGGTTGTGACGTGCGCTTTTTTGAGTGGGTAGGCGATGTGGCGGTCCTCATCTACCGCGAAAAGCATTGGACGTTTGCATGCCGGTTGGGAGACATTTGGCCGCCGAAATTTATTAAAATCGAAGACCACTGGGTTATTCACGAAGGCCAATTGGCATATGTTCGATACAATGAAGAATGTGCGCGCCGATTGAGCTTTCCAGAACTTGAGGAACTGGAACCTCTTTCGAAGGAGGCAGCAGCCGGGTTGGGGCTTCTCCCTTAAACGCCGAGCAGAGAGCAGTTCCGGCTTATTTCACTTTCCACGCGGAGTCGAGCAGTTCCTTGTCAAAGGGCCCGGGAATCACCCCTTCGGTCGCATAAATGAACAGGGCGCAGCGATAGACGGAATCCACGACGTTTTTAATCCATGAAAGCGGCAGAATTGTCAGGAACGTCACCCCAAACACGACGAACGGCATAAAAGGCGAAAAACGATGCGAGACACCACCGATGATGCCGAGACATATCACCATCGGGATGACGACGAAAACCACGGCCGTGTTCATGCCGACAAAGCCGACAACGAATTCGCCCCAGGTGCGTTTGAGTGTGCCGGCGGAATGGCGCAAGAGTTTGACTGGATTCGTTGTTTCCGTGTCGCGCACGAGTGTGGGGATGATGAAAATGCACGAAACGCTCCAGGCGAAGCCGATGAAACCGGCGATGATTCTTCCTAAAAAGCCAACGCGCTGTTCAATGGTTCGGATGATGTATCCGACGAGTCCCGCGAGCAGAGACCACATCAACACCGCGCGCCAACGCGTTTTGGCAAATTGGTATCCGCGCCGAATGGAAACGGGCCGGCCATTCAATGCCTGCATGATTTCGTGATAAAATGCAACGTTGCAAAATGTCGCGAGGAACATTGATGTGAAATAGACAATGGCAAAAGACAGCGTCATCCACCAATGCTGAAAGAGAACGCGGCTACCGCCGGCAAGGCCGGAGTATAATCCGATCGCCATGGGCCGATTTTGCGAAGGCGAAGGCGGGGTCGGTGAAAAGGCGTACGAGATACGTTCGCCAATGGTGGTCCAGTGCGCGAGGGAAAAATAAGAGTGCCCGCTGGGATAAAGCGCGATGGGCGTGACGAAGAACAGCGCGATGACCAGCGCCAGGCCCGTGGCGATGATCGGGAACAACAATAATTTCTTTTCGCGGAATAGAATCTGACAGGCTGTTTTTAACAGGCGGATACTGCGGTTGATTTTATTCATATGGTTTTCCTTTGTTTGATGAATGAGAGAATTTGTTCTTCGTTCAAGCCATAGCCACGGGCTTCGGCCAGCATTCGTTGGTAAAGTTCCTTCAGTTTCGCTTTTTTCTTCGCGGGGGGAAGGGCGTCGGCGGCTTCATCTAATTTGACGAACGAGCCAAAACCGCGCTGCCCGTCGATCAGGCCTTTGAGCGTCAATTCACGATAGGCTTTGGCGACGGTGTTCGGGTTGACCTCCAGCCGTTCGTGCAGTTCGCGGATGGTTGGCAAACGATCGCCGGTTTTCAACGTGCCGTCGGCCATGGCCGCCATGAGCCGGTTGGCGATTTGTTTGTACACGGGAATGCCCGAGTGAAATTCGATTTTCCAATCTTTCAGAAGCAATGTGTCGCTCATGATTGAATTATTGTACTAGTAAAATAGTACAATAGGGCGCCCGGGTCAATAGAATTTTTAATGTATTTGGCCGGTAGAAGCGGGGTGTTTTGCCGGGGGGATTGGATGCCAGTCGAAGTGCCGCCCCGCCTAATCACAGAGGTGGCCACGCCACTGGTAAGCGGCGCCGTCCTGCGATGATCACGGTAGATCATCAATAAGAATTGACGTTATGGGTGGTGCTAAAGGCCGTGCCCGTGGAGGTGGCTCCGTGACAAACGTTGACGATGAAGGCATTTATACCTATGCCGGCGGTACAATATCCGTAGCACCCGCTGGCCACGTCGCTGGCATAAATGCCATAGTTGCCGGCGACGCTGTAGCCGTAACAGTTTTGAGCGGTTAAGGCAGAAAGTCCACTGCCTCCACTGCCAGTGGCGTAGCCATAGCAGTTCAAGGCGGTGTCGGCATTAATGCCATAACCGCTGGTAGTGGTTCCGTAGCAGTTTTGAGCAGTATAGGCATTGATACCATAGTTGGCTCCGGCTCCCGAGCCGTAACAGTTTTCGGCAGTATAAGCATCGATACCATCGGCGCCGCTGCTGGTGCCGGCACAATTCAAGGCGGTGTTACGCGCATCAACCCCGGCATTGTTTCCACCGCCATAGCCAATACAGTTCTGCGCGGTGTAGGCTTCAACGCCGATGAAGCTGCTGCTGGAGCCGTAGCAGTTCTGCGCCATAGCGTTGGCAAAAACTCCCAGGCCACTGTTGGATTCGCCCTGGCAATCGTACACCTGGTATCCGAAGATCGCGTCATCGCCGCAGTCAAAGGCCAATGCTTGTTTGATGGTGGACGCTTCAATTCCAGTGCCTCCGATCGTCCGCGCCGTGCAGGAGTCCACGACCGTGGAGTTCGCTAGGCCCAAATAGATGCCGAAGTTCAGGCAACCGGAAATCGAGACGCGCGAAACCGTCACATTCGCGGGCGAAGTGCCCACGATGCTAATGCCGTTTCCAAAGCCGCTGCCGCTATAAACCCCGCTGCCATTGTTGGTCACCCCTCCTTGAATGAAGCCATTGGCGATGCTGATGTAATTCAATCCGCGGCTCAACAGGATCGCCGTCCCGCCGTTGGCCGCATTGGCAACGGTGGAACTGATCGTAAATCCATTCAAATCCAGCGATACATCACTGGCGGCAATGATAATGGCATTGCTCACCGTGCAGACCAAATTCGTCGCGAGGTAATATGAACCGGATTGCGCGATGGTGAACGGCACCGAGGAAATCGGCGTGCGCGGCTGGACCTGCGAGAGTGTCAGCATGGTCGCGCCGGGCGGGCCCGGAGGAATGAGACTGCCCTGGGCAAAAGCGGTGGAGGGTTGAAGGCTGAAAACAGTGAACAACAACGAGAGCCCTGCGATTTGAGCGGGCATTTTTATTTTCATAAATCTGATTCGTTTCTATTTTCGATTCTTGATTGTGTATTTTCCATCAACGATTGCTAAAACGGCAATGGCCGGGTTTCCTGATAATCCGGCGGCGGTTGAAACAGCGCGGCATCGATAATTTTCTCCGATATGATGGCCGTGACTTCAAACCGCAACCGCTCCGGCCCAGGGGCAGGGGCGGCGTTGTTGCCTGGAGCAGCCGGACGATCAAATCGCAACACAGCCAGCAGTGGAAAAAGCTTTTTTGCTTTGAGCAAACCGCCCCATTGCTCCTCGAGCAGACGCGGGCTGAAACGGTGCAGCTGGTTTTGCAGGTAGGGCTGGAAAGGCAGCAGCTTATCCGTCGCCCAAATTTCTATGACCTCGCCACGCTGTCTGAGTTCGTAGCGGGTGCAGGGGTAGCCCAATAAATTAGTTGTGTCGCCGGTGGCTTTGAGTTCCATCTGCTCCATGGGCATCGGCGGCATCATCATTGGCATCGCGGGCATATTTGGAATGCTGGACCCGCTTTGAGGGCCGACGCCGGGCGGCATTTGTGGTACGGCGGGCATTCCCGCAAGATTTGTTGGCCCGCTGGCGGCCGGTATTGGACCGGGAGGTTGCATTGGTTGAACTGCGCCGACGGGCATTGGCATGCCGGGAAATGCCGGCGGCGCTGCGGATTGATTATCCGAGGCCGGCACGCGCACGTAACTGTTGTTATTCGGGAATAACAGGGTGATGCCGCCAGTGTCGAGATCCACAATATCTTTGGGATATGGCCGGTCGCTTTCACCACGCTCGATACGCAGTTGATTTGTCCCGACGGTGTAGAGCAGGGTTTGAATTTCGCCGCTACGCGTGACTGTGGCCGTGATTTGGCCTTCGAATCCGAATGCTGTTGCGAGTCCAGGATTAAAGATCAGAAGCACCGGCAAAACCAGCGGGGCGAGTGCGAGTTTGATATTTGTCATTTCCACAATAAGAGGCAGCACTTTGCAAAGAGTGCCGTCGCCGGCTACGGGTATAGAGGCACGACAGCCTGGACGCGATAGACTCTCGTTGGCTTTGTTGTGTCGGTAAATCCGGCGGATGTGGTTGCGCCGGCTGCCGGCGCAATTAATCCGAGAGTGCTGTACTTCCATGTTGCCGTTCCTGCATTGGTATTCTCCAAAATGTAGTATAACCGCGTCGGCTCGCTTTCCCAGGTTAGGTTCGCAGTTGTCCCACCCAGTCCAAAACTTTCCGCTGTGATTTTCAAGATGCTGTTCACATTATTCGGGTTCGTGCCGGCCACATAATCCTGTCCAATCGTCATTCCTTTGCCCGTCGGGTCGGAGTTGGCGTTGATATTGGTCGTGCCGAAGCAGGTCAAGAGCCAGGGAATTGGCAATCCATTCGGCGCGAGCGGTCCGGGGAACAGGGTATCGGTTTGGACATAGGCTTCGGCGTTGTTCAGAGAGATCCAGCCGCAGTTGGCGCTCCAGATGTAACCGCTTAAAGCGCCGGTCACGAGGTTCACTTTCGGTTTGCCGTAGGTCTGCTCAAACGTAATCCAGCCGATGTTCGCGCCCCAGGCGTAGCCGGTCAAATTGCCGAGTCCGTCGTTGTTCACGCCGAAATCGTTGGTGGCAAGATTTTGATACTGAATGCCGTTGGCGGGGCTGCCGCCGCCGAGGTTGATCCAGCCGACATTCGCGGAATAGATAAAGCCCGAGCAAACATAATCGCCAATCACCGCGCCGTTGTTGCTGTCGGCCACCCAATTCATCCAGCCGATATTCGCGCCGTAAGCGTAGCGGTTGACTGAGTCGATGGTGGTGGTGGCTCGGAGGGCGGCCGGTATTTGGAGGCACACGGCCAGGAGAATTAAGTTTCGTGTGTTCATATTATTGGGTGAGCATTCCGGGGGCCGGGGCCGGCAGGCGTAAGGCCGCCCTGGGCTTCGACGATACCTGCAAAAGCGATAAAAACTAAAATAGCGAATTTCATGGCATTGAAAAGTTCGCCCAAGGGTCAGTTGTTCCCAGGCTCGTTCCGCCGGTAGAACCCAGAACGCCCCCGCTGGATGCCGCGTTGAGGATCGTGTCCACCATATTCCCGGAAACCAGATTATAATTGTCCGAACCGGAGCCTCGCACGACGTTGGCGATAACGAAATTCTCGATGCCATCGGCTTTGATTCCGTATTGATTGCTATTGAGAATGTTGCCTTCGATGCGATTGCCACTTTCGGTCACATGGATGCCCGCGCCACTCGTGATCACATAACGGCTGTTCGACGCGCAAGTGTTGCCTTTAATCAGGCAGGAAAAGGCGGCTTGAATACCGTCAATGGAGTTGCCGCTGGCGGTGCACCCCGTGATGGTGCATTCGCTGTTCGCCACGATGCCGTTGGTATTATAATTGGCCGTACAATCGGAAACGGTGCAGCCGACTCCCGCGCTTAGTCCGACGGTGGCATTGCTGACTACTGTACACTCTTTGAAAGTCGACCCAAGTCCTGCGGAAATACCGATCGAATTCAGGCCTGCCGTGCATCGGGTGATTGTGCATCCGGCTCCAATCAACATCGCCGGGATTCCGGATCCTGCCGAGCCGTTCTTCCAGGCATTGCAATCGGAAATAGTGCATCCCGAACCGGTTTCCAGGCCGTTGCCGGAATTTGCAAAGACGCTGCAATTTTTAATCGTTGTGCCGTCGCTTGTGATAATGCCCGTATAGTTGGAGGTGGTGATGGTGGAATCAATCTCGCACCCGCGCCCGGCCTGTATTCCGTTATCGTAATGATTGTAGTCATTGAGCACCGTGCAACCGGTAATGAGCGTGCCATCGCCTGTCAGGATGCCGGCGCCACCGCCGCTTTCTCCGGGATCAACGACAACGCAGTTGCGAATGATGCTGTTGCCCCCAAGCACCAAACCATTTTGGAACATCTGATAACATCGCAGGTTTTCGAAGGTCGAGGCGGAGGCGCTCATGCCCTGGATCGCCGTTCCCCAATAATCGATTGTGCCATTACGCACGACGAGGTTTTGGACGCTGTTGGATACGGAGATGGCGCAACCGCCGCCGGTTTCACCAAAAATCCCGAATCCATTCAGATCGATTGTGACCTGTCCGATGTTGACGGTGATAGCATTCGTAGTGTTCGGCACATACAGGTTGCCGGTCAGATAATAAGAACCGGAACTATAGATGGTGAAGGGCGCCGATGAAATAGGTGTGCGCGGCGCGACTTGCGAGAGCGTCAGCATGGTTGGCCCGGGCGGTCCTGGAGGTGTAAGGGTTCCCTGCGCATCGACCGGCTGGATCTGAAGGCACAAGCCGGTTAAACCGGTGATCATTGAAATGGCGATTTTCATCGTTGTTGGGTTAAAAGGCGAAATTCGCCCATGGGTTTGAGTTTGTAATGATTCCGGAAATGACATTGGTAACCAGGGGTCCGGCTAACTGCTGGAAATTGACATAGTAATCATTCGCGCCGTTTCCCTGGACGGTATTTCGAACGATAACATTATTCGTACTGCCATTGCCGCCATTGATCAAAATTCCGAAACCTGCCGGGCCGCTGCCGATGACAAAATTGTTTTCAACGCGATTGTTCGAAGCATTGATGAATATCGCCCCGCCATTGGCTTCGTTCACCGTATTGTTTCCGAAACAAGAATTGCCGTAAACCAGGTAACCCGAACCGGCGATGTAAATACCGTAGGTGCCATCGAGGCTTACCGTGCAACTTCGGACTACTCCGCCAGCGCCAAGGCACGCGATCCCCATAGACGCCCCGGATACGCTCATGTTTTCGATCGTGACATTGTTGGCTTCGGAAAAGATGTCATCGTTGAGGCTGCTCCAGCCGCTGATGATGCCATTACGGATGACCGTATTTGTGATTCCCGAAAAAATAAGGATTGCGGTGTTTGCGGCCGCCGGGGCGATCATGGAAAATCCATTCAAATCGAGGGTCACATCGCTGGCCTCAATTTCGATCCCGTTTTCACTGCTCACGCCGATGATATTTGTAGTCAAATAATATGAGCCGGGTGTGGTGATTAAATATTCCGTCGCGCTGTTGCCCGGAGTATGGATCGTGTCCACGGGGATACGCGGCTGGACTTGTGAGAGCGTCAGCATCGTCGCTCCTGGTGCTCCCGGCGGAGTGAGACTGCCTTGGGCGTGGGTGGAAATGCTAAAACCTGAAAGCGATAGCGCCAGAAGCCAAAGAGGCGTTTTTGTGAGCCAGGTAGGGACGGCGCGCTGCGCTGTCCGCGCCGTGTGTAGCGGCGCAACGAGTATTGTCGGACGCCGTTTCGCGCATATTCCGCCCGCTTTACGGGCGGTGACAGCGCAGCGCGCGGTCCCTGCCAATGTCAGTGTATTCCCGGCGAGGATTTTCATGGTTGGCTAATTAGAATTGAAAATTGGCCCACGGGTTTGAATTGGTAATGATACCCGTCGCATTATTAGTCATGATGGGACCCACGATTTGTGAAGTGCTATAGAAATAATCCTTCGCGCCATCGCCCTGCACCGAATTGCCAACGACAATATTATTGGTGCCGCCGAGGGTGGCCTCTATCTCGATTCCATAGCCGGTGTTGCCGGTTAAATGGTTGTTTTCTATGCGGGTGTTCGCGGCCAAAACCACAATGCCACCGTTACCGTTGATATTGGCCTGGTTATTTTCATTGCAGACATTGGCGGAGATGAGGCAGCCATTGGCAATGACGGAGATCCCATTACCCTGGTTGTCGCTCGCCGTGCAATTTTTCACCTGGCCAACATTTGCCACGGCCAGACCGCTGCTGCCGTTGCCGACGGCCGATAAGTTTTGCAAAATCCCATCGTACGCAACGCAGTAAACGCCGTCCTGGACCCAGCCGCTGACGAGGCCGTTCTCTACGATGACATTGGTCGTTCCACTATATGCCTGGATCCCGATAAGGCCTGCTGAAGAGCCTTGCAGTGAAAAACCGTTTAGATCCAGCGTCACGTCGTTGGTGTAGATTCCAATCCCGCCCTGGCCGCTCGCGCCAAAAAGATTCGTCGTCAGGTAGTAGGAGCCCGCATTGGTGATCGCAAACTCCACCGTGCCATTGCCCGGCGTATGGATTGCGTCCACCGGTGTGCGTGGCTCGAGTTGCGAAAGCGTCAGCATGACTGGCCCGGGAGGGGTGGGAGGCGTAAGAGTGCCCTGACCCAGGCAGGTTGGGAGGTGGGCACTGATTGCCAGGAATAGAAGCGCACCGGCAACTTGCAAAGGATGGCTTATTTTCATTCGGGAAGTTGACCGGAATAAGCCGGTTTTATTTTGATCCATCCATTTATTAGCACCAGATGTTTTCGTCTTCGAACGCGCTAATGCAATGTGATTGTTACAGCCAAAGACCGTTTTTTCAAGTTATTTTTGCCCGCCATCTGTGCCAGGATGGTGTCGCATGGCAACGATGGGATGTCCAAACATACAGCGTAATTTGGGAATTTTATTCATTTGACCGCAAAGCCCTCGCAATCAACCCTATGAGCGTGGACCAGAACCAACATGAATACGCACAGAGAGAGTATGCCCCGGATGGGCGTCCAATCGAACCGACGCTCGGGCAAAAGATAAAAAAGCTGTTTGCGCCGATCGGGGTGGCGCTTCTGGTGTGCCTGAAATTCCTGGCGAAATTCAAGTTTCTATTGCCGTTTCTGAAAACCGGGGCAACGATGCTGATTTCGATTTGGGCGTATGCGCTCGCCTGGGGTTGGCGGTTCGCGGTCGGTTTTGTCCTTCTCATTTTTGTCCACGAATGCGGGCACCTGATTGCTGCCAAATGGTGCAATCTGAAAGTGACAACCCCCGCATTTATTCCATTTGTGGGCGCGCTGATTACTCTCAAAGAGCAGCCTCAGAATGCCTGGATTGAGGCGGTAGTCGGCATCGGCGGTCCGATTCTTGGGAGCGTGGGCGCGGCGGTTTGTGTGGGGATCTATTATGTGACCGGCAACCCGCTATTTCTGGCACTGGCTTATACTGGATTCTTTCTCAATCTATTTAACTTGATGCCGGTGGGTTTTTTGGATGGCGGCCGGGTCGTGACCGCGCTTTCACCGTGGTTATGGATTGTTGGTTTTATCATCCTGGTTGGATATACCGTCAGTCAGATTTATACGGGCCATCTGAATTTCCTTCTGGTAATCCTGATCGTGCTTTCTCTGCCGCGCCTGTTTTCGCTTTTCCGCCATAGAACGGAGGCCGAGCAGCGTTATTATGAAGTTGCGCCGGCCCGTCGCGTTATCATGGCTGTTATGTATTTTGGGCTGATTGCGCTTCTCGTCCTGGGAATGGAATTTACGCATATTTCCCAGGACGCGCTTTAGCTCTTTGCGCCGCGGCCACCTGCGAAGATGCTAATGCCCATTATAAATTTCGGCGAAAATTATCATTGTCGGTACTCTGGATTTGTCGGAAAATTGGGCAACCTAAAGAAAGGCATAAACATATGGCTATGGGTAGCGCGCTAATCATTCTATTAATTGTTTTGGGAGTAATTGTGGTTGTGGCCCTGGGAATTGTTGGGTTCGCCATCGGCGGATTCAATAAACTCGTCACGCTGCGCAACCGCTATAAAAACGCCTACGCGCAAATTGACGTCCAACTCAAACGCCGCTACGACCTGATTCCGAACCTGGTCGAAACGGCCAAAGGCTACATCAAACACGAGCATGATACGCTCGAGGACGTGACCAAAGCCCGCAATATCGCTTACGTCGCCTCGCAGGCCGCTGCCGCCAATCCCGGCGATTCCGGGGCAATCAAAAATCTCGCCGCTGCCGAATCCGGCCTGGCCGGCACGTTGAGCCGGTTGATGGTGGTATCCGAACAGTACCCGGATTTGAAGGCCAACCAAAACATGATGCAGCTCACCGAGGAATTGACCTCGACAGAGAACAAAATCACTTTCGCCCGGCAGGCCTATAACGATTCGGTCATGGCTTACAACACCGACCGTGAAGTATTTCCCTCGAATATCCTGGCCGGAGCTTTTAACTTCGGCCCCGCCGAATTGTTTGTGATAGACAAGCCTGAACAGAAGGACGCGCCGAAAGTCTCATTTTCGTGAAAAGCGAAATTTGGAGCCCGGATCGCTTCCTGGAATCATTTTCGCGCCAAACGTTTTCTGCGTTCGGCGGAGCGAGCGCGCCGGCCGTTGCCATAAAAAGAAATCAGGGTGAAATTTCACCGAAGATTTCGCGCACTGGACCCCTGAACGCTGTGATCACTCGGATGCCGGTAAGCGCAGGCTGAAAAAATCAGACGATGGACTTCTTCGAGCAACAGGCCAGGGCGCACCGCAAAACCAAATGGCTGGTGGTTTATTTCATCCTGGCGGTGGGCGCGATGATTGCGGCGATTTATGTGGCCGCGCTGCTGATTTTTTCAGCTTTTTCCGGTGTCCAGGCGCATCGCTATTACCGTTATTACGGCGGTCAACAACCACAATTCTCGCCCTGGAATCCCCAAATCTTCTTCGGCGTCAGCCTCGCCACCCTCGCCATCGTCGGCATCGGCAGCGCGTACAAGACCATGTCACTATCCGCGGGCGGTAACGCCGTTTCCGAACTGATGGGCGCGCGCCTTATCAAGTCCAACACAACTGATCCCGACGAACGCAAGCTCCTGAACGTGGTCGAGGAAATGTCCATCGCCTCCGGCGTGCCGATGCCGCAGGTGTATGTCATCGACGATGAGAATGGCATCAATGCGTTCGCCGCCGGACACAAACCCGGCGATGCCACCATCACCGTCACGCACGGTTGCATGAAGATATTGACCCGTGACGAGCTTCAGGGAGTTATCGGCCATGAATTTAGCCACATCCTGAATGGCGACATGAGCCTGAACTTGCGCCTGATGGGCACGATTTTTGGCATACTTTGTCTGGCCATCATCGGCCGGATCCTTTTACAAACCGCGGGGGGTGGGGGACGGCGCGATAATAATGCTCTGCTGCCTTTGTTAGGCGTTGTTCTTTTGATTGTCGGCTATATTGGCGTCTTCTTTGGCCGATTGATTCAGGCGGCGGTAAGCCGGCAGCGTGAGTTCCTGGCAGACGCCTCGTCCGTTCAATTCACCCGTAATCCGGCTGGCATCACCGGCGCGCTGAAAAAGATCGGCGGACTGGGCGAAATGGGTTCGCGCCTCAGCCATGCCCATGCGGAGGAACTCTCCCATATGTTTTTTGGCAACGGCGTGAGCGAACCATTCATCGGTCTTCTGGAAACGCACCCACCACTGGCCGCACGCATTCGTGTTTTTGAACCAACTTTCGACGGCACTTATCCGGAAGTGCGCTACGACGATCAGGCCGAACGAAAATCGGAGCCGCAGCCGTCCTCACACCCGCCTCGGCCGCCCATGCCGAATATTTTCGGTACAGTCCTGGGCGGGGCCATTCTGGCGGGCAGCGATCAACCGCCTGTCATCCAGCCCCCGGTGATCAAGCCGCATGCTGTTCTGCCCAATCTGGGCAACCCGACGCCGCTGCACCTCAAATATGCCGAGCAGTTGCGTGATTCTTTGCCCGACAGCGTGCGGGCCGCCGCGCGCGAACCGGCAGATGCCATGGCACTGATCTATGCCATGTTGCTGGGCAACGACGAAAACCTCCGCTCGCAACAATTGGCCGGCCTGGAGCAACAAGCCGGCGCAAGCATCCGTGAAAAAACGTCCGCACTCTTTCCAGACGTCTCACAGGCGGCCGTGCATGCCCATTTGCCCATGCTGACCGTTGCGCTCGGCGCGCTGAAGCAATTGAGCAGGGAACAATACGATACATTCTCCAAAACACTGAGTTGGCTGATTAATAGCGATGGCAAAGTTGAGGTTTTCGAATTCGTTCTCCAAAAAATTGTCCTGCGCAATCTGGATTCCCGGTTTCACGGCGCGACAAAACCGATCCTGGAATATTATTCGGTAAAACCGCTCGCGCCCGACTGCGCAATTGTCCTTTCCGCGCTCGCCCTGGCGGGCAGTAAGGATGCCGGCGAAGTTCAAAAGGCTTTCGACGCCGGCGCGCCGTATTTGCGCGCTCCTGCGGATAGCGACCTGAACTTGCGTTCGTCGGAACAATGCGGCGTCCAGCAATTGGACGAAGCGCTGAACCGATTGGTCCTGGCCGCGCCCATTATCAAAAAGAATTTGATCGAAGCGTGCGTGCACGTCGTCGGCGCGGACGGTGTGATTGTGGAAAGCGAGGCTGAACTCTTACGCGCGGTTTGCGACACGCTGGATTGTCCGATGCCGCCGCTGATTTGAGTAATCGTTGAATCGGCAGGGACGGCGCTCTTCGCAAATAACACCGCCGGGCTAACCCTTCTCATCTTCGCGTCTTTATTGTTATTTCATTGGATCGAAAACACTCAAAAATTTTTCCAAAATTTGCTTGTGAAATTTTTCACGATGCGGCAGATTACCAGTTCTTTGGCACCCCTTTGGCCGTGTAGCCAAGGCATTGGTGTCGGTATAAGGAACTTTGAAGTGAAGCTATCGATTAAATCAGTTTTGGTTTTGGGGTTCGTTGCTTTCGTCTTTTTGGCGAATCTGAATGCCCAGACGAATTTGCCCATGGGTGGAAGCGTATCGGCCCCGGTTGCCGCCGGCTCAAGCCCCGCCGTGCCGGTGCCTGCGTCTGCCAGTGATGCGACAGGGACTTCTCCCGCTGCTTCGGTGCTTTATACGATCCCGGGCCTGGGATTGCCGATTACCAATTCGATGGTTTGCACCTGGATCGTGGCGGCGATCATTTTCGTTGTAGTCCGTGTTTCCACTTGGAAAAACATCAAGGAAATTCCCTCCGGAATGCAAAATGTGCTGGAATCGCTCGTTGAAGGTTGGGAAAGCCTGATGGGTAACATCCTGGACGAACGAGTCACGCGCTGGGTTTTTCCGTTTGCCACCACGTTCTTCATTTTCATCTTCGTTTCGAACTTTGTGGACGTGATTCCGGGAGTGGGCAGCATTGGGTTTGGCACGCCGGTCAAAGGCAGCGTCCTGCCGCTGGCGGTTGAAGGTGTGAACCGGCCGTTTTTCCGTCCTCCGACCACCGATGCGAACCTGACGGTGGCCATGGCGGGTATCTTCCTGGTGATGAGCCTTTACTGGGCGGTGCGGTACAACGGTGTTTTTGGACTGGTTAAGCACGTCTTCGGGGTGAAAACCGCGGCGAATAAGTGGGTAATGCCGTTATTTTTCCTGTTATTTGTGTTCATCGGCGTGATGGACCTGGTGTCCATATTCTTTGCGAGGCCGGTGGCGCTGGCCATGCGTTTGTATGGGAATATATTTGCCGGCTCAACCATCATTGACATGACGGTCCACATAAAATCGTGGCTCTGGTCCATTGTGCTGACGGTCATGGCCTATGGTTACGATTGTTTTGTCTGCGCCGTTCAGGCCTTCGTGTTTGCCATCCTGGTGGTGGCGTTTGTCGGTACCTTGTGCACGCACTCGGAAGAATCCGGTCATTGAAGATTGAATTTCCCCGGCGGCGGTTTGCCGGAGTAAAGCGAAACTAACTAAAAAGAAAAAGTACGAAAAATTGATAATTATATGATGCTCGCAGAACTATCGGGTAACCTTCACATCGGCCTCGCTTTCGCCGGCGCGTCTATCGGCGACGGCATTATCACCGCTGGGCTGCTCGTCGCGATGGCGCGAAATCCCGGCATGTCCGGCAAACTCCTGACGTGGTTCTTCGTCGGCGTTGCCCTGGCCGAAGCGTGGGCGGTTATTGCCTGGCTCGTCGTCCGTTCTAACTTTAATTAACCTGAATCGACATGGACGCTCTAGGAATCCAATGGAAAATCCTGGTCGCGCAGACGATCAGCTTTGCCATCGTCTTTTTCGTGCTGTGGCGATTCGCCTACCGGCCGATTTTTGCCATGCTGCAGGCGCGGCGTGAAAAAATCGCCGAGGCGCTGGCCAGCGCGGAGAAGATCAAGCAGGACGTCGCCCGCACAGAAGCCGAACGCCAGAAAATCCTGGCTGACGCCGGCGACCGGGCCAATAAGCTGATTGAAGACGCCCGCGAGGCGGCTGCGCGTGTGCGCGAACAGGAAACGCAGAAGGCGATCGCCGCTGCCGAGCAGATCGTTTCCAAGGCGCGCGAAGCCGCCGCCCAGGAACGGACGCAAATGCTCGTGCAACTCAAGCGCGAAGTCGGCCGGCTCGTGGTGCAGACGACGACTTCGGTTACGGGAAAAATTCTCACACCGGACGATCAACGCCGATTGGCCCAGGAAACGGAAAAACAATTGGCCGCATAGGGTTTTGATTTCCAGGTCAAATTCTCACAGCCCAACGAAGCATGAAAACATCCAAGCTGGCATTGCGTGAAGCGCGGCAACTGTTCCGCGCCTGTCATGCCAACGGGTTGCTGGACCATGGCCGCGTGCGGCAGGCGCTGGCCTGCCTGTCCGAGCGGCAGCCGCGCGGTTACCTGCCAATCCTCGAGCGTTTGCACCGGCTCGTGAAACTGGATTTGGAACAGCGCGTCGCCCGCGTCGAGAGCGCCGCGCCGTTGCCGGCGGATTTGCAGGGCGAAATTACTTCGCAAATCACGGCCAAATACGGGCAGGGCATGAATATATCCTTCGCCCAAAATCCGGCCCTCATCGGCGGATTGCGCATCCAGGCCGGAAGCGACCTGTACGACGGCAGCGTGAAAACCCGTCTGGAAAAATTGGAAGAAAGTTTTTGAAGAAACGCCTGATTGGCGGCATTAAAAGAGAAATATCACCTGAACGAATATGAGCACTTTACTCGAAGAAATTGAAGCGCAAATCAGCGGCGTCAAAACCTCTGTCTCCAAACAAAACGTCGGCGTCGTCCGCGAGATCGGCGATGGCGTCGCCAAAATCGAAGGCCTGACCGACACGATGCTCAACGAGATGTTGGACTTCGGCAACGGCATCACGGGCATCGCCCTGAACCTGGAGGAAACGGAAGTCGGCGCGATCATTCTCGGCGACTATACGGAAATCAAGGAAGGTAATGAAGTCCGCACCACGGGCAAGCTGTTGCAAGTGCCCGTTGGCAAGGGATTGCTGGGCCGCGTGGTGAACGCGCTGGGCCAGCCTATTGACGGCAAGGGTGCGATCAAAGGCGAGGCGTTTTATCCGGTGGAAAAAATTGCTCCTGGCATCGTCAAACGCAAATCGGTGAGCCAGCCGGTGCAGACGGGTATCATGCCCATCGACGCGATGATTCCGATCGGCCGCGGCCAGCGCGAATTGATCATCGGCGACCGGTCCACAGGCAAAACAACCATTTGCGTGGACACGATGATTAACCAGGCGGCGATCAACAAGGCGGCTGAAGCCGCCGGGGACAAGGATTTCCGTCCCATGTACAACATTTACGTCGCGATTGGGCAAAAGCAATCGAACATTGCGCGCGTGCTGGACATTCTCGAAAAGACCGGCGCTCTGCAATACTCGATCATTGTGGTGGCGGCCGCGTCCGATTCCGCCACCAACCAATACCTCGCGCCGTTCGCCGGCGCGGCCATGGGTGAATGGTTCATGGACAATGGCATGGACGCGCTGATCATTTTTGATGATTTGTCAAAGCACGCGGTGGCGTATCGCCAGGTTTCCCTGGTCCTGAAGCGTCC
The DNA here is from genome assembly GCA_036489615.1 of Verrucomicrobiia bacterium. Classification (GTDB taxonomy): domain Bacteria; phylum Verrucomicrobiota; class Verrucomicrobiia; order Limisphaerales; family UBA11358; genus UBA11358. Next base: position 3,478 of record DASXFM010000067.1, on the reverse strand, counting down.
GTCGGGACGCGAAGCCTATCCAGGAGACGTATTCTATTTGCATAGCCGTTTGCTGGAGCGTAGTGCGCGTGTTTCTGAAAATTATGGCAATGGTTCGCTGACGGCTCTGCCGATCATTGAAACTCAGGCGGGCGACGTCTCGGCCTATATTCCCACGAACGTGATTTCGATCACAGACGGCCAGATTTATCTGGAAACCGATTTGTTCTACCAGGGCATTCGCCCGGCAATTTCCGTCGGTTTGTCCGTTTCACGCGTCGGTTCAGCGGCACAAATCAAGGCGATGAAACAAGTGGCTGGCCGTATCAAAGGCGATTTGGCCCAATTCCGCGAACTGGCGGCATTTGCGCAATTCGGTTCGGACCTGGATGCCAAAACGCAGGCGATGCTCGAACGCGGCAAACGCATCGTCGAGTTGTTCAAACAGAACCAATTTCAACCGGTGCCCGTCGAAGCCCAGGCCGCGATTTTGTGGACGGTGCAAAATAACCTCATGGACGATGTTCCGGTGGAAAAGGTCAAAGATTTCCAGGGCAAGCTCCTGGATTATCTCAATACCCGCAAGGCGGACTTGCTGAAGAAGATTCGCAACGAGAAAGCCATCAGCGACGCGACAGCGGCGGAGTTGAAAGCGGCCATAGGAGAATTCAAACCTACCTATCACTAACCGTTTCAGCGTTTTAACGACTTAACGTTTCAACGATTTAGCAGATGCCCAGCACACGCGACATACGCCGGCGAATCAAGTCGGTCAAGAACACAGCGCAAATCACCAAAGCCATGCAAATGGTGGCGGCGGCCAAAATGCGAAAAGCGCAACAGGCTGCCCTGGTGGGACGCCCGTATCTCGAATTGATGAACCGGCTTCTGACCGAAGCTGCGCCGCGTATCGTGGCGTTCAAGCATCCGTTGATGGAAAAGCGCGAGGTCAGGAAGCGCGGCATCATTTTGGTCAGCAGTGATCGTGGCCTGTGCGGCGCGTTGAATTCGAATCTGGCCCGCGAAGTGTCGAAATTGGACAAGAACACGACCGTGTTCGTCACCGCCGGAAGGAAAGGCTCGCAATTTGTTGCCCGGACCAAACGGCAGCTTGCCGCGGAATTCACGTACAAGGACCCACCGGCGTTCGCCGAGGCGCGGGCCGTTTCTAAATTTGCGCAGGACCTGTTTTTGAAGGGTGAAGTGGACGCGGTGGACATTTTGTTCACGAATTTTATCTCCACCCTGGTGCAACAACCGAAGATTATTCCATTTTTGCCGGTCGGAAAGATCCAGGCGCTGACCGTGGGCGTTAATGCGCCTCCGCAGGACCTGGAACCCGCCGGCGGTGTGCGCACGGATGTGTTTGAATTTGAGCCGGATGAAGAGAGCGTGCTGAGCGCCTTGCTGCCGCACAGCCTGAATTTTCAGGTGCATCAAATCCTGCTGGAAGCACGGGCCTCGGAACACAGCGCGCGAATGGTAGCCATGAAAAACGCCACCGATAACGCCAAACAATTGATCAAGGACCTGACGCTGGAATACAATAAATTGCGGCAATCAAACATTACCAGGGAATTGCTGGAAATTACTACCGCGCAAATGGCGGTGGCGTGAAGTTAAATCCAAATTTCGAACATATTGAATCGCATGAACAAAGGCAAAATCGTTCAAATTATCGGCCCGGTCGTGGACGTTGAATTCTCCGAATCGGTGCCCGCCATTTATAACGCCCTTACCGTGGACTTCGAAGTGCCGGGGTTGGGCAAGACCAAACAAACGCTCGAAGTCGGACAACACCTGGGCGATAACTGGGTGCGTTGCGTTTGCATGGGTTCCACCGAAGGCATGAAGCGCGGTTACGAAGTCGTCGATACTGGCAAGGGCATCTCCATGCCCGTGGGAGAAGCCGTCATGGGCCGCGTGTTCAACGTGGTCGGCGAACCCGTGGACGAGCAGGGCCCCGTCAAGGCGGATAAATATTATACCATCCATCGGCAGGCGCCGGCTTTGATCGACCAATCCACCTCGCCCCAAATCCTGATGACCGGTATCAAGGTTATTGATTTGATTTGCCCATTTTTGAAGGGTGGCAAAGTCGGCGCGTTCGGCGGCGCGGGTGTCGGCAAAACCGTCGTCATCATGGAATTGATCAACAACATTGCTAAACTGCACGGCGGAGTTTCCATGTTCGCCGGTGTGGGTGAACGCACCCGCGAAGGCAACGACCTCTATAATGAAATGATTGAAGCGGGCGTGATCAAGGTGGAGAAGGATGAAAAAGGCCATCCGAAAAAGAACGAGTTCGGTTTGCCGATTATCGCGCCGGGTTCGAAGATCGGCCTGGTCTACGGCCAGATGAATGAGCCGCCCGGAGCGCGTTTGCGCGTGGCCCTGTCGGCCTTGGCGGTCACGGAATATTTCCGCGATGAAAAGAACCAGGACGTGCTCCTGTTCATTGACAACATCTTTCGGTTCTCACAGGCCGGTTCGGAAGTGTCGGCGCTGCTGGGCCGCACCCCGAGCGCGGTGGGTTATCAGCCCACTCTCGCCGCCGAAATGGGTGACCTGCAGGAGCGCATTACGTCGACCCGCAAGGGCTCGATCACGTCCTTCCAGGCCGTTTACGTGCCTGCGGACGACCTGACGGACCCCGCGCCAGCGACGACCTTTGCGCACCTGGACGCGACTATCGTGCTTGAGCGGTCGATTGCCGAGTTGGGCATTTATCCGGCGGTGGACCCGCTGTCTTCGAGTTCCCGCGCGCTGGCGCCGGAAATCGTGGGCAAGGAACATTACGAAGTCGCGCGCGGCGTGCAGAAAGTGCTGCAACGCTACAAGGATTTGCAGGACATCATCGCGATTTTGGGCATGGACGAGCTTTCGCCTGACGACAAGCTCACGGTCTATCGCGCCCGCAAAATTCAACGGTTTTTGAGCCAGCCATTCTCGGTGGCGCAAGTGTTCACCGGGCGGGAAGGCAAACAGGTACCCGTGGCCGAGACGGTCCGCGGCTTCAAGGAAATCCTTGAGGGTAAGCATGATGACGTAGCCGAGCAAAACTTCTACATGAAGGGCGGCCTCGACGAAATCAAGGAAGCCTAAATCGTAACGCTTCAACCATCTGGACCATGGCCAATAAGCTAAAACTGGAAATCGTGACGCCGGAAGCCAAAACGTTTTCCGACGATGTGGACATGGTCACGCTGACCGGCAGCGAAGGCGAGATGGGCATCCTGCCGGACCACATGCCCCTGATGACCGGGCTCGTTGCCGGTGAAATCCACGCCATTAAGGATAACAAGTCTATTTTCCTCGCCGTGGGCGATGGCTTCATCCAGGTGACCGGCGATCGCGTGTCCGTTTTGACGGACATGGCCATTCGCGCGGAAAACATTGATGAAGCCGCGGCTGAACAAGCCCGCCAGCGCGCCGAGGAGCGTTTGAAGCAAAAGCTGAGTGACGAAGATTCCGCGATGGTCCAGGCCTCGCTGACGCA
>DASXFM010000017.1:0-32728 GCA_036489615.1 Verrucomicrobiia bacterium | reverse complement strand
TCGCCGCAGAATCTGGCAACCGTTGCCCGGCAAAAAGGACTGGCCATCGAGAATCCGGCGCCTTTTTCCGCAGACTTCGGGCCGTCTGAGTTCACCGCGCCTGCTGCATTTACGCACACAGCTTTTCAGTTGAACCCGGAGAGTCCAATTTCTGAACCGATTGCCGGCCCGGACGGGGTTTACGTTATCGCCCTCCAAACCAATTATCCGACTGAAATTCCGCCCCTGGATCAGATTCGCAATCACGTCACTGACGATTTGCGAATGCGCCTGGCAACTCTGACGGCGCAGCGCGCGGGGACCAACTTCGCCATTCGATCAGCGATCCAAATGGCTACCGGCAAAAGCTTTGGCGCTGTGGGATTTGCCGACGGACTGGAGCCTTTGGTGCTTCCGCCTTTTTCCTTGAGCACCCAGGACGTGCCGCAATTGGAAAATCATGCCACTTTGAACCAACTCAAAGAAGCCGTGTTGACCACGCCCATTGGCGCCGCAAGTCCATTTGTGCAAACCGAAGACGGCGGGTTTATCCTCTATGTGGAATCGCGGTTGCCCGTTGATCAGGAAAAGATGGCTGCTGAACTGGCGCAGTTTACCGCCGAGCTTCGCGAGCGCCGCGCTGAACAGGCGTATAGCGATTGGATACAGCACGAAGCCAATCGCCAACTGCGCAGCACTCCGCTTGCCAGGCAGATGGGAGCGAGATAAACGCCGGGTTCTTAATTTCCGGGGAACTTGAAATTCTCCGGCGCTACTGTTGCGGCTGATGTTTTCGCGACTTACTCGATGAGCGCTGTTATCAAATTGTCTTCGCCGGCAACGCGGGAATATTGGGAAGTACCCGTGTTATACGAAGACGATTTCCTCCTGGCACTGGACAAACCATCCGGTTTGCTGACGTCCCCGGACCGGTACGATCCGAACCGGCCTAATCTCATGAAGCTGCTCCACTCGGGCATTGCCGCGCAAAAACCATGGGCCCGCGAGCGGAATCTTACGTACCTCAGCAACGCGCACCGGCTCGACTTCGAAACCAGCGGCGTCATCCTTCTGGCCAAAACAAAACCCGTCTTGATCGCGCTCGCGAATTTGTTCGGCGCTGAAAAGCCGTTCAAACAGTACTTGGCGCTGGCCAGTGGCGCGCCTCCGGACGCTCAATTTGAGGTGGACGCCGCACTCGGTACGCATCCAGTAAAGGTTGGGGTCATGCGCGTGGACAGAAAAAATGGCAAGAAGTCGAAGACCCGGTTTGAGGTGTTGGAGAATTTTGAGCGTTTTGGATACGTCCTTCTCAAATGCGAGCCATTGACCGGACGTACACACCAGATTCGAGTACACGCCGCCCACGCGGGATTAAAAATTGTGGGCGATACCCTATACGGCGGAAAGTCCCTCTGGTTGTCACGCCTCAAAAATGACTATCACTTGAAGCCCGGGCGCGAAGAGCGACCTTTGATTTCGCGGGTGGCATTGCATGCGGAACAATTGCAATTGGAACATCCGATTGGGGGACAATCCGTGTCAATTTTAGCCCCCTGGCCGAACGATTTAGCCGTCGGAATCAAATATTTAAGGAAATTTAGCACATAAACGGGTTTGGCCGCTAAACGGAACGGCTCTTGCTTCTTTTGCGCCTGTTATAGTCATTGAAGACCGTAAGCTGTGGAACTGAAGCAGGAATGGAAAACCAATCAAAAATCCTGATTTTGGACGATGAGGCCGACTGGCTGGAAATGTGCCGCGAAATGCTGGTGCAGTTACCCAGCAAGCCGGAGATACGTACCGCCACAACCGGCGCGCACGCAGTAGCACAATTGGACGCGGAGCCGTTCCGATTGTTGATTTGCGATCTCAAAATGCCCCGTATTGACGGTCTGCAAGTCCTGGCGATTGTCCGCCGCCGTTTCCCCGATTTGCGCACCGTGGTCCTGACCGGGTTGGAAGATGAGGAATTCCGCTCACGTGCTTATGCGTTGGGCGTGGACTTGTTTTGGCTTAAAACCGACATGCAGCAAAACATGAAAATGTTCCTCGACTGCCTCGAATCGTTATTGGGGCGGGACATGGCGGATGGGTTTCGGGGCATTCAAAACAAGAGCCTCATGGACATTATCCAAATGGAATGTCTTTCCCGTAATTCCACGCTGCTGCGGCTGACGCGCGGTCCGCTCGTGGCCAAGATATGGATCCAAGACGGCGAATTGGTTGATGCAGAAGTCCAGGGCGCTCATGGCGAGGCCGCGTTCCGAAAGATTTTATATTGGAAATCGGGCACATTCGAGAATATGCCGGCCGAGCCAAGCCATCCAAGGTCGATCCAAAAGTCGGTGAACGCTCTCTTGCTGGAGTCGGCCCAGTCCATGGACGAATCCGGGGAACAACAAACCGAAATCATCGAAAAAACGGCCCACCGGAAGACCGTTTGGCGGATCTCGTTGCTCACGCGCGAAGGCGCCGAGTTCGTGGTGGCCCTGCCACCGGAAGGAGAGCCAGAAGCGTGGGGCACCCAGATGGTGGAACAACACGCCAAATGGGCCCGCCGGTCCCTGGATCTGGCCCGCCAATTGGGCGAACGCCTGGAAGCCGGACCCCTTTCATACATTGGGGGGTCGTGCGCGGAACGAAACGTGCTTGTCCTGAACCGTGACAATAAGCTTTTTGTCGTGGGGTGGCCCCCCGACAAAGTGGATGGTCAATTGCTGGAAAGAACAAAAAAACTCGTTGCGTCATGGGATTCTTAAAAAAGCTGTTTCGCCGCCAGGCCGCCGTGCAGGAACTGCCCTCGGGCAGCCTCACGGTCGACCGGAACGGCAACACCATCACCTCCACGATTTCATCCAGCTATCCCGCCGCGCTATTGCGGGAAATCTCACGGGACGTGCTTAGAATTTTTAACGAGGCGCGCGATGCGCAGTCGCCGTTGGCCGAAATCAACATCCATTTCGCCAGCCTGCGCGTGACGGCCCGCGAATTACGGGGCGGCGCCATCATTTTTCTTTTCCCGCAAATCGCCATGCCGCAAATGGCGCAAATGCCCAATAAAAGCGTATGACTGCAAAAGAGTTAAACCAACTGGTCACCCAGATTGAAACCCACATCGAGTGTTGGAAACAGTTCAATCATTTCATCAACATCGCGCGCGCCAAAAAATTCAACGCCGTGGACGAAACCCAATTCCTCGAAATCAAGAGTGTTATCGTTCAGGAACTCGAGATTATCTTTTCAACCGTCGAAATGACCTCGCTCTCACGGGATGAAATCCACGCCCTCATCACTAACGCGCCTTCACTGCGTTTTTTGAGTGAAATGAGCGAAGGCGCTTTGCGCGGGCTTGAAAGCCAGTGGCACAAGGTCTACATCGGATGGCATTCCATCCTCGGTCAATTGAAGGTCAAACAACGCACTGAAGACACAAAAGCGTTCTGGGGCAAAGCCGCCAAGTGACAAACCTGCGGATCGGGTGTATGGTTGGCCCGAGTCGTCATGGACATTTTCCTGCAAGCGGCAATCGATGAAGCCGAGAAGGGTCTTTCCCAGGGCGGTATTCCCATTGGTTCAGTTTTAGTCCGGGACGGAAAAATCATCGGGCGCGGACACAACCAGCGGGTCCAAAATGGGAGCGTGATTCATCATGCGGAAATGAACTGCCTGGAAAATGCCGGGCGTCTCCCGGCGTCAGTTTATTCCCATTGCGTATTGTATTCCACGCTTTCGCCGTGTCCCATGTGTAGCGGCGCGGTTTTACTCTATAAAATTCCGCGCGTCGTCATCGGTGAAAACATTACGTTTCGGGGACCGGAAGAATATCTGCGGTCCCAGGGCGTTCAGATGGAGATTTTAAACGATCCGGCGTGCGTCCAAATCATGCGCGATTTTATCAAAGCCCGGCCGGAACTCTGGAATGAGGACATCGGCGTTTGAAACCTAATACACGACGATCGAACGCACCGGGTAATCCTTCAGTTTTTCGCGACCGTTCAAATATTTCAGTTCGATGAGAAAGCTGACTTCGACAATTTGCGCTTTCAGCTTTTTTACCAGCGCCGTCGCGGCAGCCGCCGTTCCGCCCGTGGCAAGCAAGTCGTCGACCAGCAGGACACGCGCGCCGGGTTTCAAGGCGTCCACGTGCATCGCCACTGTGGCCGATCCGTACTCCAACGCGTGGTCCTGCTCGTAGGTTTTGAACGGCAGCTTGCCCTTTTTTCGCACTGGCACGAAACCGGCGCCAAGTTTGACGGCGGCGGCGGCGGCGAAGATAAATCCGCGCGCGTCAATCCCCACCACAGCGTCCACGGAACCGGGCTTGAAATCTTTGGTCAACAGGTCAATCGTGCCGGCAAACAGCCGCGCGTCCGCGAGCACGGGAGTGATGTCCTTGAACTGGATGCCCGCCTTGGGAAAGTCCGGCACGTTGCGGATCGCGGCCTCAATATCTCCAGGTTTAACCATCTATTTTTTTTCCTCTTTTTGTTTGGCGGCTTCCAGTTTTTCGATCATTTTCCGAAGCTTTTTTAAAGCAAGATTTTGAATTTGACGGACGCGTTCGCGCGTGACGCCGAATTTTTCGCCGACCTCCTCGAGTGTCTTCTCCGTTCCGCCGTCCAGGCCGAAACGGTAGCGCAATATCGTCGCCTCGCGATCGTCCAGGTGGCCGACCATGTCGCGCAACATGTTTACCACAGTCTTGTCTTCAAGCTCTTCGTAAGGAGTCGTCGCGTTTTCATCTTCGACGACTTCCGCAAAGCTGTTCGATTCCTCATCTCCAATCGGTGCGTCAAGCGAGGCCGGCCGGATTGCCGCCAGCCGCATTTGCCGCACCCGCGTGGCCGTCATGCCCAGTTCATCGGCCAATTCATCGTCGGTTGGTTCGCGGCCAAGTTCTTCCTGCAGCTTCATCCCGACACGCCGCATCTTTGATATTTTGTCCACCAGATGCACCGGCAACCGGATCGTTTTGGATTGATTGGCCAGCGCCCGCTTGATGGCTTGTTTGATCCACCAGGAACCGTAGGTCGAAAGCTTTCCGCCCTTTTTTGGATCAAAGCGCTCGACCGCTTTCATCAGCCCGATGTTTCCTTCACTGATAAGGTCCAAAAGCGGCAGACCAATGCCCTCGTAATCGCGCGCGATTTTGACGACGAGCCGCAAATTGGCCTTAATCATCTGTTCACGGGCCTTTTTGTCGCCCTTCTTAATTCGAGCGGCCAATTCAATTTCCTCCAGGGGCGTCAACAATTTCACCTGCCCAATTTCGCGAAGATAAAGTTTAATAGCCGTGTCCCCGTCGTATCGTTCCATTTCGCGGCGAATAAAGGCGGTGGTGTCCCCCTCGGTCGGGATCGGAATAGGACCATCCATGTGCAGGCCCGCGGCCGGAGGAGGGGGCAGGGGAGCGGGAGCGGCAATGGTGACCACGGGAACCACGGGCTCGGACTTTCCCTTCGGAATTTTGGCCGGTTTGCTTTTTTTGATATTAGCCGCCATAAAAATCTAATGAAACGTTAAGGATAAAATCGGGCCTCGCAAGAAAATAACGTCAATTCGCGGTCTTTTTTCATTTAAATTTCCGATTTTTGATTTTTAATTATGGGCGTGTCTGTTGAACAACGTAAATTTCGCATTGGTTCGGTGCCGTACCTCAACGCCGTTCCGCTCACCCGCGGCATCGAGAGTGAACTAATTTTTGCGCCGCCATCCAAGCTCGCCGGCCTGCTGCAGCGTGACGAACTGGATGCCGCCCTGGTGAGCATTACCGAAGTCCTTTTTAATGACCGCTACGACGTTTTGGACGGCGTCGCGATCGCCTCCCTTGGCGAGGTTTACAGCGTGCTCCTCGCCCACAAAAAGCCCGTGGAGCAGGCCAGGGAGGTCTTCTGCGATACGGCGTCGCTAACCGGTGTCAACCTCCTGAAAGTGTTGCTTGCCGAACGGAATTTGTTCCCTGAATTCAAACCGCTTGAAAGCTACGAGGCCGCCGCCGAAAAGGATTTCGTTCTCCTGATTGGCGACCCGGCCATAGATTTTCAACGCGGTCCGCACGAACATGAGATTCTTGATTTGGGAGCGGCGTGGACGGACATGACTCGGCTTCCCTTCGTGTATGCTGCCTGGGCGTTGCGGCGGGGAATTGAAAATCTCGACCTCCGCCGCGAACTGCGCGAGGCGAAGCAATTCGGCCTTCAGACTCTGGACGCCATCATCGAGACGCGGCAGGAATACGACGAAGACTTTCGGCGCGACTATTTCGAATGGAACATCCATTACCATTTGGCATCTGACGAAAAACGAGGGATCGGCAAGTTCTGCGATTTACTGCAGAAACATAATCTGGGAACGGTGTATCCGCCCAAGTTCGTGTCCTGACGACAGCTTGCCCTCCGGCAATCGGCAAGCCACACTATTCGGCAAATAAACTCATGAGCGCGTTCCCGGTCAGCCTGGACAAAGAAACTCAGCTTGCAAGCCGAATGGCCGCATTGGGCGTGAACGAAGCTGACATCGAGGAAAATTTTGTCCGCTCGGGTGGACACGGCGGCCAAAACGTCAACAAGACTTCGACCTGCGTCATGTTGCTCCATCGTCCGACCGGAATACAGGTCAAATGCCAGGCGACCCGCCAACAGGGACTCAATCGTTTTATCGCCCGGCGGCTGTTGCTTGATAAAATCGAAGAGCGCCAAAAAGGCTTTGTCGCCGCGAAACGTGCTGAAATCGAACGCATCCGTCGCCAAAAACGGAAACGCTCCAAACGCGCCAAAGATAAAATGCTCGCCAGCAAAGCGCATCAGGCGCAGAAGAAAGATTTCAGGAGAAGAGTCGGTTTCGAATAATTCCGCGGAACAATAACTACATGAGTGCCGCGTACTACATAGTATTGGAGCGATCGATCGACGGTTTGGACACGTTTATGAACGGAAAGCGTCTCGCGAAGAATATTGAAACGCTCGATGCAGCGGCGAAAAAGCTTGGTGTTCGCCGGTTATCGGAATTCGTCAGCGTGCCACCTGACGAAATTGCCGAACTTTTGGGAGACACGACTGACTTGGAATTGAAGCCGGTAGAACAATTCTCAGTACAGGATGGCCTCGCAACGGTCAGGGCGTTGCTGGCGCAACCGGAAGCTCAGCCCGTCATCGATGACCTAAAAGATTGCGAGCGCATCCTGACCGTCGCGGCTGAGCACGGCTTGGGCTGGCACTTTCAGATTGATATTTGAGGCCGTTGCCAGATCGATTAAAAGAAAACGGTCCGTTCTGTCGATGACCGAACGGACCGTATATTTCAACAATCCACTTATCCAATAATCCAGCCGCCGCGTCACTTCCAAATCATATCCGCGACGGTTCTCCCGGCCGGAATGAATGGCAGCACGTGCTCGGTGTATGGAGTGACCACGTCGAGCACAAAGGGCGTTTTCGCCTCAAGCATTCGCTTCAATGCCGCCCGCAAGTCTTTTCTAAACATCACGCGCTCGCAAGGCACGCCAAAGGACGTGCAAACCTTCACGTAATCAGGATAAATCTCCGCGCGATGATCTGGGTCGCCGAGATAGGTATGGCCGCGATTGCCGGCGAAGAAATTATCTTCCCATTGCACCACCATGCCGAGGTGCTGGTTGTTCAGAATAATCGCCTTGGCGGCGATTTTCTCCACGTGCGCGGTAGCCAGTTCCTGGATGTTCATCAGGAATGAACCATCACCGTCGATATCGATGACTTCCTTATCGGGCAGGGCCACCTTGATGCCAAGGGCCGCCGGATACCCAAAGCCCATGGAGCCGAGTCCCGCGCTGGTGATTAGCTGGCGGGGATATTTGTATTTATACCACTGGCCGGCCCACATTTGGTGCTGGCCCACACCGGTGGTGATAAAGGCCTCGCCCTCGGTAAGTTCGTAAAGCATCTCGATGACCATTTGCGGCAGGATGACTTGGTCTTCCTGGCCCGCCATGTGGTCCTTCATGTGGTCGCTGTTGGCGATCTCGCCGGTGATTTTATACGCAAATGGCGCTTTTTGTTTCCATTCCTCAATTTGCGTGAGCCAGGCCGGGTGTTTTTTCGTGACCGGCCGTTTTGCGATCATCGCATTGAGGCGCGTGAGTGCGTCTTTGATGTCACCCACGACGGGCAAATGCGCTTTGCGATTTTTGTTCAACTCGGCGGAGTCAATATCGATATGAACAATCGTGCCATTCTTGCAGAATTCATCGAATTTGCCGGTCACGCGATCGTCAAACCTCACGCCGAACGCGAGCAACAGATCCGCGCCATCTTTGATTTTGACCATTGGCTCGGTGGGGTTGCTGCGCTGTTTGTATTCGCCGTTGACTGCCCAATTGGCGAACGCCGCGCCGTGCATGCCGAGCCAGCGGAGGGATAGGGGATGGGTTTCAGGGAACGCACCCACGCCCATAATCGTTGTCGTCACCGGTATGTTTGTCGCTTCCGCGAATTTTCGCAATTCCGCCGACGCACCGCTGGTAATAATTCCGCCGCCGCAATAGAGCACGGGGCGTTCGGCTTTTTCGATCAGGCCGAGAATTTCATTGAGCGCCACTTCATCAGCCTTCAAATCCGGCTGGGTATAGCCTCTAAGGCCTTTCTTGATTTCCTCCAACGTGGGCCAGACGGGCTGGGTCTTTTGCTGCTGCACATTTTTTGGGAGATCAATCACCACCGGTCCCGGGCGCCCGGTTTGGGCAATGTAAAACGCTTCCTTCACAATGCGCGGAATGTCGTTCACGTCGGTCACCAAATAAGAATGTTTCACGATGGGAAGCGTGACGCCGATGATATCGGTCTCCTGGAATGCGCCGCGTCCGATCATGTTTTGGTTGACCTGGCCTGTAATGGCCACCAATGGGCAGGAATCCATATACGCATCGGCGATCGCAGTGACGAGGTTTGTCGCCCCTGGCCCGCTCGTGCCCATGCACACACCGGCTTTGCCGGTGGCCCGGGCGTAGCCTTCCGCCGCAAATGAACCGCCCTGCTCGTGGCGGGGGAGAATCGTGCGGATTTTGGACTTGGTCAGCGATTGGTGAATTTCCATGCTCGCGCCACCCGGATAGGCAAAAATGACTTCGACGCCCTCGCGTTCAAGGGCAGTCACAAGAATATCACGCCCGAACATGGCCGGGCCGACTTCCGCGCGGCTGCGTGTGGGCGCTGTTGGCGGTTTTTCGTTTCGCACCGGGGCTTTCGCCGCGGATTTGGCATTTGCAGTTGTTTTGCTCATAGTTCCTGGTTATTGCGGCTGACAGCCCGGATTAAAACAAAACCCGCGGCCGTTTCCAGCCGCGGGTTTTTGTTAAATCTTAGTTCAACAAACGCCAACGGCTTCGTCCGTTACGACTACTACCAGAATGACGACTTGTGACACGTTTTTCAACATTTTCGTTTAACCTAGCGGAATTTCCGTCCCAGTCAAGCCTTCTTTTTTCTCAACGTCAGCGATATACTTTTTTGTGGCTGCCGGCAACGCGTTCCAAATCCACAACGCAATGCCGCCGCCAATCACGGCAAACGGGACGATAAAAAGCGGCCACCACTCCCAACTACGGGCAAAGCCGAAGATCGGGACCGTTTGGTTCAGGCCACCGGTTGCTTCCGGAATCAGATACCCGATGCAGAACGATTGCAGTGTGCTGCCAATATATGCAAAAGCGTCCACGATGCCCGAACACGTAGCAGTCGCCTTGCGTCCCCCAAAATCCGTCGCCGCCGTTCCGGACATGAGCGATGTGATGCCAATGGACGCCATGAAAATCAAAACGCACGACCAGCCTACCGTCAGCGGTGAGGCGAACAGGCGTGCAGCCATAATCAGCGCCAGGAGCAAAACCAGACCGCAGAGCAAGGCGGCGGGCGGGCCGCGCCGTGACTGAAAAAGTCTGTCCGAAATGATGCCGCCTGCAAAACCTCCGATGATTCCAAAAACGCACGTAAACCAGCCCCAGTGCTCGGTGAGGAATCCGGCCCCCGGTTGTGCCACTTGATGGGAAAAAATAGAATACCAGTTCAGGATCGTGTAACGAAACACACCGGCCGCCAATTCCACACAGGCAATCATTAACATCAGCGGACTGGCGAAAATTCTCCCCAGCAATTCAAGGACGGAAAATTCAACGTGCATTTGTCCAGACGATGCGTCTCGAGTATCGAGATGTGGAAAACCCGCCTGCTCGGGGGTGTCCTTGATCAGCCAAATGTCCAGAAGCAGCCAAAAAACGAGAATTATAGCCGGAACAAAAAAAACCGCCCACGTGGCGTCCATAGGCTGGGATGAGGCAAAAACCCTTTTGAAGAAGTTATCCGGAGCGCCCGCTTTGGTCAGTGAAACGATGCTCGTACTCCAGTCAAACGCGAAGTAGTTGCCGGCCGAAATAAATGCCCCAAAAATTGCGCCAAAGATACCTCGTTCCCGGACATGGAACCAATAGGCTTTGATTTTGATGATGGACATCGCGCCGTAGCTTTGAAAATACATATTGACCGAATAAACCACTGAATACGCGGCGACTAAATTGACTTTCCAATGCCGCACGAGGACGAGCCATGTCAAAATTCCCAGAGCGACGTTGGCGATGGATGCGCCGGCGGCGGCGATCAGAATTCCATTTTTGCCCCCGATTTTTTTGTCAATGAGAGGTCCGTTGACGAGGAAAGACAGCGCATAAGTCAACGTGCCGGCGGCGGATATCACGCCAAGGTTTTCGTTGGTCATGAGGGTCCCGAGCGCGCTTTTCGCCACTATTAAATTGAAGCGGCCCATGCACAAAAACGCGTAGGTCATTCCCAAAGGCAGCCAATTGATGAAGCGGCGCGTGACAAACCAACTGCTATGGCCGATGGGGTTACTACAAAAATACGCCACCACGACAGCCATAAGGCAAAGTGGAATTGTGAGCGCGTAAAAGTGATTAGGTGCCATTTCCGCCCCGAGAGGAAAACAGAGCCGTGCCGGGCGGTCAAAGACTTTTCACCCGAAAATCCCGGCTTCCGTCTTGCCGCTGGCGGAATTATTTTCAATAATCCGCGCCATGCTTGACATCAAATTGATCCGGGAAAAGCCCGATTTCGTGCGTCAACGCCTGGCCGCGCGCGGGGCAGGGGACGAAGCGCGGATTGACGAATTGCTCAAATTGGACGAGGAACGTCGAAAAATCCTTGGAACCGTCGAAACCCTCAAGGCCCAGCGCAACCGCGTTTCAAAGGAAATTGGCGCCCTCATGGCGCAGAAGAAAGCTGCCGAGGCTGAAGCCAAAAAGACCGAAACGCGTGATTTGGGTGACCAGATTTCCGCGCTCGACAAACAAACAGCCGAAGTGGACGCCCGGCGCGACGCCCTCATGCTCCAATTGCCCAACCTGCCGCATGAATCGGTCAAAATTGGTAAATCAGCGGAAGACAACCCGGTTGTCCGGATTCAGGGCGAAAAAGCAAATTTTTCGTTTAAACCCAAATCACACGTCGAACTCTGTGAAAGTTTGAAGCTGGTGGATTTCGCGCGGGCGGCCAAATTGTCCGGCAGCGGCTTCCTGTTATATACAAATTGGGGCGCCAGGCTCGAGCGGGCCTTGATTCAGTTCCTGCTGGATTTGCACATTCGCGAGCACGGATACACGGAAGTTTCGCCGCCGTTCATCGTGGGACCGCAATGTTTGGAAGGGGTCGGCCAATTCCCGAAATTTAAAGACCAGTATTACGGTGTGGCCGAAGGTGACGATAAAGAGAAGCTCGGCAAGCTGTATCTCGTTCCCACCGCGGAAACGCCTGTGGCAAATATCCATCGCGAAGAGATTTTGCCGGAAAAAGGACTCCCGATTAATTATTGCGCCTATTCACCGTGTTTCCGGGGCGAAGCCGGTGCGGCCGGAGTGGGCACGCGCGGCATGATCCGCGTCCACCAGTTTGACAAAGTTGAACTAATCAAGATCGTGAAGCCGGAAACCGGCTATGACGAACTCGAAAAAATGATCGCCAATGCGGAAAAAGTCCTGCAATTGCTCGGCCTTCACTATCGCGTGGTGCTTCTGTGCACGGGTGACATGGGATTTGGCAGCGCCAAGACGTATGATATTGAAGTATGGGCGCCGGGGCAGGGGACCTATCTCGAGGTTTCCAGTTGCTCGAATTGCGAGGATTTTCAATCGCGCCGGATGAATCTTCGTTTCAAGACCGAAAACGGCGAAAACAAGTTTCCCCATATTCTCAACGGCAGCGGCACGGCTCTGGCGCGGTTATTTGTCGCCCTGATTGAAACCTGGCAGCAAGCCGACGGCAGCGTGATGATCCCTGCGCCGCTCCAACCGTATCTGAAAACTGACAGAATTGCACCGGCGACAATGTAAACGATACCGAATGCTCGAACTCAGAGGCTCCCGAATGATGAGACCTTTTTACAAGTCCGCCGGACTTCAGAAATGAATATCCTGCTCGCCTCCAGCGAAGTCCATCCTTATTCAAAAACTGGCGGCCTGGCGGATATGGTTGGCGCGCTGGCCAAAACGCTCGCGCGCGCCGGCCATCAGGCGCGCATCGTCACGCCATTGTATCGGGGAATCCAGGCCCAATTCCCGCAAATCCGGCGCGAAGACTGGTGGTTCGATTTGCCGCTGGGCGGGCAGCGCGTCCAGGCAGAGTTGTTTTCCTTGCCGGTCGAAGAAAATCTGATGGTTTATTTTATCGGGCAAAAGGACTTTTATGACCGGGACGGACTCTACATGGAGGACAACGTCCCTTATGCTGACAACGCGGAACGGTTCATTTTTTTCTCGAAATGCGTCGTTCACCTGGCGCGTTATTTGCCCTGGCGCCCGGATGCCATTCATATTCATGATTGGCAAACGGGCCTGGTTCCGGCGCTCATTATGAATGAGCAAAGGCATGAGGGGTGGGGGAATCCGCCCCCCACATGTCTGACCATCCATAACCTCGCTTATCAGGGGACTTTCCCCGGAAGCGCCTTCGAGCTGGCAAACCTGCCTTCGGAATTCTTTACGATGGAAACGGCTGAATACTTTGGCCATTTGAATTGCCTGAAAGCCGGAATCGCCCTGGCGGACCTCATGACGACCGTCAGCCCGCGTTATGCCCGTGAGATTTTGACCGAGGAATTCGGCTGCGCCCTGGACGGGCTTTTGCGCAAACGGCAGGCCCGCCTGACGGGAATCCTTAACGGCGTGGACTACGAAGAATGGAACCCCATGACCGACCCCCGTCTCAAGTCCACTTATTCGGCCGGGCGCCTGGGCGGGAAAAAAATCGACAAGACGGAATTACAAAGGGAATTGGGCCTGCCGGCCACGTCCGCACCCCTGTTTGGAACCATTACCCGGCTCGCTGAACAGAAAGGAATCGATATCCAACTGGCGGCCCTTGAGGAGATGTTGAACGCCGAAATGCAATTTGTTTTGCTCGGCAGCGGTTCGCCGGCCTACGAACACGGTTACCATGAACTCGCCCGGCGATTTCCAAATAAGGTCGCTGCGCGGTTCGGATATGACGACGGCCTTTCGCACAGAATTGAAGCCGGCTGTGACTTTTATCTGATGCCTTCGCGTTACGAACCCAGCGGCCTTAACCAAATGTACAGTTTGCGGTACGGTACAGTCCCCATTGTTCGCGCCACCGGCGGCCTTGACGATAGCGTCGTGGACCTTACCGAAAACAAGGCGCAAGCCAACGGGATCAAGTTTTCCGAATATTCTTCGCGCGCCCTGTCGCGGGCCATCCGAAAAGCGTTGGCCCTTTACGAGCAACCCGACTTGCTGAATCGCTACCGCAAAAACGCCATGAAATCAGATTTTTCATGGGAACGAACCGTTGGGCAATACTTAAAGATCTACGAATCCGCCAAAGCCGTAACGCTCAGAACCGCTTCAACGCTTTAACTTTTCAACGGTTCAATGCCCGTCAGTCAACGCGCCGCGTAAGTCGTGCCAGTCCGCTGAACGAGGTTTGCAAATCGTTCCGCTCGTTTGGCGACCGCCCGGCAAGGATGGTTTACTTCCTGAGGCGCATTCCAAAGCACGTAGAATTCGAAATCCGTCGGTACCCGGTTGTGCGAATGCTCAAACCTGGCTACGCGCGGCTTCATGATCTTTCGCGCCACGTCCAAGGCGACTCCGGCGTTATGCGGATTTCCGCCCGGCCACAGGTACGGGCGAATCTGAAACCGTGAAACCTCACCGAGCGACCCGATTGCCGAATCATCGTTGCCGCTTTCAATCATCGAAAGGGCAGCCCACCGATCCATCGCATGCGCCGACGAAATCATGGCCAACGCAGCAACCAAAACAATTAGAGCTTTTATCCTCATCGTGTTCCTTTTTAGCCGATTTTTTGCCAATTGAAAAGTAGAAACAAATTAAATATAACAAACATTGTCTAACGTTATTTCACTTGGCGAAACTGCTCCAGTTCCAAGCAATTGCAATGACCGTGAGGTTTGGCGGTTGAACAGGACGTTCTTTTTAATTGCAGTGTTCATAATAAGTTACATTGCAATATACCCGTCTCCAGCGACTTTTTGCAATGACATGGCATGTCGCTTTTGGGACACGGGTTTACAAAAACGGCCATTTCTGGCGTTATTTTCGCGTTTTTAGACCCTCCGACTCTTTAGTCCTTGAGCTTGTTATAGGATTTGACGGCTCTGCGCACGGTTCGGCGCGGCAGCAACCGCGTCAAAAAGACCAGGGCTCGGTTCCGGAATCCTGGGATCGCCACCGCTTTTTTGTTTCTGAACGCGAAATGGCCGAATCTGGCGACCGTTTCGGCGGACATTTTGGCTGACTGTGTCACCCGAACCTTATCGCCGCGGGCCACGGCGCTGAAATTCGATTCCGTGGGCCCGGGGCAAAGCACGGTTACAGTCACGCCGATTCCAGCCAATTCTTCGGCAAGAGCTTCCGAAAATGATTGAACGAAGGCTTTGGTCGCATAGTAAATGGCCATATTCGGCCCCGCGACAAACCCGGCAACCGAGCCTACATTAAGGATTCCCCCACCCCTTTTCTGGATCATTTCAGGCAGAAAAAGGCCGGTTAACTCGGTTAGCGCCGTGATATTGACTTTGACGATCTCGATCTGCCGGTGGAGCGGCATATTGGCAAAGCGACCATGCAGGCCAAACCCGGCGTTGTTGATTAGCACGTCCAAAGAGATTTTTTGGTTCGCCAGGCAGTCAAAGACCTGCTTCGGGGCGTCTGCCAGGGACAGATCCACAGGCAGAACGATGGTTTGGATCTTGAATTTTTGCTTCAGGGACGCCGCCAACTCCTCCAACGCCGGTCGATTGCGGGCAGCCAGAATCAATCGGCATCCGTCGGCGGCAAAACATTTAGCCAATTCGAGGCCGATGCCGGACGAAGCGCCGGTGATTAAAACAGTTTCATTTTTCATCACACGAAGCCAGATGCGCTGAAATCATTAGTCACCATTCACGCCAAACCGGCTCGAAATTGGCCAGTAGACGAAGAAAGATTTCCCGATAATGCTCGACCTGGGAATATCACCCCAGTAACGCGAATCCAGGCTATCCATCGTGTTGTCACCCATCATAAACGCATTTCCGGGTGCAATATGGACTTCCTGCCCGGGCGCTAATCGCTGGGTCATCCAATGACCGTAATAATGGTTTTCATGGTACTCAAGCGTCGTGGCGCCCGCTTTTGCGCCGTAAAAGGAGTAAAGATTCTCGAAATGCTGCGTTGAAGTGGACAGGGGGCGGCCATTAACAACGAGATGCCCAACGGGTTGGCCGGACCCTTGCGGGGAATCGGACAGCAGATAATTTTGCTCCAGCGAGATCGTTTCACCGCCCAGTCCACAAAGCCGTTTAATATAGAATTCATCCGGCGGAATGCTGTATTGTTCGCGTTGGTCTTCTGGAATTCCGCTCGTCTCGAAAACGACAACCTCGCCGCGTTCGGGAGGGCGAAAATTGTAAGTGAGCCGGTCCACAAACAAATGGTCACCCGAATGGACGCGGAGGTTGACGACGACCTCCCCTTTTTTATAGACACGACCCGGATCGATAGTCAGGCCGGCCCGATATTGCAGGGGCACTTCCCCACAATCCGGTGGAAACATGATATTGTACCATTTGCCGGCAAATTCAATCCGCTGATAGAGGTTGAAGATGGTCCCGGGCCAGGGCTTTGTGATTTCATCGACAGTACCGTCCTCCGGAGCGACAAAGTGGACATACGAAATTCCATGGATCCACTCCTTTAAACGCTCTAAACCAGTCGGAATTACCATGCTATTCCTCATTTTCGCCTGCTCATCTGCCGCAGCCTGGATCTTGGCTTTTTCCGGGTCAGGCAAATCATTTATATTGTAACTTCGCTCAAAACGCGCGAGGTAGCTGAAGTCCGGCTCTGACGTGATCCCGTAGAGCGTCGGCTGCATGGAACCGGTGGGGATTTTGAAGGGCTGAAGGAAAAAAGTGCGGATGCCCATCGCCACGGCGATTGCGACCAGGAGGACCTCAACGTTTTCCCGCCAGACGGAGTTGGGATAGGCTTTGATCCATTTTTCGCCGGCGAACTGAAGTTCCTCAGTCGCGATGTTGATTTTTCCCGTATTCGCCCCCTCGGCAATGGCGGCGTTGAGCTCGTCAATTTTCGATTGAATGGCGGCGATAGCCTGCGAGGGAAGCAAGTCGCGTTGCGCGTTCAGCAACCGCTGGACGTGCTTTCGCATCGCAGTCGCCTCTCGGACCGCCCTGGAAAAGAACCGGCGCAAAATCATAAGCTTTTTTGCTGGAAATCAACGCGTCGAACCATGATGAATTGACTGCCGGGCGAATTCTCACATGAATTTGCTTTGAAAACAAATGATTTAATTGCCCGGCCTTTTTCAGCGCGTTGCCCCCTGCCCTTCGCAATCGGCCCGTCTGGTTGGCGTCGTTTCTTTGACTTTCCAAAAGCCCCCACCTTCAGCCGGACATCTTCGCTCTGATGATTTAGCACGAGATATTCAAAGCGCTTTGTCCCAAAGATGATAGAATCAGCAGCCCCATGTCCTAATGAAGTATCTTTTGATTAGTTGAGTTAATTAAGTGAAACGTTACGATATCGTTACGTAATATTTTACTTTTTTTAACTTTTTCTATTGCAGTAAATCTACCGTTATGGTTACACTCGTTCGGTTGGGGCGTTGACCATTGCTCCATACTCGCTCAAGTTTAAATAGTTGCCGACCTAAAAACGAGATAACGCACTGTTATTATTATGAAAAAGAAAAATGGCTCATTAAAAAAACTCACCCCCATACCCGCCGCTGCCGCCGTTTTTGCTCTAGCGGCGTCGGCCGCCCATGGAGCAAGCTTTGAAGACACCTACCTGTTTTCGGCCAATTTCCCGGCCTCATGGAACGGGACAAGCACGACGGTGAATAACGAACAACCCGGTAACGGCTCTGGCTTCCAAAGCGGCACGGCCACATATACAACTTCGGCCGTTCCATCTGGCGCAGCCACCGGCACAGGCTCAATGGCCCTGAGCGGCGCTGGCGGGATCAAGGTGACTCCAACCGGCGCGCTCAACAACGGAAGTATCGCTTATGGTGGCGGGTTCGCATTCAACGTTGATTTCATGTGGAACGGCGGTTTTTCAAGCTCTTTTGGCGGCGCTCAAAAGCTCATTGATTATGCGGGCACCGAATCTTTGCAATTGATTGCGAATAGCGCAACGTCGGCGACTCTTGAGATGGTATTTGCCAACGACACCGGTGTAGAATCGACCGCGGTGAGCTACACGATTGCGCCAAACACATGGTACAATACGAGCATGGTATTCAACACCTACGGCGCTTCCCTGGTTGGCGGAGACATTTCCGGGACGGCAAACCTATACATTAATGGTGCCCTTCAATCCTATGGCGCTGCCACTAAAGGGACATACGGCGACGGGTTGAATCGGCCGATCGGCATCGGCGAATTTGGATATGGCCATACCACGAGCATCATTGGTCTGGATGGCGATATTTATAGTGCATCGGTTCAGGTAGTGCCTGAACCATCCTCGCTTGCTCTTGGCGCCCTGGGCGGCCTGGGTCTTCTGGCTATGAGGTGGAAATTCCGTCGCGGCAATGCGGGAGCGTAGTTTTATTTTGGGATATTTCGAAGAGCCGCCAGCAATGGCGGCTCTTTTGCTTTGCGGGCTGAGCAGCCCGTTAAAAATCCGATAGACATTTTACTGTCCGCGCTCAAAAATTCCCGACCCTTTAAACATGCACCAGCCACACAAGAATAAGCTTAACCCGAAGATACAACGGCTTTTCCGGGAATTCGAAGAGGCCTGGAAACGACAGGATTTTCAGCAAGGTATTAGCCTGCTCGATCAAGCCATCGGCATGGAACCTTTCAACCCCAGCCTATACTTCAACCTCGCCCGCGCTTATGGAGAGCGCTACGACTATGCTGCCGTTGAACGCTGCATCGAGAAAGCATTGGAAATTTCGCAAGGCAACGTTCAAATGATCCAGGAGGCGGCGCGCATTTGCTCAAATTTCAAACATCTCGATATGATGATGCGCTATCTCGAGCGCGCCAGCGGGAAAAAGGGAGTCTCCATCCCCGCCCTGACTTCATTGGCGGATCTATACGTCCTTGACGAGCGTTTGGATGAAGCGGCTGAGATGGTCGAACGCGCGGCCCGAATGGACCGAAAACACCCGCGCGTATTGCTTGGAGATGCGGTGCTTAAGCGAAAGCGCGGCCAAATCAAAGAGGCCGAATCCGTGCTCCGGGATCTCATGGCAAGCTCGACCGCGGAAGCGTTGATCCGTGTCCGGGCGGCATACGACCTCGCCGAGATGCTGGATCGCGAAGGCCAATACGACGAGGCGATGACCGCTTTATTGGAGGCGAAGGCGCTTCAACGCCCCGCGACAATACCCCTGGCGGGGGCGCTCCAACAACTCCAGAACCTTGACAAGGAGATCCCACGAACTGTCACCGCCGCGGTCATGGACCGCTGGCGTGTCGAGAGTGCCAACCAACCGCCACGGCGCATCGCCCTGCTCTCCGGGCATCCTCGCTCCGGCACGACCCTCCTGGAGCAGGTGCTTGATGCGCACAGCGACGTGATTAGCCTTGAAGAGACAACTCTCATACACGACGAAATACTCCGCCCCCTGTCCCGGGATTTTCCGCCAGGAACCGGAATCCTTCAAATGCTCGACTCGGCGCCCCCAAGTGTGCGCTCTCATGTGCGCGAAAACTATTTCCATTGTGCTGAGCTGTTTCTTCGTCAGCCCATCAGTAGCCGCCTGCTGGTGGATAAGAATCCGGGCATCAATTTAATAGTCCCTGCCCTCTTGCGGGTATTTCCCGAAACGAAATTCCTGATTGCATTGCGCGATCCACGCGACGTGGTGGTTAGTTGTTTTATGCAATCGTTGACGCCCACCGCCGTCAGTTCCGCCTTCTTAAGTCTGCATGGGACCATCAATCAGTATGCGAGCGTGATGGGCTTCTGGCTGGAGATGCTCCCTCGCCTGGAAAGCCAATGGCTTTATGTCCGCTACGAGGAAATGATCGACGACCTTCCGACCGTGGCCAAATCCGCATTGGAGTTCCTCGGGCTGAGTTTTGAGGACAACGTTCTAAAATTCTTTGAGCACGCGCGAACCAAGCGCGTCAAGTCTCCGTCCAGTGTGGAAGTTCGCAAGCCGCTTTACCGCACCGCCGTTGGCCGCTGGAAAAATTACGAGAAATACCTGGAACCCTACCTCCCGGGCCTGGAGCGTTTCGTGAAGGAGTTTCGATATGAATGAGGCACACCACTTCCACATAATTGATAAACATTTCCATTTCGACTCCTGAAAATGACGCAGCTTTTATCCCATGAGCCAGCCAAATCCAACTCAACCAAAGCCAAACCAAGAGACACATCGACTTTGCCGCGAAGCCGAAGAGGCATGGAAACGACTGGATTATGCGCGGAGTATTACGTTCCTGGAACGGGCGGCGCGCCTGGAACCATCCAATCCAAGCCTATCCTTAAACCTGGCGCGGGCGCATGGACTGCGTTACGACTATCCTGCAGCCAAACGCTACGTCGAAAAAGCGTTACAGGTCTCGCAGGATAACGTCCAAATGATCGAGGGAGCGGCGCGGATCTGCTCAAGTTTCAAAAATCTCGATATCATGGCCGGCTGTCTTGAACGGGCCAGCCGCAAGGATGGCGTTTCGATTGACACACTGATGTGGCTGGCAGATATATACAGTGATGACGATCGCATTGACGAGGCTGCTGAAATAGTCGGGCGCGCGGCGCGGATTAATCGAAATGACGCGCGCGTATTGCTTCGAGAAGCGGTGCTCAAGGGACGGCGCGGCGAGATCAATGAAGCAGAATCTCACTTCCACGACGTCATGACGAACTCCTCCGCGGATGTCACGGTCCGCGCCCGTGCTGGATACGGCCTGGCCGGGATTTTGGACGGCGCTGGCAAATACGATGAGGCTATGGCCGCTTTGTTGGAAGCGAAGACGATCCAACGTCCCTTGGCATTGCCATTGGCGCAGCAGCTCCACCGCATGCAAATCATTAACCAGGAAATACCGCAAACCATTAACACCGCGATGGTGGATCGTTGGCGCGCCAATGCCGGCAAGCTTCAACCGCCCAGGCGGCTTGCACTGCTCGCGGGCCATCATCGCTCGGGCGCGACTCTCCTGGAGCAGGTGCTCGATGCGCACAGCGGGGCAGTCAGCCTTGAAGAAACACCCCTGTTGCACGATGAAATATACCAGCCGCTCACAACCAATTTTCCGCCGGGAACCGGCCTGTTCCAAATGCTGGATTCGTCTCCACCCAGTGTCCTCTCCGGCCTTCGCGAAAACTATTTTCACTTTGCTGAAATGTTCCTCGGCAAAGCCATCGGCGACCGGTTGGTGGTGGATAAGAACCCGGGCGTCAATGTAATGGTCCCCGTCCTCTTGCGGGTTTTCCCGGAAACGAAATTCTTGATCGCCTTGCGCGACCCGCGTGACGTCGTGATGAGCTGTTTTATGCAACCGTTCAACCTCATGCCGGCCAGTTCCGCCTATTTGACCCTCGAAGGCGCCGTGAGCCATTACGCGAGCATGATGCAGTTCTGGCTCGACATGCTTCCGCGGATGGGAAACCAATGGATGTATGTGCGCTATGAGGAGATGGTCGAGAATCTTCCGACCGTTGCCCGGTCCGTGCTGGAGTTTCTTGGGCTGGACTTTGAAGATAATGTCCTGAAGTTCTTCGAGCATGCCCGCACGAGACGCTTTAACTCGCCTTCCCGCGTGGATGTACGGAAGCCCATTTATCGGACAGCCGTTGGGCGCTGGAAAAACTACCAGAAATACCTTGAACCCTATATGCATGGCTTGGAGCCCTTTCTGAAAGAGTTTGGATACGATTCGCCGGCCTGAGCTCCGGAGGAGGGAGCATTCAAAGTCCTTTTTCCGACAGCCTGACAAACGATGGATCACAAAAGGTTTGTCGGAAATTGAAATCAGTTTATCTAATTAATCACCACTGTCACTGTGAGTTTGTCTGTAATCGTTCTGGTTGGGCGCTTTTTTATCGCCACGGCATCAGTTTTATTGCTAAATGTTATTCACAGCGGTGCTATACCGGTGGAAGGAAGATCTTACAACAACTACAGCTGGAAGGAGCCTATTTCTCATGAAGATGAATTGTCGTTTCCTATTGCCATGTTCGGTTGCAGTTCTTTTGAACTTAATAGCGGTGCCAATTGTCCGGGCCACTCCGTATGCCTCGGGGATCACCGTCACTAACGGCACGGTCATATTTTACCTCAATGAGGCTGGAGGCAACGTCACAGTGACGTATGAGAACGGCAGCACCAACGCCAGCTTCAACGGCATCACTACCGGCTTGACCGAGCCGGCGGGGCAGTACTCCTTCCAATTGGGCGCCCACACCGGCTATGCCATCTCGGTTTATAAACAGGGCAACGGGGTGCCATTCCAAATCAGCAACGACTCGTCAAACTTCGCCATTTGGTCGGGCAACCCTCGTGGCGTGGCAGTGAATAAGAACCCCCAGTCCGGCAGGTCGTTCGGTCGCATCTACGCGGGCGAAGCCTATTCCGTCGCTGGCTCGGGGGCCTCGGCAAAATACCCCGGCATTTACGCCGCCAATGCCGACTTCTCGGATGCCTTGGGTCAAGGCACCAACCCATTTGCCGGTTCCTATTATAGCACCCCGGCCTTCATCGCTGCCGAGGCAAGTGGAGATACTTCCCAGGGTGCCTCTTACAGCTTCCCATATAAAATGCGCGTAGGTCCGGACAATTCGCTATTAGTGGCGGACGGTTTTGCCGCTGTGCCTTCTGGCGACCTTTTGCAATTCACGCCGGATTTGGACAATTCAAATTTTATCTTTTCACAAACCCAGCCGAATGCGGCCAACATCCACGGAGATTTGGTGGGCACACCGGATTTATTGATCACCAACACTGCGGGCGTGATCTCTCAGGCGCTTTGGATATTTGATTCCGGCCTGGCCGCGCCTGTGGGCGAGACCTTCGGGCCAAGCGGGCCTGGCGGTGCCACCAGCGGAGCCGGTGAGTACAACAATGCCTTCCTTTACGCCATCGGCACCAACAGCATTTCCCCCTATACCAATGGACCCAATTACGCATACAGCGTCGGATTAGGCGGTTTAAGCGAGCTGCATCCGGAAGGCGACATCGGCGTAGACGGCAAAATCATTTGCGGTTTCGAGCGCGCCAATGGGTCCAATCCCGATGTTCAAATTCTGGATCCCACCGGCTCGACGGTATTGTGGACTTCCTGGGTTGATACAGGTGGGGTAAGTGGGCCTGATCCGTGGGCAGGTGTGTCCGGACCCGTGGGCGGGGCCTTCGCCGGCGTTCGCGAGTCGCCCGACGGACGGTACCTGGCCGCGGTGGACCTTGATAATGGCATTACTCTTGCCGGTTTGACCAATGGGCTTCCGGATGATTCCTCTCTTTTCCATATCACAAATTCGCCAGAAACCGGCGATTCTCGCGGCATGGACTGGGACGCAGCCGACAATGTTTACGTCATTAGTTCAGGTCAGGCCCTCCTGCGTGCGTTTTCACTGGGACTGACGACGACCTGCATTACCAGCAACGACGTCACCGGCACCAATGGAACTTTTGCGTTAATTCTGCCGCCGGTCTCGGTGACGGTAGCCACGACGGCGCAGGCGTCGCAAAATTACATTAACAGCCAGCCGGCCGGCACACCCATTCCTGGAGTGTTTACCATCAGTCTTTCGACCAATTCCCTCGCAGTGCCGACCGTGGTCAATTTCGACCTCGGCGGCACCGCGGTTCTCGGCGTTAATTACACCGTCGCCACGGGCACTGACGTGAATGGTGCCGTCATCACCACGACGAATGTGACGTTCCCCGCCCACGCTTACCCCGGTTCGAGCAATTGGATTGTAAACGTGCAAATTGTCCCCACGGCCACGCCGATTTCCGGACCTACTTACACAGTGGATATGACGATTCCCGGTGGCGCGGATTATTTTGCCGGGTCGCCGTCTTTTGCCCCGATGAACCTTTTGAACACCGGTCCGCAATTGCTTTTCCTGACGCCGGCCAGTTTCGGCACAAACATGAGCCGGAACGTAGCCAATGACTATGCCCAATTTTCCGTTACCCGCTGGGGCGACCTCAACGGTCCGGGCAACAGCTCGGGAAATGTCAGTCAGAGGTCTTACACCGTGACCAATATCATTTACGGTGGCACGGGGGCCTATCCCGCCGATTTCGCGGCTGGAGCGCAACGCCTCAACATCAATGTTCAATATTTTTCGCCACCATACCCTGCAACTTTGCAAAACGGCGCTCCGGGGATCCTGATTAATCCGAATGATGTAACCGTGATGATCGCCATCGGAAATCCGGTGATGCATTCGAATTTAAGCGCGCCGCCCAAAGACGCGACCATTGTCGTCGGCTTAACCAACAGCGTTACCGGAACCAACTCAACCAGTAAGGAAGGATATAGCTATTCGGTTACTCCTGCCAGTGTGGCATTGACCGAATTGGACAATGCGGTGGGTCCGGAAGTGATCTTGTGGTCCGATCCCCTGACCAATTCGCTGGACAGCACCAATTGGACCCTGGCCTTCGACGCAACCAATTTAACGGGGCAAGTGGGATTCGGAAGTCGGGTACTGCCGGTGTTGATTCGCAATTACACAAATGATGAAAGTGCCCGGGTTGACGGTGGCACCAATGACTTCGAGGTCGAGTTCGGCAGCCCAGTCAGCGTTCCACAATCTCAGGTGATGGCCCAAAAAGGGTGGGTCAACGCGCTGCGCATGACCGTCAATAAAGACGGCGGAAACGCCCAGGCCGCGGTCAATCTCTATCCGCAGGGCAAGAACTTTGCCGGCAACTACGCGTTGCGCTTTAACATGTATCTGTCGCTCTACGATAACGCGTTTGGCTTTTCCGGAGTCGGAGTTCAAGCGGACGAGTTCTCGATCTTTGGCATTAATCATACCGGCACGAATTGCAACTGGCGGTTGCCCTTTACCGATCCGGTAACTCCTCCTTATAACGCGCCCGTCAATGCCGATGGCGACTGGTTTGCGATTGACGCGGGCTATGGCTCTATTTCGCCCGCCGACTTTGACTCATTTGCTTCACCCAAGTTGCCCAATCGTGGCATTGGGGTGAGCGGCGGCCTAAGCGATATTGAGAGCAGCGCCGCGCTGAGCCAGATCGGTGTTTTCAAATCGCCGCCGTTCGTTTCCGAAGATAATAGCGCCGGGGCGCTTGCGCCTGGCGGAGAACCCGTTGACCAATGGGTAAACGTGAGTGTCGAGGTGACCGGGAACACCAACGTGAGCGTTTATATTAATCGCAGCCAGGTCATCCCGTCCTTTAGCCTGAACGACAGCACCGCGGTCAACGGCGGCTACTACACCAATGGTACGCCTATGCTGGGCTATCTGGACCCCAACGCGCTCCCGTCCGATCAAAGCGCATATGTCTATTACTCCAACGTGCGCATCGTCGAGCTATCACCGTATCTCACCAGCCAGCCGGCCAGTGTCATAGTCACGAATGGAGCGAATGTTTTATTCACCGCATCGGCAAACCTGGCTACAGCGCCCTTGACGGATGTTTGGTATACGGCTACCGGCAGTGTGCCCGTGGCAGCTTTGCTTACCAATACCGCCGCTGCCACCAATCTCACCAGCACGCTGGCGTTGAACGATGTGCAAATTGGCAACAATTTCGTGTCGGTCTTCAGCGATGCCTCCGGCCCGGTCACCAATCAAGTTGCCAGCCTGGAAGTCGTCGGCGTGACCAACGTCACGGTCGCCCCCGGCGCCAATGCTCAACTCTCGGTCGGCGCCAGCGGTCAATCGGCCCCGACGTCCTATCAATGGATATTTAACGGTTCGAACCTGGCCAACGGCAACCATTACGCCGGAGTGACCACAGCCACCCTCACCATCACCAATGCCCAATCGGCTGATGCCGGAGTTTATTCAGTGGCCGTGGTCAATGCCGCCGGGACGGCGACGCCTTTCGGCACGCTGACCGTCGGCGCACCGCTGCCGCCGCACATTACGAGCCTATCCATACAAGGCAACAACGACATAGGGCACTTTACCTCGCCCAATTCGTCCGACACCACCAGTTCATTTACCCTGCAAAGCTCAATCCTTGTGCAGGGGCCATATACCAACAACCCGGCGGCCGTATTTTCCGGCGGCAGCGGAACATTCCAGTTCTCGGTGCCGATTACCACCAACGCCACGACGTTCTATCGTTTGATACATAACTAATTCGGCGGGGTCTGGCGCTCGCTGCTGCGGGCGCCAGGCCCACTCGTCGGGAAAGAAAATTGCGCCATTATGAAGCAAACTAAAGTTTCTGATGCAGGATATTTGAAAGGAATCAAGATGAAGAAAGGAAATCGAGCGGCCAACCGGATTGGAAATTCAGCGTTCACGTTGATCGAACTATTGGTGGTCATCGCCATTATTGCCATTCTGGCTGCGGTTTTGTTGCCCGTGCTCAACGCCGCCAAAATAAGGGCTGAGGCCATTCAATGCTTGAGCAATAAAAAGCAGCTTGCTACCGCTTCCGCTATGTATCCGGATGACTGGAACAATTACATGATTCCCAACGCGCCTCTCGGAGGGCTGGCTAGCTTAGGCTGGTGTGATTCTGTGAACGGTGAAAATTGGTTCAATAATCCCGAAAACACGAACTTGCTCAGTTATACCACCAATTGTCTGGCAGATTATCTCACGAAGCAGGTAAAGGTGTATGCCTGTCCCGGTGATAATGTTCCCTCCCAAAACGGCCCCCGCATCCGCAGCATCTCCATGAATGCCCAGGCCATTGGCGGGCTAATGAATCTCCCCAACGGCGCGAATTACATGTCGAGCTCGAGCCCGCTCTACACCTATTACATGTATGACCCCGGCTGGCCCTTATACGGTAAGACATCACAATTGCTCGGAATAAGACCGGTGGATTTTTGGATATTTTGCGACGAATCCATGAGCAGCCTCAATGACGGTTATATTCAAACGGAATTGAGCGCGCCCGAGTTCCCCGATGAGCCCGCCAACTATCACGGCCGCAACAATTGCTTTACCTTTCAGGACGGTCACGTGGAAGAACACAAATGGCGGGGAGCGTTGGCGAACACTCCATACGTTTATGGCCTCGGCTCTAGCCACTATTGGAATGGCGTTCAGTTTAGCAGCGGCCCAGCCCAGGTAAGCGGATTGGACCCGGACTGGAATTGGCTAAAACTGCACACCGCCGCCAGATCGGATCTGCCATAATTGTTTGGCCGTCAGGTTTTCGCCTGTATTATTGAAAGTAGTTTTCACTGGCGCAATGCCGGTGAAAGGAAAGTTCTTACAACAATTCAACAAGAAGGAGCTTGGCGAGGCCATCGCAACCGCGCAAAAGGCGGTGCATCAGCAAGGGGACACGGACACGCTTTCTTCATTGCAGGCGCAATTAAAACTTTACCGGAGCAGCCAGCCGTTTCGCGATACAAGTGTTGCGGGTCTAACCTCGGCGTCTACGCCTTCAGCACCTCAATAAACGCCTCCTGCGGAATATTGACATTCCCAATGGATTTCATCCGCTTTTTGCCTTCCTTTTGTTTCTCCAGCAATTTGCGTTTGCGGCTGACGTCGCCGCCATAACATTTGGCCGTTACGTCTTTGCGGAAGGCGCTGACGGTTTCCGAGGCGACGATTTTGCCGCCAATGGCCGCCTGGATTTTCACCGCGAACTGCTGGCGCGGGATCACTTCCTTGAGTTTTTCGGCGAGCACGCGTCCCCTGCCCTCCGCTTTGGTGCGATGCACGATGCAGGAAAAGGCATCCATCGGCTCGGTGTTCACGAGCATGTCGAGTTTGACCATGTCGCTTTCCATGTAGTCGGCCTGCTCGTAATCCATCGACCCATAGCCGCGCGTCAGGCTTTTGATGCGGTCATGGAAATCAATCAGGATTTCGTTCAAAGGAACGAGTGAAGTCAGCATGACGCGTTTGGCGTCCAATGTTTCGGTATGGTCCACGTTGCCGCGTTTCTCGGAAATCAGCGCCATCATGTCCCCGATTTTTTCGTTCGGACAAATGACAAACGCCTTGACCATGGGCTCGGCGATTTTCTCGATAAAAGTCACTTCCGGAAGGAACGCGGGGTTATCCACTTCCTTCTGCGTGCCGTCGGTCATGCTTACCTTGTACACCACGCTCGGATACGTGGCGATGATGTCCATGTTGTATTCACGCCGCAGGCGTTCCTGGACAATCTCCATGTGCAATAATCCCAGGAAGCCACAACGGAAACCGAACCCAAGCGCAACCGATGTTTCCGAGCTATAAACAAACGCCGAATCGTTCAATTGCAATTTGGCCATGGAAGCCTTCAAGTGTTCGTAATCGGCGGTATTGATCGGATAAATACCGCTGAAAACCATCGGATGGATTTCTTTAAATCCCGGCAGGACCGGCGCCGGGTTCCGCGCATCGGTAATGGTATCGCCCATTTTCACTTCCTGCGCGGTTTTGATATTGGCGGTAAAATAGCCCGTCTCACCCACTTCGAGTTTCTCGCGGACGTAAGGTTTTGGATTGAAGCTGCCGACCTCCTTGACCTCAACGTTTTTGCCCGAGTGCAACAGCTTAACGTATTGTCCAGGTTTTAACTCGCCGTTAAAAACGCGCACATGCGTGACGACGCCCTTGTATGTGTCGAAGTACGAATCGAAAGCCAGCGCCTGCAGACTCGCCTCCCCGGTCGGTTTTGGCGGCGGAATGCGGGCCACGATGGCTTCCAGAATTTCGTCAATGCCCACGCCCATCTTGGCGCTGGCGGGAATAGCCAGGGACGATTCGATCGTCAGGATGTCCTCGAGTTGCTGTAAAGTCTGGGCCACGTTGGCGTGGGGCAGGTCAATTTTGTTGATGACCGGGATGATTTCGAGGTTTTGTTTCATCGCCAGGTGCATATTGGCGACAGTTTGCGCCTCGACACCCTGCGCCGCGTCCACGATTAGCAATGCGCCTTCACAGGCGCTCAAACTGCGTGACACTTCGTACGCAAAGTCGACGTGGCCAGGGGTATCAATGAGATTCAGTTCGTACGTCTCACCATTGCGGGCCTTGTAAAGCATCGTGACCGGATGCGCCTTGATCGTGATGCCGCGTTCCCGCTCCAAATCCATGGCGTCCAAAAGCTGGTCTTCCATGTCCCGCGTCGCGATGGTCCCGGTGCGGTGCAGAAGACGGTCAGACAGCGTCGTCTTGCCATGGTCAATATGGGCAATAATGCAGAAATTTCTAATGTGCGGTGCGTCCATTGTAATTCGCTTATGCGTTTAAGGCCTCGAATGTTGAAGGGAATCTCCGCAACAACGATCTGGCTCAAAAACGAATATCGAGCGCAACAGAATAACCTGAAAATGGTTGAAGAAAAGGAAATTTCAAGCCGGCTGCCGGCTTTCTGGCTCGGGCCGCAAACTCGCGGAGGAACGCCGCGGGTTGCCGGCGACGGTCGCGCCGCATAGATAAAAAGGTTTTTCAAAAATGTTGACAAAGTTCTGGAACCGTGGTGTTTTTTATTGCATCAGATGTCCTAAATCAGCTTTAGTCATAACCTTAACTCGCAAAATGTCTCCTGACACCAAACTGGTGTGTCATTAGCCAATCGCAGGTTGGTCGCCTCTATCCATATGAAAAACAAAGTCTCTGTTTCCTTCATCGCCACTCTCTCCATCGTATTGTTTTTGGCCGTCGGCTGCGCTTCGGATCGGCTGCAACAGGAAGTCACGCAGGTTACTAAAACTTCTGATGCCGCCAATAATTGGCTGCGCGTGCAAGTCGATCCGTCGCTGACCCCGGACATCGCCTGGCAGAAACTCATGGATTCGGTGACCGGCTATTACCCGGATTTGGAAATGATTGATGTCCCTTCCGGCTACATCCGCAGCGTCCACACGACCCGTCAGTTTGGGCAACCAGGATCAAAAAGTTCTTTTCAGGTTCGGACCCGCTTTGTCTGCACCATTGCCTCCAAATCACCTCTGGTTTACAAGATCAAGATTGAATCGGAAGAAGCGGGACCGCCGTATTTGGATTGGACGCCCTTTAATCGCGTCTTTAATCAGGATGAACAGGTCATAGAAGAATTGCAGAGCCGCCTCGGGGTCAAATAGGCGGCGGGTCCGGCTGGGTGCGTTGCGGCGCTATACGCTACGCGGGCGGGAGCGGTACAAAATGTCTGATCATAAACCCAAAAAAACCACATAAATCGAACCGCTGCCTCACGGTTGCGGCTCCGTAATAACCCTGAAAAGCAAAACAATGAACCGAACCATAAAATTGCCAGTCGGAATCCTCGGACTGTTGATCTTAACCACCTTTGCTTGCCGTGCAGATGACATTGAAGAATCCACGAACGCCATGGCGTATATGCCCGCGCAACCCCTGTTTCACCCCTTTACGATTGGCGCGGAAGTTGGAACGATGGGCTATGGAGGATCGGTCGATTGGCGTTTTTTAAACCACTTTGGCATCGGCAGCGGCTTCGACTATCTCACGTATACCTACAACGGGAAGATCGAGGACGCCAACTACGATGTGCATCTGCACCTTCAGTCGGAACCATTGACTTTAAACGTGTACCCTTGGAAACGCAGTTCCTTTCATTTCAGCATTGGGGCGTTATTCAATCAGAACCGGATCACTGGCACTTCTATCGTTGGGGCCGGTGATTCCGTGACGATCAATGGCACCACCTACAACGGGCCGATCGACCTTCACTTAACCATCAAACAGGAACCCGTGGACCCGTATCTGACCGTGGGTGGCAATTTATATTTTGACCATGGCCATCATGTATCCCTGGGCGGCCAGTTGGGCGTCGTCTACACCGGCCAGCCCAAAGTGAACTTTTACACGGTGCCGACAATCTCGCCCTCAGATCAGCAGGCCGAACAGGAAAAGATTAAGCATTACGCGCGGGATTTTATCGTCTGGCCCGTCGCCAAGATCAGTTTGAACTATTCGTTCTGAACCGGGCGCATCCACACATTGTGCTTACGTCGGTGGTGGTAGGGACGGCGCGCTGCGCCGTTACCGCCCGTAGAGCGGGCGGAACATGCGCGGTCCAACGTCCGACCCCATTCGTTGCGCCGCTAAACGCGTCGCGGACAGCGCAGCGCGCCGTCCCTACCAAGAACAGTGCAAAGATGCGCCTGCCGCTGGCCGTGCTAAGTCGCCAGTTACAAAAAAGCAGATGAAACCCGAAGAACATGGTTGTTTACGCAATCGCTCCGGCATGGGCGAACCGGCACACCGCAACGACGCATTCACGCTCATTGAATTGCTGGTGGTCATTGCCATCATCGCCATTTTGGCGGCGGTGTTGCTGCCGGTGTTTTTCGCCGCGCGCAAACGGGGCGCGCAGGCCACATGCCTCAATAATCAAAGGCAACTGGCTTTGGGTACGCAAATATACGTGAACGACAATAGCAGTATTTTCCCGGGCATCGCCTCCCGGACGTATGGCTTTCAAAGCGCGGATTGGATTTATTGGCGAACCAATACGGCGCTATATCCGTCGTTTCAGAAGAGTCCCATCGTGATGGCGGTTCCAGGACTGCAGACGGCTTCGTTTCGCTGTCCCCTGGACAATAATTACACGGACCGGCGCAATTTTAATTATGGCGACGATTTTGGGCCGTATCTTTACAGCTACAGCATGACTGGTTTCGGAATGGAATTTGGTTCTACTACCGATATGGGACTGACCACAGTCGTTGTCAATTCGGGCAGTCAGTCGATTGCCTATACTTTCAACGAAGCCGGCGTCCGGAATCCCGCGGGCAAAATCATGATGGCCGAAGAACCGGGAACTTTGAGCGCAAGCGATGGCGCCGGTTCCACGGGATTCATAATTAATGACGGGCGTTGGGACCCGGTGGCAGGGTCCGATCCGTTGACGACGCGTCATGGTGGAAAGGCGGATGTAGCCTTCGTCGATGGACACGTCGAACCGGAGGACCAAAATTTTGGAGCAAATCCAAACAACATTGTTCCAGGCTTATGAGGGGTGGGGACTGCTTGTCCCCATGAAAGCTTGCGGCGGGCCAGTCGCAAGCGGGCGAAGACAACCTGGATTTATCCCGGGGCGCCCCGAAAGTTTTCGAGGTTGCCCCGGGGCTGTTTTTGAGCTCTGAAGCTTTACGCCAATGAGGCTCCGGACATTTTACGCCGCCACAGGCACAGCGATAACACTCCTGCGCCCAAGGCTGTCAGCACAACGGCGGATGGCTCGGGCACCGGACTTACGGCGATGACGCTCGGGTTGTCCAAACCAGATACCAGCGACGCATTGACGGTTCCACCGGACGTGGTGTATTCACCGATGGTGCCGTTTCCACTGTTCACGACGTACATATCGTTCCCGTAGATCGCAAGGCCATACGGATCATCCAACCCGGTAATCAGAGAGGCATTGACCGTCGCGCCGGAAAGCGTGTATTCGCCAATGGTGTTAGCGGCATAATTCGCGGTAAACAGGTCACCTCCCGAAATCGCGATGGCGTAGGTGTAATTCATATTGGGGATGAACGATGCCTTCACTAACGTTCCAGATGTCGTGTATTCGGAAATTCCATTCGCATTCGGGACGAACAGGTCGTTGCCTGAAATCGCGAGGCAAACAGGCGCATACAACCCGCTAATCAGCGAGCCGTTCACCAGCGTCCCGGAAGTGGTGTATTCGGCAATGCTACCGCTGTTATAATTCAGGACAAACAAGTCGTTTCCCGAACTTGCGATGCCCCAGGGATAATTCAACCCGGAAATCAGCGAGGAATTCACTGTGCCGCCGGACGTAGTGTATTCGCCGATGGTGTTGCCGTTCCGGTTTTCGACAAACAGGTCGTTGCCTGAAGTCGTGATGCCCTCGGGGTCGTTCAAACCGGTAATCAACGAGGGATTGACCGTTGACCCGTTAAGCCCGTATTCGCCAATGGTGTTGTTTCCGTTATTTTCAACGTACAGGTTTTGCGCCTTGAGGGTGGTTGCCAGACTACACGTCAGGGCCAGCGCCAGGGCGATTTGATAGATATTCTTTGTGGTTTTCATACTTGGTAATACTGTTTTAAGTTGTTTTATTTTAAGATTTTGCGCTGCGCTTACACTTCG
>DASXFM010000554.1:0-6892 GCA_036489615.1 Verrucomicrobiia bacterium | reverse complement strand
CCAATATGATTGTCTCGCAGGACAACTCCGGCGACTTCGTGACCATCCAGGGAGCCATTGATTCAGTTCCTGCCAACAATACGACCCCCACCCTGATCAATATTCACAACGGCACCTATACCGAAATCGTCGAAGCGCACGGCAAAAACAATCTCCTGCTTCGCGGCCAGAGCCGCTCGGGAACCGTCATCGCATATGCAAACAACGGCAACCTGAACGCCAATACGCATCTTGAAATTGTGTTCAAGGCAAATGCCAATAACGTTTCACTCGACAACTTGACGCTCGATGATACTTCCGGCTTCGGCGCCTCCCCGGCCGAAGCCCTGATGATAGAATCCGGTGCGGGCAAATTCATTTGCAACAACGTTACCATCGAGAGCTACCAGGACACCATGCTGGCCAACCAAAACAGCAGCCAGGGTTATTTTAATAATTGCCTCATTGCGGGTAGTGTCGATTTCATCTGGGGTGGTGGAAACCTTTTCTTCACCAATTGCCAGGTCCTTTGGTTGACCCAGGGCGGCGAAGGGCCAAATCCTTCTCCTTCGTCCAGCGATATCAACAGCAACGGCTTCGACTTTGTAAACTGTTCTCTGACAACGGCCGCCGGCATTGGAAACTGCCTCGTGGGGCGCACACGTGGAATTACCAATGGCAATACGGTCTTAATCCAGTGCCTGGTCAGCCCCAACATTGGGGGCTGGTCCTCCGATGCGCTGCCGATCGCCAACTTCCGAAACTGGTATTACGGGTGCAGCAATTTGACGGCGACTTCTGCCATTACTTTGAGCAACGGCGTTCAACTCGCTGCCAACAGCGCCAACGTCGGGAATGCAAGCTCGGCCACGAGCTGGCTTTATGGCTGGACGCCGGCACTCTCGCCGAATATTACGGCTCAGCCGACGAACGAAAATGTAAGTGCAGGCGGCCAAATTTCTTTGACGGTTGGGGCAACGGGCATTCCAAATCCCACGTATCAATGGCAACTCAATGGTGTGAGCATTTCCAGCGCGACCAACACCACTTGCGTGATCACCAACGCCAGCGCCACCAATGCCGGGACGTATTCTGTCATCGTATCAAATCCCAGTGGAATCGCGGTGAGCAGCAATGCCATCGTGAATGTCAGCCCGGTGTCACGTCCCGTGTTGAGTGCGGTCTTCAATGGCTCCGGCCAACTTAGCATCACTGTTGCCGGCGGCACGGTCGGCCCCGATTATCTCGTGCAGCTTTCCACCAATCTGACTGACTGGCAAACGTTGTTGCTCACGAATTCGCCGCCGCAGCCGTTTACTTTCACTGACACTTCCTATTTCTCTTCACGGTTTTATCGGGTAGAACTGTTGCAATGAACCGCATGACCTTCTCGTTCGCACGATTCTCACTCCAGGAGAGGGAGAATTCTCTGCCGGTTGTTTGTAACCAAGAACGATTAATTCGGTTCCAGGTTCCAGGGCATGCGCAAAACCGAATGGAGGTTTTTCATGACACATTGGTCGGGCGGGAAATTGTACAAGAGATGCCGCAAATCAGATTCGCGCTTTCGCGCGGCTTCACAGTTAGCGGCTTGTCTTCGGTCGTGGTTACCCCGGGCGGCGCGCTCCCGGAGTCGCGCTTGCCCGGGGCTATTATCGACCGCCCTTTCAGGGCTTTCAGTTTGGAACTCCGCAGACACATTGGAGTTGTCGACCTGAAATCACTTTTGATTTTTTTGATAATTCTCGTTGTGGCGCTAAAAACTCACGCCGCCCCGGATGGCTATCGATTCGTCAGCGGGTATGACGTGACGTGGGATACGCCGGGCACGAACGAGAATGACTCCATGCCCACCGGTAACGGTGACATCGCCGCGAATGTTTGGACGGAACAGAATGGCGATATCGTCATGCTCCTCGCCAAGGCCGACGCATGGACCGAGTTGGGTAAACTCGTCAAATTGGGCCGTCTTCGCATCCATTTAGATCCAAATCCTTTCGTCAGGACGGGCTCTTTCAGACAAAGCCTCGAATTGGAAAATGGCAGCATCGAAATTAAGAATGGCGACAACACGATGCGGGTTTGGGTGGACGCGAATCATCCGGTCATGC
Organism: Verrucomicrobiia bacterium; assembly: GCA_036489615.1. Lineage (GTDB taxonomy): Bacteria > Verrucomicrobiota > Verrucomicrobiia > Limisphaerales > UBA11358 > UBA11358. The sequence continues at coordinate 4,802 of DASXFM010000554.1, read as the reverse complement.
ACATCACGGCCAATTTGGAAAAACCGGCCAGCCTTCGTGCAAACGTGGAACTTTGGCGCACGGCCCATCCGTTACGCGGCCGTTCGCCGGACAAAGGCGGGATGTACGAGGTCGGCAGCGATTCCATGCCGGTTGATTTCGAGGCAGACACCGTCCTTACGCCGGGCGCAAACCGCATCACGTGGTGCCACTACAACACGAACAGCATTTATCCCACGGTTTTGGAGCAGGAACATTTGGAGAGCCTCATCTCGAAATATCCCGATCCTCTCCTTCAACGCTGTTTTGGCGCGACTCTGACGGGTACGGGATTAACCATAGACGGACGAACCCTGGCCTCGTCCGTTCCTGGCCGGGATTTTAAAATAGATCTGATCGCCCTGACTGAAACCAACGTGCCTTCGGCTCAGGATTGGCAGACGCATTTGGACGCTCTCGTTCAAGAGATTGAATCCACGGGCCCGACGGCGGCATGGCGCGCCCATGAACAATGGTGGCGGGATTTTTGGAATCGGAGTTGGATCCATGTGGAACCCGATCCAGAGGCGGAAAACGTGTCGAAGGGCTACGCGATGCAGCGTTATATGATGGCCTGTTCCTCACGCGGAGCTTATCCAGTGAAATTTAACGGTGGCCTTTTCACGGTGGGCCATGACATGCCGGACGGCTTCGACTCCACTACTACCAACCACAATCCGGATTTTCGCGCCTGGGGTAATTGCTACTGGAATCAAAACAATCGCCTGCCGTACTGGCCCTTGATTGCCACCGGCGATTACGACCTGCTGCGGCCGTGGTTCAATATGTATCTGAACGCGCTCCCCCTGGAGAAGGATCGCAACCAAATCTACTATCATCACGACGGTGCCTCTTATCCCGAAACCATGTTCTTTTTTGGATTGCCAAGCCTGCACGACTTCGGCTGGAACAACCCAAGTAACACAATTCAAAGCACGTGGCAGCGCTATCACATTCAGGGTTCCCTGGAAGTCATTTCCCAAATGCTCGATTACTATGACAACACCGGTGACACCGATTTTGCACGAACGGCGATCGTTCCCTTTGCCGACGCAATCGTCACCTATTACGATGAGCATTACCCACGGGATGCGGACGGGAAAATCAGGATCGTGCCGGCCCAATCTCTCGAAACGTATCAATTGATCGCGGTCAATCCCACGCCCGACATCGCCGGCCTGCGCTCGGTGATTCCTCGCTTGCTTCAGTTGCCGCCGGACTCAAGCACTGCCGAACAGCGCGACGCGTGGAAAAAAACGTTCGACGCACTTCCGCCCATTCCTCTCGGGCGCACAACGGCCAAAGGAAAAATACCGCCCATGGGCAAGGGTGACCCGAACGGCCTGGTGACGATCCTGCCTGCCCAGGAATATGGACACACCCACAATTCAGAGAATCCTGAACTCTACGTCGCCTTCCCCTATCGCCTCTATGGAGTTGGCAAACCGGGTTTGGATTTGGCCAGGACCGCCTACGCCGCACGTCGCTCTCCGCAAAAGACCTGCTGGGGGCAGGACGGTACACAGTCAGCTGTATTGGGACTTGTGAACGAGGCCCAGGAAACCGTGACTAACGAATTTTCCAATTTCGGCAACGAACGCTTTCCATGGTTTTGGAAGCCGGCTCACGATTGGATTCCGGATTTGGACAATGGCGGTTCAGGCATGATCACACTCCAATTGATGCTCATGCAGTGTGACGGCAAACGCATCATCCTCCTGCCCGCCTGGCCCAAAAATTGGACCGCGCATTTCAAATTACACGCTCCATACGACACCACGGTCGAAGCCACCGTGCGAAACGGCAAAATTTCCGGGCTCCGGGTCACGCCCGAATCGAGAAAAAAAGACGTCATCATTTGGAACCCGGAGCGCACTGATAGTATCATATATACGAAATCATGAAAGCCACCCGGTTGAACCTTCTCTTTTGGCCATTCCTTGTGTTACTGGCGGTTCCTTGCGTTGCGTCCACTCCCATTGCATGGCCGTCAATCAACTACAATAACATCATCGTCGTAACGAACGTCGCCTATGGCGCCCTTGGTAACAGCACAACAACGAATACGGCGGCGATTCAAAAAGCCATTGACGCGGCGTTTCTCGGTGGTTCCACGAACGGCGCGAGCGGCGGCGTCGTGGAAATTCCCGCCGCCCTGGGAACCTATCTTTGCGGGCCATTGTACCTTTCCAACTCGGTGGACTTGCAGGTTGATTCCGGCGCAACGCTCCAGATGCTGCCCTATACGGCTTATCCGGGCGGCACGAATTCGCCGACGGATTTTATTACCGCCAGCGTGCTTCATGACGTCGAAATCAGCGGCTCGGGAACGATTGACGGCCAGGGCGCGCCCTGGTGGGGCACGAACAACCTCATCTCCGGCGGCATCAATCGGCCCAAGGCAATGTTCGCGCCCGCTGCCTGCAACCGGGTTTTGATCCGCGACATCACGCTTCAAAATCCGCCCAATACGCATATTTCCTTTCGCTCCTCCAACCATGTCCCTTGCGGCAATGTAACCGTCACCAACATCACGATTCATACGATCGACGGCACGCCCAATACCGACGGCATCGATATGTCCGCGAGCAATGCCCTGGTCGTGAACAGTTATATCAGTGACGGCGACGATCACATCGCCATGGGCGATAGCGCGGCATTCGACCACGATATTACGGTCACCAACTGCTCTTTTGGAACGGGACACGGCGTTTCGATTGGAAGCTATACGTCGGGGGGGCTAACCAATTTATTCGTCATCAACTGCACCTGGAACGGATCCGAAAACGGGCTGCGCATCAAATCTGAGCGGGGCCGCGGCGGCCTCGTCCAGGGTTTGACCTACGAGAATTTGAGCCTGACCAACGTCCAATGGCCGCTCCTGTTTTACAGCTATTACAATTATGGCGAAGGCCAGCTTTCCAGCGCCACACCCTACATGGCGGCGACGGATGTCATCCAAACCGTCACGGCCACAACCCCCATTTGGCGCAATATCATCGTCAGTAATTTCACCGCCTCGACTGCCAGCAGTTATCCGGCGATCATGATTTGGGGGCTCCCGGAAATGCTGATTTCCAATGTCACTTTGGAGGATGTGAACATCAACGGTTCGGCTGGTGCGAAGACCTGCCAATTTTATTACGTCACGAATTTTGAATTTCTGAACTCCCAGGTTTCCGTCGCCGCCAAAACGCCAATCTATACTTTTTACGGCGATCAAATGGTCGTTAGCAATAGCCAACCGGGCGCAGCCCTGGCCACGCTAAATGGGCTAAGCACCAACGGCATCGCAAATTACGTCACGTTTTACAATGCGCCCGCCGCCCTCCAGAATACAAACACTCTCGCCGGCGGCACGCTCAACCTCGGCGCCGGCACGTTTACCGTGAGCAATAACCTCTCCATGCTTCCGGAAAGTGCCTTCAACTATCAACTTGGCACCAGTGCCGCGACCATTGTCGTAAAAAGCAATTTGATGCTGGGCGGGAGTGTCAACATCACCCCGGGAAATGGCTTTACCAACGGCGATTATACGTTGTTCACCTACGCGGGTACTTTGACGGGGAGCTTGCCGACGCTGGGCGCAACTCCGGCCGGTTTTAATTATGCCTTCGACACCAGCCATGCCGGGCAAGTCAACCTGGATGTGACTTCGATTTCGACAGGTCCATCGCTCAACACGACGAATATCACTTTCAGCGTTGTCGGAAATCAATTGGAGTTGTCATGGCCAGCGGATCATCTTGGTTGGCAGTTGCAAATCCAGACCAATAGTTTGAGCGTTGGATTGGGAACGAATTGGGTCACGGTGCCGGATTCCGCGAGTGTCATCGCCACGAACATGGTCATCGTGCCCGCGAACGGCAGTGTGTTTTACCGGTTGGTTTATCCGTGAAGAATCAATGGCGTTGAACCGTTGAAGCGTGTTTGCAGATGGAAAACAATGAGGGACAAAAACATTGAACCGCTGAACGCATCCGATTTGGAAGTCTCACCCGCGTCCAAAAGCGGTGTCACAGCCACCGCACTCCAAGACCTGACGGCGATTCGGACGGTCTATGGAGACAGCATCATTCCCCTCAAGGGCCTGCGGTTCCCTGGAATTGAGGATGGGTTAGCAATGCGGATGTGGACGCGGGGGTGAGGGGCGCACGGGTGTAAACAGGTTCATGCAGGGGTTCGGCGCTATGGGAACGTTGGGCGCGAACGAGCCAGCGATGATCCAGGGGTTCAGAGATCAAGTTGCGAGTATTCGCGGCGATGGTGGTCTCTTCTTTCAAACCGGTAGCGTGGCCGACACCGACAAAGAAACCTGCCAGGAGCAAGGTGGCGCGCAACACGGTGCTGCGGGAGTATGTGGTGAGGGCACAAGGACGTTGCGGATCGAGAGCGTGATACAGGTTTTGAAACACGGGCAAGGTCCACATGCCGGGGTTTTTGGCGGGAGAAAAAGCGTCGTAGAAAATGGCGTGTGGCGGCGGCGGAACAACTCCCCTGCCCTTGTCCTGCTGGCTTAACCACGCGGGAAAATCTTCGAGATGAAATTGCCAGTCCACGCGCAGTGAACCGTTGCCGTTGCTAAAGGCAGTTCTCTTTGTCAGGAGCAGTTCGCTCAACTGCTTTTCGTAACCGGAAATGTAGCCGAGGGCGGCGACATTTTTAAGGGCGAATTCGAGCGGTTCAGCGGTGTTATCGAAACTGATGATGCGGAGACGACCAGGAATTTCGGTGGTTGCGCGGAGGACGGCGATAGCGTTGGCGGCGGCGCCGAGGCCGATGTC
>DASXFM010000343.1:0-5535 GCA_036489615.1 Verrucomicrobiia bacterium | reverse complement strand
GCATGTCTCAAATTGGTGGAGAACTGGATTTGATAATCCTCGTTCGATGCCGTTCTCCAAGTCAATGTTAGCGTATTCCCGACGGCACGAATGCTGTCAAAAACCGGCAGAGGCACCACCGTGACTTCCGCCGGCCAGCTTTGGCCCGCCGCATTGTTCGCGTCCCCGGAATATACCGCCACCAAAGTATGGTTTCCCACACTGGTCAACGTAATGTTCGTTTGCACCTGGCAATAGTTTGTTGAACCGCCCGCCAATTGTACCTCCGCTGCCTTATTCGTACCGTCGTAAATGTCCACCTTTCCGGTTGGCGTGACCGATGAGAGACCGCCCACAGAAACGCCGACCCCAAGGCTCGAGCCGGCGGCCATCGTCGTCACAGCAGGCGCCATATGTACACGGGCGCTAAAAGGATGATACTGCGAATAGCTCAATGGATGAATCCACATGGCGCTCAGATAGGGAGCATTGACCATGTTGCTGTATTCCGTCAGGCCGTTGGTTTCGCCGGCAGTCGTCAGGCTCCAGTCAAAATTGCCCGCGGCATCAAAATAGGTCAGCCCCAAATATACCGGAAAGTTCGTCTGGAGCGAGCCCACCGCCGAATCAAAGAACGTGATCTGGTGGGCTTCGTTGGTGTAGTAAGCCCCGGTTTCTCCGATCAGCAACGGTTTATCGTGCGCGGCCATTGCGGCGTAATTGTAGCCGGGGTCGATGCTGTAGGTATCGGCAAAGCTGTCATTTTGCCGATTGTAGGCGTCTACACCTACCCAGTCTACGTAGGCGTCTCCTGGATAAAAGCCATCAGTATAACCACCGGAGCTTTGGCCCGGAGCGGAATCGTTGCCGCCGCCAGGATTCCAAAGCCAGACGACATTGAACGCGCCGCAAGCGTCGAAAAGGCGGCGAATTCGTTGCCAGGCAGCGACGAAGTTTGCCTGTGCAGAGGCAACCTGACTTGCGGTAGGATTGGTGCCGTTGGTTGGATAGCTTAACGCATTCAACCCCCGGCTATTCAACAAATTCATTTCCCAAAACCAACGCACCAGGACAGGCCCCTGATAACCGGCGATGGCCCGGGCGGCGTTCGTAATCACGCCGTCATCGCTGCCATTAATGATGTTGGTCAACACGTCAGGCTGCCATGAAATCACAGGGATCCGATTGTTGGTCGCATCGCCGGCTAATAAATCCGTAAAGTTCTTAACGGAAGAAAAGGCGCTGTCGGCCCAAAGATAATATTGAAGGCTTAATGCAAGCGTACGCCCGCAACTTTGTTCCAAATCCGGCAGGCTTTGCGGACCATTTGTGACCGGCGGATTGACCCAGGCCCCCGTAAAGATTGTTCCCTGAGGAGGCATCAGGGCAACTTCGACGCCAATATCTTGAAACGCCGGGCTTAAGCCGCGACTCGTCGCGGCGATGCTATATAGGCCGGAATTGGTCAACGCCGTATTGCCGAAGTCGAAAATGGCCGCACCGCCAGTGGCACTATTCGTTTCGGCCTCGGAAAAGCCGTCGGGCCCCGTAATTCCGACAACAATGGTCGCGGACGAATTGCTGATAATATTTCCACCGCCGTCGTCCACCTGAAGGGTCAGCGTTCCAACGGTAGTCCCGAGCAACTGAGTCGACGGGATAGGATGCGTGAACGCCAACTGCTGTGCGCTGGCGCCAAGTGCCATAAAAGCAGTCAGGAGTGCCAAACTGGAGCATATGAGGCGAAAAAATCGCAATAATAATCCGCTCCGCATGAGGTCAAAAGTATATCCCAAAGGGTCAACGCCGCAACCAGCCAGAAAAACCGGATTAAGTTCTAATCTCGCCCTCTTCAGATCCGGGTAAAATTAACAAAATTGTTTTTTGCAAAATGGCTGATTCGCGTATAAGAATGAGTTCGGAGAATGAAAAGGAATATGAAAACACCAACCGTCAAACCGCTCACGTTGCGTCCGGCATGGAAGGCATTGGCCGCGCACCGCAAACAAATTGGGAAACTGCACCTGCGCGACTTGTTCGCGAAGGACTCAAAGCGCGGCGAACGGTTCACGACCGAAGCCGCCGGGTTGTTCCTCGATTATTCGAAGAACCGTATCGACGACAAGACGTTGAAGCTGCTGCTCCAACTCGCCACGGAATCCGGCCTGAAAGCAAAGATTGAGGCCATGTTCAGCGGCCAGAAAATTAATATCACCGAAAATCGCGCGGTCCTGCACGTCGCTTTGCGCGCGCCCAAAGACGCCGTCATTTCCGTGGATGGTAAAAACGTCGTGCCCGAGGTCCATGCCGTTCTGGACAAAATGGCTTCGTTTTGCGACCGCGTCCGTAGCGGCGAATGGAAGGGCCACACGGGCAAGCCCATTCGAAATGTCATTAACATCGGCATTGGCGGTTCCGACCTGGGCCCGGTAATGGCGTACGAAGCGTTGCGGCATTACGCCGAGCACCGCATGACGTTCCGATTTGTGTCCAACGTGGACGGCATTGATTTCGTTGAGGCGGTTCGTGACCTCGATCCTGCCGAAACCCTGTTTATCGTTTCTTCAAAAACCTTCACCACGCTCGAAACGATGACCAACGCCGAATCCGCGCGCGACTGGTTGCTCAAAGGCCTCGGTGGCAATAAGGCGGCCGTTGCGAAACATTTCGTCGCGGTTTCCACCAATGCCGAAAAAGTTTCCACGTTTGGTATCGACACGGCGAACATGTTCGGCTTTTGGGATTGGGTGGGCGGCCGTTATTCGATGGACTCGGCCATCGGGCTTTCGACCATGCTTGCCGTTGGACCGGATAATTTCCGCGCGATGCTCACCGGCTTCCATCAGATGGATGAACATTTCCGGACAACGCCGTTCGAAAAGAACCTGCCGGCCCTCATGGGTTTGTTAAATATCTGGTACACGGACTTCTTTGACGCACAGACAGTCGCCGTCCTGCCTTACGAACAATACATGAAACGGTTCCCGGCTTATCTCCAGCAGTTGACGATGGAGAGCAATGGAAAACACGTCGATCTCGACGGGAAACCCGTTAAATACGATACCGGCGCAATTTTTTGGGGCGAACCCGGGACGAACGGCCAGCATTCGTTCTACCAGCTGATTCATCAAGGCACGCGCCTGATTCCCTGCGACTTTATCGCTTTCGCTAAAGCGCTCACCCCGCTCGGCCGGCATCATGACATGTTGCTGGCGAATGTTTTCGCGCAATCGGAAGCGCTCGCCTTCGGGAAGACGCCCAAACAAGTCCAGGCCGAAGGCACGGCGGATTGGCTCGTGCCGCATCGGGTTTTTGAGGGTAACCGTCCTTCAAACACGATTTTGGCGGACCGTCTCACGCCGGAAATTCTCGGCGCGCTTATCGCCCTTTACGAACACAGCGTTTTCACACAAGGCGTGATCTGGAACATCAATTCCTTCGACCAATGGGGTGTGGAATTGGGCAAAGCCCTGGCTCAACGCATCATTCCCGAATTGGAAAATCCGTCCGAACCGAAATTGAATCACGATAGTTCGACCAATAATCTAATCCGGCGCTATCGGAAGATGAAAAAGCGTTAACCCGTTAAAAGGTTGAAATGTTGGAGCGGTTCGCGCACCCCGCCAATCACTTTGTGGCGTAGCAGCGAATGTGAGTTCGCTCTGACTTTTGCAGTTAAATTTTCCCGGCTGCGTCGCTATCGATGTAAATATTCGATATTCAGCGCTCGAGGTTCGATGTATTCGGATTTTTTCCTCAAATGTCGAAATGCCCCCTGCTCGCCCGTCATCTCATTGAAGACGGGAAATGGTTCCCGCCTTCGATAAATGAAAAAACAATTAACCAGAAAGAGCAAAAGCGATATGAAAACGATTCAACCACGGTTGGCTAATCCGGCGACACTCATTCCGGATGCCCTGGAACCGGTCAAGGCCCTGTTTGGGGCCTCCTTCAAAGGCGGTGTGCCGTCAAAAACGCTGGCCCTCGTGCATTTGCGCACCAGCCAGATCAACGGATGCAGTTCGTGCGTCGATGGCGGTGCGCGCCTGGCCAAAAAGTCCGGCGAATCCGATGACCGTCTTTTCGCAGTCGCCGCCTGGCGCGACACACCGTATTTCACAGAAGCCGAACGCGCCGCGCTGGCGCTGGCAGAAGCCGTGACGCGGCTCAGCGACCGGCCGGACCCGGTGCCCGATGAGATATGGAATGAAGCCGCGCGTCATTACGACGAGAAAGGGCTTGCGTCCTTGATTATCGCAATTGCCGCGAGCAATGTGTTTAATCGTTTCAACGTCAGCACCCGGCAGGTGGCGGGAGACAATGATTGGAGCAAATAACACGGCCACAAACAATCAACAGCCAAACAATCGTTATGAAATACGCATTACTTGTTCATCAATCACCCGAGCAATTCAATCGCCGGGACGAAACCGCCATAGCCGCAGGGAAAGCCTATGGAGAAGCATTGCTGGCGGCGGGCATCTTTGTGGGCGGCGGCGGCCTGGATGCACCCCAAACGGCGACGACCGTTACCGTACGGGACGGAAAACGCCACGTCCATGACGGACCCTATGCGGAGACCAAAGAGTTCCTTGCCGGGTTCGCCATTATTGACGCCCCCAATCTGGATGTTGCCCTCGAATGGGCCGCGCGACATCCGGCCGCCGGACATGCCTCGATTGAAGTCCGCCCGATTTTGGGTTCGCGGTTTATGACTGGAACTGCCAAGGCTTGATTCATGAGCGAGGCCGCGACGTATGCCACCATCGAGACAATCGCCCGCGTTTCCTATGGGCGCCTGATCGCCTACCTCGCGGCCCGCTCCGGCGACATCGCCGGCGCCGAGGATGCACTGGCCGAAGCATTCGTCACGGCGCTCAAAAAATGGCCCGCTGACGGTATTCCTCAAAAACCGGAAGCCTGGCTTCTTCACGTGGCTCGCAATCGTATCATTGACGCTGCCCGGCACAATCAGGTGCGGCAAAACTCTGAAACCTTCCTTCAGCAAATCGCGGAGGAAGCTGAAGCCATCGCGGATACGCAGGAGCAATTCCCGGACGAACGTCTCAAACTCCTGTTTGTCTGCGCTCACCCGGCAATCGACCCCGCCGCGCGCACTCCGCTGATGTTGCAGACGGTTCTTGGTATCGATGCCGGGCGCATTGCCTCGGCATTTTTAGTGTCCCCCGCCGCGATGTCCCAACGATTGGTTCGCACCAAGGGCAAAATCCGTGACGCCGGAATTCCATTTTGCGTCCCCGAACCCGCCGAATGGAATGACCGCGTTGGATTTGTCCTGGACGCCATCTACTCGGCGTACACCACCGGCTGGGAAAGTTTGATGGAAACGGGATCAACACATCATGCACTCGCCGTCGAGGCCATCGCCATCGGACGGACCTTGGTCGAATTAATTCCCGATGAACCCGAAGCCCATGGCTTGCTCGCGCTCATGTTGCATTGCCAGGCGCGCAGTCCGGCGCGATATAACAGCGATGGTGACTTTGTGCCTCTTGATAAGCAGGACACGGCACAGTGGCTGCACCCGATGATTGA
>DASXFM010000342.1:0-4826 GCA_036489615.1 Verrucomicrobiia bacterium | reverse complement strand
GAACAGGAAGTTGGCGATGTTGAAAATGAACTCTCGGGAGAACCCACTGCCGAGGACATCCAGGCATTGAATGCAATTTTGCCCGATACCGTAGCGGTAATCCAGGCGCGCAATTCTGTGGCCGCCGCCTGGCTATGGCGGAAATATGCGGCAAATACGCAATGGAACGCGCGCGCTATCCAGATTACGCCATTGTGCGGGACTGTTGGAGAGCCGGACTGAGCGGAGTGGCAGGCGGCTCGCCGCCAGTTTGACGCAATAGGCTAATTCCTCGTCGCCGCCAACTCCTCTTCAAAATCCACAATCTCTTTAATCTGTGCTAAAAACCACCGATCGATTTTCGTGAGATTGAAAATTTCCTCGATACTAAAACCGGCGCGCATGGCGTGGCGAATGAAGAAAATCCGTTCGGCGTTTGGGACGGACAATTTTCGCGAAATTACGTCGCGCGGTAAAATATCGCGGTCGCCATAAACCTCGGTCCCGATGCGCCAGGGTTTGCCGTCGCCGCCGAGGCCGGCGCGCCCAATCTCGAGTGAACGCAGGCATTTTTGGAGGCTTTCCTTGAACGTCCGGCCGATCGCCATGGCCTCGCCCACGCTTTTCATCTGCGTCGTCAGTGTCGGGTCGGCCTGCGGAAATTTCTCAAAGGCGAATCGTGGAATTTTTGTCACCACGTAATCGATCGTGGGCTCGAAGCTCGCGGGCGTTTCGCGTGTGATGTCATTCTTGATTTCATCCAGCAAATAACCCACGGCCAGCTTTGCCGCGATCTTGGCGATGGGGAATCCCGTGGCCTTGGATGCCAGCGCCGAACTGCGCGATACGCGCGGATTCATCTCGATGATGACCATGCGTCCGTTGTCGGGGTTCACGCCGAACTGAATGTTCGAGCCGCCCGTTTCCACGCCCACGGCACGAATCACGGCGAAACTTTGGTCGCGCATGATTTGATATTCCTTATCCGTCAACGTCTGGATAGGCGCTACAGTAATGCTATCGCCGGTGTGGACGCCCATGGGGTCGAAGTTTTCGATGGAGCAAATGATGACGCAGTTGTCCGCTTTGTCGCGCATCACTTCCATTTCGTATTCCTTCCATCCCAGCAAGGATTCCTCGACGAGGATTTCCGAGACGGGCGACAAATCGATGCCGCGCCGGGCGATTTCTTCAAATTCGTCGCGATTGTAGGCGATGCCGCCGCCGGTGCCACCCAGGGTAAACGCGGGCCGAATGATCAATGGCAATCGCCCGATCTTTTCGGCCACGGCCCGTGCTTCGTTCATGTCGTGCGCCGTGCCTGAGATGGGAACATCCAGTCCGATTGAAAGCATCAATTGCTTGAAGGCTTCACGGTCTTCACCTTTGTGAATGGCCTCGGGGCGAGCGCCAATCATCTCGATGCCGTGCCGTTCAAGCGCGCCTGAGCGATGCAGCGCCATCGCGGTATTGAGCGCCGTTTGGCCGCCCAAAGTCGGCAGTAAAACCAGTTTATCGCCTGATTTCGCTACGCCGCTTTTGGAAAGGAGGCGGCGCATCTCTTCCTTTTCGCGAACGATGATTTTCTCGATGGCCTCGGGTGTGATTGGTTCGATGTAGGTGCGGTCGGCGAATTCCGGGTCCGTCATGATGGTGGCCGGATTGGAATTAATCAGCACCACGCGATAGCCCTCTTCCTTGAGAGCCTTGCAGGCTTGCGTGCCGGAATAGTCAAACTCACAGGCCTGGCCGATAATGATCGGGCCGGCGCCGATGATGAGGACGGAATGAATGTCAGTTCTTTTGGGCATGAAAGCGTTCCTAATTTTTTCGGAAATTCAACAGCACGACGACGGCGATGGTCAGGATCATCATGAGGCCGTTCGGAATAAATTTTTTGGTTTTGGTGAGGCGCCAGGCGAAGACGACGAGCAATGCCGCCATGATGACGTCGGCAAGAGCGCGTCCAAATGAAGGCTGAAAAATCCCTGGAAGCCGCGTTAAAATTAAAAGCGCGGCGGCTACCGCTGATGTCATGAGCGATACCTTGCTGCCGGCGGTGAAAAATCCAATCAGCCCGCCGATGAGCAGCAGGATAATATAGCTCCAGAAGACAATATTATCAAATTGCATGATGCAAAGCGTGCCTCAATTTGCAATGGTCTCCAAGTTTAGAATTTCGCCAGCTTCACACTCGGCGATGACATCAAATGGGCGGCAACACACATCACAATCAGTCGTAAACCGCTGGTTCGAGATACTGGTATCCAGAATAATTTCGCAAAATTGCCCGCAAAATGGGCAGGAAACCGTTTCAGAAACTTCCATTAGGGCAGTGTAGCTGTGCCGGGCAAAAATTCAAACTTTCGCTGATAAAAACACGCGGAATGGCAATTGCTAAAAGACTGGCGTGAGTGGATTTTTTGTCGCAAATTGCAATGATTAAACGGGTAAAGGGTTGTCATGGTTAAGCTATTACATGTATTGGTGATCGAGGATTCGGAAAACGACGCAGAACTGTTGTTGGATGAAATCAGGGAGGCAGGATATGAACCGATGTCTGAACGGGTGCAAGCCGCGCAGGAATTGACGGCAGCGCTGGCGCGGCATGCGTGGGATGCGATTTTATGTGATTATGTGATGCCGCAATTCAGCGCGCCGGATGCGCTGAAAATCGTGCGCGCCAAATATCCGGAAGTTCCGTTCATTGTGGTTTCCGGCGTCTACGGCGAAGAATCCGCCGTGAATATGATGAAAGCGGGCGCCAGCGATTACCTTGTCAAAACGAATTTATCCCGTCTTATTCCCGCCATTGAACGGGAAATGGAAAATGCCCATACCCATCGGGCGCGCGCCCATGCTGAAGCCAGCGCCAGGTATCTGGCGGCGATTGTCGAATCCAGCGACGACGCAATCTATGGCGTCAAACTGGACGGCACGGTCGTCAGTTGGAACCGCGCAGCTGAGCGGACTTATGGCTTCCGCGCCGGTGAAATCATCGGCCGCAACGTGTCCATTTTATATCCCGACGAACGCCTGGATGAATTGATCGACAGCATGGAACGCGTCAAACGCGGGGACCATGTGGGCCATACCGAAACCGCGCGGGTCCGCAAGGGCGGCCGGATGGTTCCGATTTCGGTCACGATGTCTCCCATGAAAAACGGGGACGGCAAAATCACCGGCGCATCTGTTATCGCCCGCGACATTACTAACCGCAAGCGGGAGGAACACGAGCGGATCAAGCTTATCCAGGAACTGACGGAGGCGCTTGGGCGCGCTAAAACGCTGGCCGGCCTGCTGCCAATCTGCGGGAATTGCAAACGTATTCGCGACGACCAGGGTTATTGGCAACAGGTTGAAGCCTACATTTCGGAGCATTCGGACGCGATTTTCTCCCATGGTACCTGCCCGGACTGCGACAAAGTTTCCAAAAGGGAAGAAGTTCGGACCCTTAACGTTGTCGAAACCGATTCCGTGAAGTAAAGGGTTTACGCTTTTATCGTTTGTTGCAGCAACACCGTGCGCGCCGCGAATTTATAAAGTTCCGAGAGCGTCGGTATATTAAAGCAGGCTTCATCAAACATCCGGGCTGTCCCGCCAGCGAGCATCGCGATCAAACCCACGTGAACCAGTTCCGTGGCGTGCTCGCCCAGAACGTGAACGCCCAGCAACTTCAAGTCGCTACGCCGGAACAGGAGTTTGATGAATCCATGCGTGTCGCCGATGATTCGGCCGCGAACGACGTTGCCGTAGGGCGCGCGTCCCACAACGTAGTCCACGCCTTGTTTTTTGAGGGTCTCCTCGGTTTCGCCCACCATGCTTACCTCCGGAATCGTGTAAACGCCCGTGGGCAGAATGGAGGGCAGGCCGGCAGGCGCCCCCAAACCAAAGGCGTGACACATAGCGCGATAGCCCTGTTCCAGGCTTGTGGACGCCAGCGCGGGAAATCCGATTACATCACCCGCCGCATAAATATTCGGAACCGACGTGCGATAATGTTCATCTACCCGTATCAGTCCGCGCTCCCCGGGGGTGACGCCAGCCGCCGGGAGATTGAGTTCCGCGGTATTGCTCTTGCGTCCCGCTGCGACTAAAACCGCATCTACAGCCAATTCAAGTCCGGAACTCAATTTGAGCACGATCCGATTCGGATCAGTTGCGGCGCATTCCTGAATTCGTTCGCTTCGGTGGAGTGAAATCCCGTTGCGCACCATCGCTTCGGCCAGCGCGCGCGAAACTTCAGAATCAAGAAACGGCAGCAACGTGTCGCGTCCATCAATCAGATGCACTTGTACGCCGAGTGCGGCGAAGATGCACGCGTATTCGCTGCCGATGACGCCTGCGCCGGCCACAGCCATTGATTTGGGCAGCCGATCCAGGTTCAGGATGGTGTCCGAGTCGTAAACGTGTGGCTGTCCAAAGGGAAACGCCGGCGGCCGCAGGGGCGACGATCCGGTGGCGATGAGAATTTTTTCACCTTGAAGCGTCAACTCGTCGCCGGCCTGGCGGCTCACGCGGACGGAATTGGAATTTTCAAAAGCAGCCATGCCGGGAAAAAGGTCAATTTTCAACGCCTCGGTCCACTGCGCGAGCGAGGCATTGAAGCCCGCCTTCACATTTTGCTCGTGATGGAGGAAATCGGCTACGGTCGCTTCGCGTCGCAGGGTCACGTCCAGGCCCGTCAGATTCCGCGCTGCGACGCCGGACAATGCCAGTGCCGTTTCCCGCAGTGTCTTGCTTGGCAGGGTGCCGGTATTAATGCCGGCGCCGCCCAATTCCGTTTGGCGATTGACCAGCGCGACCGTCTTGTGGTGCATCGCCGCCGCTCGCGCCGCGCTTATCCC
>DASXFM010000263.1:0-1603 GCA_036489615.1 Verrucomicrobiia bacterium | reverse complement strand
CAAAAAGATCGTTGCATCGCCAATTTGGTCCCGGGTTGGCAACTGGGTGATATCGTCGAAGGCGATGAAGTGATTCCGGCCCATCCGGCCACCTAAAATGAAAAAGTCGGCGGTTTATTTGGTTTGGTTGCTATTGCTGGGCGCGATAGCCTTGGGCGTAGCGGGGTGCGCTTCAGACCCCGACAATGATTCGGCCCGTCCATGGAACGCTCCTTCAGGTTTCGATAGCGCAATGCCCATCCAAAACGAGCAGCACGCAGAGTAGTTTTTCCGTTGGTTGATTTTTCCCCATTCTCCCTCCGAACGATTTTCGAGTTGGTTTCCAGACGTCCACTCTTTTTCAATCAACCGTGGTTGCCTAGTCTGGATGGCGAACAACCGTCGTCAGATTGCTCCGCGAGTCAGAGCCCCGAAAGCCTTCGGGGCTGCTACGTCCGAGTCGGCTTCACGCATCGCGTCGGCGTCAAAATCAAATCCATCCGCACGTCGTTCTGTTCGGATGGGACCGCGTCCACGATTTGTTCGTCAAAGGCGACGCCAATTTTTGTTCCCGTAAAATTCTGCAGCAGACGATCGTAATACCCCTTTCCCCTGCCCAAACGATGTCCATCCAGCCCGAAAGCCACGCCGGGAACGAGGACCAAATCCAGATCATTCGGAGGAATGGCGACGCAGGTCTCCGCCGGCTCGCGTATGCCAAATTTGCCCGACAAAATTTCCACGCGCAAATCCGTAACGCGGCGGGGATGATAGATTTCGTTTTCCGGGTCAAAACATGGCAGGGCGACCATTGTCTTTCCAGCCAGCGTTTCGTTCACAAGCGGCCACAGGTCCGGTTCTTCGGGCAAGGGAGCGAAAAATAAAATTGAGCGCGCTTTTTGGAACAACGGCTGCGCCTTTAGACCGGCGCAAAGTTTTTCCGAGTCCGCCGCGCATTTTTCCGACGATAGATTTTTAACTACGGCGCGGATTTTAGCGCGCAGTTCCCTTTTTTGCGCCTGTTTGTCAGTGTTCATCGTTCGATTTCTGCTCCAGGTCTCATGATGCCGTAGATAAGATTCGCGCTATCGCGCGACTTCGCAAAATGCGACTTGGCTAATATCGTCCGCCCTTTCAGGGTTCAATTTGAGGCTTCGCCGACAACTGCTCAAAAACACGAAGATGATGTCACGGTTCTTCATCTTTTGGTTTTGACTTGGCCTCGGCCCTCAGCGCCCGCCACTTCTCCAGACGCTCTTTGATCTTTTTCTCCGTCCCCTGCTCAGTCGGTTCATAATAAGTCCGGTCCGCACCGAGATAATCCTGCGGCACAAAATGGCCTTCATAATCGTGCGCGTATTTGTAGCCCTTGCCATGCCCCAATCGCTCGGCTCCTTTGTAGTGCGTGTCACGCAAATGCCCGGGCACTTCCAGCGTGCGACCGGATTCGACATCCTTCATCGCGGCGCCAATCGCAGCCACCGTGCTGTTGCTTTTTGGCGCGGTGGCGATGTAGATGACCGCCTCAGCCAGGGGAATACGAGCTTCCGGCCAGCCAATGAACTCGGCGGCTTGAAACGCCGCATTTGCCAGGACCAATGCCATGGGATCGGCCAACCCCACG
>DASXFM010000153.1:0-15254 GCA_036489615.1 Verrucomicrobiia bacterium | reverse complement strand
ACTTTAAACGTGGGCATCAGCAGCCCTACAAGTTTTGGCGCGTTGGCTTTTTCGGAGAGTCCGGCGCAATTGAGCGGCAGCCTTTCAGTTAATCTTCTTGGCGGCTATTCGCCAACGACCGGAAACTCTTTTCCAATTTTGAGTTACAATTCGGAAAACGGACAATTTACCAATGTCGTTCTGCCGGCTCTTGGGCCATTCCAATACTGGCAGTTTTCACTCAGCGGCAGCACGGGTTTGCTGCAAATCGTCTCGAACACCAATTCCACTTACCAAATAACAGGGTCGGTCACCGACAGCCAGGGCAATGGCATCACAAATATCTCCGTTTTTGCCACTACCACAAACGCATCAAACACCCAGCTTTTTACCGCGAATACCGGCAGCACAGGCGCCTATTCTATGAACGTTCCAAACGGAATCTTCCAGGTCGGGCTGCAAGGACTGCCGCATCGTGGTTACGCACCCATCACCAATCAAACCGTGGTTGTCAATAATTCCAGCCAGGCCGCGAACTTTGTCCTGGAACCCTACGACGGACAACTTTATACCGTAACCGGGACCGTCACCCCATCTGGCGCAGGCAGTATCAGTGGTGCGGGCCCTTATCCACAAGGAAGTATTGCCACGGTGAGCGCCATCCCGGCTGCCGGTCCACTTCCATACTGGTTTGAAAACTGGTCCGAGAATGGCGCCGTCCTGACCACCAACAATAGTTACACATTTCTAGTGAATGCCCCCTACTCTCTCGTTGCTAATTTTGTTTGGCCCTCTCCAGTTATTACGGTTCAGCCTCAAAGCCAGACGGTGGTCGCTGGTGCGTCTGCGACGCTATCAATTTCCGTGACCGGAGCGCAGCCCATGAATTATCAATGGCAATTCAGCGGGACGAACCTTGTTGACGGGGGTCAAATCACTGGCTCCCAAAGCAACATATTGACGATTGCCAACTCCCAACCCGGGAAAGCGGGAGATTACCAGGTCAGCGTTGCAAACGCCTATGGAGGCACAAACAGTGACGTTGCGGCCGTATCAATTACCCAACCGATAAACACGCTATTCAACACCGGCGTGAATACCCAGGGCGCACCTCTGACCAATGGCACGATTGGAGATCCGCATTACGCGCTCGTTAGCGTTCCGAGCGAGACGAATGCTATTCAGGTACTTGATTTCAGCGCCTGGCTGCCTGCCGACACGAACTCAGCATGGATCGGGCCGGATAACGATAGCGAAGACAGCGGTCCAGTCGGGAATTATGATTATCAAACCACTTTCGTCATTGCAGGCGATCCAGCGACTGCAACGATTGCCGGTCAATGTGCTGCCGACAATCAGTTGAATGGGATTTACCTAAACGGCCAGTTCACGGGCATCGCAAGCTCAGAAGGGTTTTCGGAATGGCAGCCATTCACGCTTTCAGGCCTCACGAATAATTTTGTTTATGGAACTAACACGCTTGATTTTATTGTTTATAATAGCAGCGGTCCCACGGGTCTGCGCCTGGAAATGACGGGAATGGTGGCCACGGCGGTTGGCCCGCCGGTTATTGTGGCGCAGCCAATCAGCCGATCACCGGCGATTGACGCCACAGCCCAATTCAGCGTAGGTGCCGTCGGTTCGGAACCGTTGTCCTATCAATGGCAGCTAAACGGCGCCAACCTGTCGGACAATGGAAGCATCAGCGGTTCGCAGAGTAACCTGCTGACCATTCCTAATGTGCAGGTCGCGGAAACAGGGAATTTCCAGGTCGTTGTTACGAACAGCGCCGGTTCGGTTACAAGTACGGTGGCGACATTAACCGTGGGAATCATTCCGAATATTACCACTCAGCCTCAAAATCAGTCTGTGGGACTTGATGGCACAGCGGTTTTCAACGTCGGAGTCAGCGGGACAGGTCCGTTTTACTATCAATGGCTCTTTGACGGCCAGCCACTGCCCGACGCGAATGGTTCCACATTGACACTGCCCAATGTTCAGACGAGCAATCAAGGCCAATACAGCGTCGCCGTTGTTAGCGACTATGGCTCAGCCGTTAGTTCCACGGCGACACTATCGGTACTTGGCTATTGTGCTACCGCGCAATCGAGCCAGCCGATTTATCCCATGGGGAACGCGGTGCCGATTACCGTACAAACACTCGTCTGCGATTCACACACCGCCGCCCCCAATCAGATCGCCACTGTTTGGATATCCAATAACGGTTTTATTCGCAGCCTGCCTGCAACTACAGGCAATTCGGGATCAACGGTTGTGGATTTCGTTCCGTTGCCAACTGAGGCGGGATTTTATCAAATCGCGGCCTCGTTGCCCGGCCAGGCTATCCCCACCGCCCAAAGCAGTTTCACTCTTGCGGGCCTGGCCTTGAGTACGAACCATATTACTACTCAAGTCACATCCGGCCAGACACAGACGAACATCGTCATCCTGACCAATCTCACGAGCGTGGATCTAACGGCCCTGAGTGCCACCGTTATCGGCTCAACGCCAGATGTCAGCGTGCAGCTAAATGTCCAGGGCACACTTTCCGGAAACGTAACCGGCCAACTGGATTGCGTTCTAACCGCACTCGACAATGGCCCGGCACAGAATCAATGCGAAATCCTGCTCACCACGGCACAGGGCACTACCAATCTGGTTTCTGTGACGGCCACGGTTGCGCCGTCTGTGCCGCAATTGACGGTCACGCCATCACCGCTCAATACTTCGATGGTCCAGGGCACGCAAACGCTGGTGAATTTCTGGATGGCGAACATCGGCGGCGCAACCAGCGGGCCGGTATCGGTCATCTTACCCCAGGAACCCTGGCTCACGCCGGTCACGCCGCAGCCAATGCCGCCACTGTCCCCCGGACAGAGCAACCAAGTCACCCTCGAGTTATCCCCGTCATCGAGCCTGACTCTCGGCGCCTACACTGGCAGCTTTGACCTGACGAGTTCCAATGTGCAATTGTCCGTGCCATTCACTTTCGATTGCATTTCTACCGCCGTTGGCGCGCTACAAGTGATAGTACAGGACGACCTGACCGATTACAGCCCGGGCGCGCCGAATGTTTCCAACGCCACGATTACGGTAAGCGATTTCCAGTCCGGTGAGCAGGTCACCAACGCCATCACGGATGCTTCGGGCATCGTCCTGTTTACCAACTTGACCTCCGATTACTATACGGTCTCGATTACCGCTCCCGACCATGGGGCATTTAGCACCACGCTGCTTGTTTCACCAGGCGTGACCAATGACCTCACAGCATTTTTGCCGCTGCAACTGGTGGATTATACGTGGATGGTCATGCCTACGGAAGTCCCCGACGAATACCAATTCACCCTGAACGCCACCTTTGCAACGCAAGTCCCCTGGCCCGTAGTCACTGTTAACCCGGCGGCGATTGACCTCTGCGATATACAAGGAGACAGTACGCAAGTCGATTTGACCATCACCAACAGTGGATTGATCGCCGCGGACGGGTTGAATCTCTACTTTGGGCCTCATCCCGATTGGTTAATTCAGCCCCTTGTATCAAGCCTTGGCACCTTGCTTCCGCAATCCAACATGATCGTGCCGGTGAGCATTACGCGAATTGGCATAAGCAACGATGTTCCCAGCCAGGTCCCGGCGCAATTGAGTTATTACGTGCCCGCCCTCAATGAAACAAATTACAACGTTGTGCCGCTCTACTTTTACCATGCCAATCCGGAGAATTGTGAACCAGGCCCATCACCCCCTCCTCAGCCTGATACCTGCATTGATTGTCTTGGCAGCCTTGACGGCGGTGGTGGCGGCAGTGGAATCGCTCCCATAATTACCGCGCCGAGTTACAATCTGCAGCTTCCGCAAGGCGCGTTGGTTGAAGTGAAGCTCCAGATCGACCAGACCGCCGTCATTTCGCGCGATGGTTTTCATGCCACCCTCGAGCTGCAAAACAATGCGGGCGACACCGTGAGCAATCTCCAGGTAAGTATCACGGTCTATGACTCCTCTAATAACGTTGCCAATAATCTCTTCGGCATTACTGCGCCGACGCTCAGCGGTTTGAATGCCGTGGACGGCACAGGCGTCATGGCCAACGGGGCTGCCGGCCAGGCCATTTGGACGATTGTCCCCGCCACAAACGCCGCGCCCCAGGCAACTACGCAATTCAGCATCGGCGGCACCTTGTCCTATACGCTAAACGGCGAGCCAGTCACGATCCCGTTCTTCGCTGTGCCCGTCACTGTCTTGCCATGTCCAATTTTCACCGTGGACTATTTCCTCCAGCACGATGTCTATAGTCAGGACCCGTTCGTATCCCAATACGAACCCCCGATACCGTTTGCGTTGGGAATAATTGTAAAAAATAACGGCTATGGTTCCGCCAACGATTTCTCAATTACATCGGCCCAACCGAAAATCGTAGCCAACTCAAACGACCTTTTGATCACCTTTTCACTGATTGGCTCGCAAATTGGAACCAACGAATCTGTTTCCCCGTCCTTCACACTGGATTTTGGCGATATCGGCCCGAAAAGTTCGGGTGATGGGCTCTGGTATTTGACTTCGTCGCTGGACGGCCAATTTGTGGCCTTCGACGCTTCCTTCCGGCACGTTGACGATTTTGACAACACCAATACATCGCTCATCAGTGGTGTAAACACCTATGAAATGAATCACGTTGTGCGATTGCCGGCAGACAACGGTTTACCCGACTATTTGGTGAATGACACCACAAACATTGATGCTCTGCCGGATGTTGTGTTCGCCAGCGACGGCTCAACGTCGCCAGTGACTTCTCTTTCCGTTTCAGACACAACAACTATTGGAAGTCCCTCATCTCCCGGCCAAAGCGTTGCATTGGAGATTACGAATACGCCTGTACCGTCGGGCTGGGTCTACCTGGAGGCAATTGATCCCAGCGCCGGCTCTTATCCCATCGTGGGCGTCAAGCGTTCCGATGGTACCAGTCTCATCGTCGGTCCTAATGTTTGGCAAACGCCTCAACGCGCGGATTTGGTGCCCCCGCAAACCAATTACCTCATCCACATTTTCGACGACAATCCCACGGGCGCCTACACTGTGACTTACGGCCAGCCCGTCGGTGAACCGACGAACTACACATTGGCCGCGACGCAAATCACGCCCACTACTGCTGTATTGAATGCGGACGTTTATCCGAACGGCGGGGATACCCGAGTTTATTTTGAGTGGGGAACCACCACCAATTACCAGTTCACCACGGAAAATACTTACGCAGATGACCTCTATACATTTCAGGACATGGACCTCGGATTGAATGGTCTGCAGCCCCATACTGTTTATCATTATCAGGCCGTAGCGATCAATGGCCTGGGAACTGTCTACGGCGGCGACTCAACCTTTGAAACGCTTACAAACCCGCCGCCGACCATACCCCAGGTCACCAATCAGTTCATCGCTGACGGAGAGTACCTCATTATCACGAATCACGTCGTCGCGGCCGCTTACCCTCTCACATTCGGTTTGGCAAATTTCGCCCCTGAAGGCGCCACGATTTCGACCAACGGAATCTTCCGATGGCAGCCGGC
Source organism: Verrucomicrobiia bacterium (assembly GCA_036489615.1). GTDB lineage: Bacteria > Verrucomicrobiota > Verrucomicrobiia > Limisphaerales > UBA11358 > UBA11358. Next base: position 9,717 of record DASXFM010000153.1, on the reverse strand, counting down.
ATGCGACCAGGGAAGCAGTAATTACACAATCACTGTATTTGCCACCGATAGCAGCACTCCGCCATTGACCAGTTCGATGACCTTTTCAGTGGCCGTTGGTGAGTGTGTACAGGTGGCCATTGGCTCGACGGCGGTGCAAGTCGGCCAGACGGGTGCGGTCCCCGTTACATTGGTTTCGTCAATTCCATTGACGAATTTAAGTTTAATTGTAATCAACCCATCAAGCCGACTCATCAACTGGGCATTTGCGTCGAGCAACAGCAGCATCCAAAACCCGACGTTTCAATTGCTGGATTCATCCAATGTATATTTAAATGTCAAAACGATTACCGGCCAGACACTGGATAGCCAGCCGCTTCTGGGAACCATTTATTTTACACCCGGCCCCGGCCCATCCGAATTCCTGCCGTTGGTTGGAAGCAATATTTTAGGCACCGCCTCGGACGGGACGGTCGCGGGCGATGTTAATAGTCTTTCAGGACGGGTGGCAGTCATTGCGGCGGAGCCGTTGATTGAGGCCGGACTGGGATCGAATTCCTCGCGCACCTTGATTCTTTACGGAAACCCGGGCACAAATTATGAACTGACCTTCACTACCAACCTCCTCTCGCCGAACTGGCAAATCTGGTCCAATTTCAAGATGACAAATTTGTTCCAACCCCTTCAACCCAACCAGACTTCTCCTCAAGTCTTCTATCGAGCTCTCAGCCAGCCTTGAGATTCCTCGTCCCGGGCTTTTATATGAATCGCCTGAAATACTTGCATTTTATTGGCTTTCAAAAGCGCGGTAAAACCGGGCGGCATTGGTGGCCTGAAAATCCTCGATCAAATAAGGACTGCTGGGAAGATTGGTGACCGTGGCAAACGTTGCCCAGTTGGCCGTCTCCAGGTTGGTGCTGGATTGAATCGTATAGTTGTCGCCGTTCACACCATAAAGATTTAAATTGAATTGCGATGGCGATACCTTGCCCGGCTGGGCCAAAACCGGCAGGTTCGCCGGATAGACAACAATCTGTACGGGATTATTTGGCGGAATATTAACGACGTGGAGATTCACCGGGTCGTAATAGCCGATGTCGTCCAGGCCATCGCTGCCGCAACAGTTGGCGTTCACGTACCATTGCCCATTGGCCGCTCCAAATGAAAAATCTCCGTTATTATCCGTCGTGACATACGCCGTCGTGAACTGATTGCCATTGGTGCTGTTATTTGCGCCGACGCTAATATTGGGAATCGGAATACCCTGGTTGTTGACCAACTGGCCGGAGATGGTTGCCGTAATCGGCAAACCAATAAAATTCTGCAGGACGGATTGATTGCTCGCAATGTTCACGCTGTTCACGTAACTGAATATGTAGTTGGCGAAGGCTCCTGACATCGCACCGCTCTCGTCCGAAACATCCGGCGCGCAATTCCAGCTCACGCTGTTGGTGCCAAACGCATTCGTGCCCACGAGAGCGACTACGCCGTAATTGCCATTGGCATCGGTATAGCCTTTGCTGCTGAACAACTGTTCGCTGTCATTGCAACCCACGGCGACGTTGGGAACCGGCAGATTGGAAATCGTCACCTGTCCGTAGAAAAGAGCATTGCCTTTATCCAGCCCAATGTCAGCGCCAGTGACCGGGCCTGAACCGGCAAACGCTGTGAGCGCATTGTTTTGGGGAGCCAGATAGCCCCGGCGCGAAAGGCGTTCATCCGAGATTTTTATCTTCCAGTTATTTGACGTGGCGCCCACGGTGAAGTTGCCGTTTGTATCAGTAAACGCCACCTCAAAAAGGCTCTGGGTTTGCGAGGCCTGACATTGCGCCTGAAAAAAAACTCCGCCCAATCCATTGCTGCTCACCGCATCAAAGATCGAGCCGGAAATAGGCACCGTACCGTTGAACAGAGTGAGATTGTTCGTCGCCGACCCGCCGTTTGTAAGGGTGACTTCCGGCGCCAGATCCTGGTTTGCATAAAAGCCCGGCATCGCAGGTATCAAAAAATAAGCGCCCGGATTGAGCGTCAAAGAATACTGGCCGGAAGCGTTCGCAACTACCCCGTTGACATAGTTTTGATTTGTCACGGTCAACACCGCGACAATCCCGTATGGCAACGGCGCGACACCATTGCTATAGATCACGCCGCTGATCGATTGTCCAATCGATGCGTTGGTTACGTCGAGAGTAGCTGTCACCGGGGTGAATGCTCCAGCCGGGTTGCTAATGACGCGATAGATCTTCTGGCCGACCATGCTTTCAAGCGGCAAATTAAAATTCAACGTTGTTGTGATGGCCCCCGCCGCAAGGTTGCTGTCGTACGGAACGCTGACGTTCGTTATTCCACCAATGACTTCGGCCCCGCCATCGGCGATATTAAACACGTCAACCAAAGGATCGTTTGCCGTGACGACGCCACTGTCGTTCAAGTCCAGGTAGGTCTGCACTTTGACTTGCTCGCCACCGGACAAACCGGTGATGTTTAAGGTAATCGGACCGGTGTAGGTATTGCTGGTCGTGGACGGTGTAACCGTCACCGTGACAGCAGCAAAACAGCTATTTTCACCCAGCCCGGCGACGGCCAAAAAGGCGGCCATGAGAATTAAGAATCCTTTGATTTTCGCAAGTTTCATAAGCATTTCAGGTCGCCCAGAGCAGCATTACTTATACCACAGCTTTCGCGACCCCGCCTTGCCTAAACCGTTGCAATTACGGGAACTGGCGTCGATACGAACCGGGCAGCCTCAATTCGACAACTCCAAAAGCACGCCCGCGCCGGGTGCCAGCCACGTCTGTTCACCTTCGAATGGTTCGGCTTGTCCCGTGTAGGGTGAAATCATTTTTACACTTTTGGGTGCGTGGCGAAATTTCGGAAGACAGGAAACGGATGTGAGAAGGTTTTCATTGACGATCATGACGTAGCGAGTGCCGTTAAAATGGGTGAAGTCCCCCACCCCAAAGTCACCATCCATTCCCGCGATCAGGCTATTGGCGCCGGCTCCCTGGCATCCCGACGGGACCTTGCCAAAGTGATACACAGCGTCCGAGGTCAAATTAAGGAGCGTGGGAGCCAGGTTTTGAATTTGCAGGTTGACGTTCTGGATATTGTTCCACGTCGGCGTTGCGTGGCCAAACTGATCAATTGCCGCGCCCCGATAATTTCCGACCTTGTAGGCAAAGTACGAGTAATACACGATCCCACGCGCGCCGCTGGCCAGACTGCTGTAGACCTCAAACCTCAAATCAGCCTCGCTGGGGATCCGGTAGTGAAAATGCGCCACGGCCAAAATAATGTTCCAAAACGGCAGGTTATACTTTTGGGCGGCGGCTCGCATTTGCATCAGGTTGGCCCAGTATCCATCGCGCAACGTGCCGTCATCCATCAGCGCGTAATGATCGTAAGACAATTGGGCCGGATGAACCGTCGATGCAAAATCATCAATATACTTCTCATACGTGGAGGCGCCCAATTGATCGGGGCCGGCGTAATTGGGAAAAAGATTTACGAAAGCCGGCGATTGAGGCGTCGTGTCATGAATCAGTCCGGTCATGATCGCCAGCCCGGGAAATGCGCCGGCGCCGGGCTCATCACACAGGAAATATCCGTAAAGCGCGGGACTCTTGCTGGCGGCGACAATGACAGGAAGCGCCTTTTGGCGCGCTGTCTCCGCGTCAAGTTTGGCCCAGTCATATTGATATATGCTCGGATCATAGACGATTCCCTTGATGCCGACTTTGTGGCATGTCTCCAGGGCGTCAGGAGAGACAAAGCCCGCAATTGTAAATCCACACTGTTTAATCTGGTCAATCATCCCCCGGTCATCTGGAACCTCATTCCAGGGCATGATCGGAAAAAAGATGTCCGATGGCTTCGCTGCAGCGGAAAGCACAACCAAGGAGACGAAGGCAATGGCAATGAAAAGGATCCCTTTACGTAATTTCATAATCGATAATCGATCATCCTGGTCCAAAGTCCAAAATTAATTTGCATCCAAAACGCTCATGCCGCGCCGTAGATTTTACGTTTCAGTGGCCCACTAGGAATTGACCGAATGCCAAACTTGCGCAAGAATAGCTCAAGAATATGAGGTTTAAACGCGGCATCCTGTGGTTCACGCTTTTCTCAGCATTTTTCACCTTTCTTAGCGGTTGCGCCACCACCCCTCAAAACCTGTTTACCGTGTCCGGGCCGGACTGGCATGTTCAGCAGGGCCAGGCGCTTTGGACTCCACGCACTGGCGCGCCGCAATTTGGCGGAGATCTCGTGCTGGCAACCAACGATGACAGTGCCTTCGTGCAGTTCGCCAAGACGCCGCTGACGATTGTCACAGCCCAAACGACTCCGAAACGCTGGCTCATTCGTTTTCCGCAATATCATATTGCACATTCAGGACACCTGCCCGCCCCCACGCAAACTCTCTGGCTTCACCTGGCCGATGCTCTCGCCGGAAAATCTCTTCCCAAACCGATTCATTTCGAGCTGAAGCCGGACGGCAACTGGCGTTTGGAAAACACCAAAACCGGCGAAATTCTGGAGGGCTTTCTTTCATCGTGAGGGCCTTTCTGAAACGTTGGTGGTGGGTAATTCTTCTCGTCGCAATCGCCGCTGGATTCTGCCGACTGCGATTTGACGCGGACGTGCTGGACTTGCTTCCGTCTGAGGAGCCCTCCGTACAGGGGCTAAAACTTTACGAGAGCCACTTCACCAAAGCGGGCGAACTAGTCGTCACCCTCCGTGCGCAGGACGCCGACCATGCCGTTAGCCTTGCCGGGAAACTGGCCGCGACACTGCGCGAACATACGAACCTGGTTCGCGAAGTTACCTGGCAACCGCCATGGATGGAACATCCTGAGCAATTGGGGGAATTGCTCGGCTGGCTCTGGTTCAACCAGCCGCCGCCGGCATTCACGGAATTGAAGAACCGGCTGGCTCCGGAAAATCTGACCAATGTTTTAGACCAGACCAAGGACGCCCTGGCCACATCGATGTCTCCCATGGATCTGGGTCGCCTGGAATATGATCCGTACAATTTGATGTCGCTGTCGGCTATTTCGGGTGTCGCTAATTTTTCCAGCGGCCAAAACCAGCAAATGTTCGCCTCAACAGATGGAAAATTTCGCGTGCTGTACGTTGAATCGGCCATCGATCTGTCCGGCTATCGTGCGTGCGAAACCTGGCTGAATACGATTCACGCCATCGTGGATAGCGCCACGGCCGGCGATTCCTGGAAAGGCGCGTCCGTGCGATTCACCGGGCGTCCTGTCTTCGTCGTCGAAATAGCAACGAGCATGCAAAATGACATGACCCATTCGGTCGGCGCCACATCAACCATCATCGCCATTTTGTTTTACCTGATGCACCGGCGATTGCGCCCCATGCTGTGGCTGCTGGCGTTGTTGATGTTTATTTTAATCGCCACTCTGGCGCTGGGCGCGCTGGCCCTTGGCTCCATCAATCTGGTGAGCATGGGCTTCGCAGCAGTTCTGCTCGGTCTGGCGGTGGACTACGCCGTGGTGCATTACCAGGAAGCCTTGGCGCATCCGCAAATGACCGTGCCGGAAATCCGCCGCGCCATCGCGCCGAGCATTCTCTGGGCGGCGATCACGACCATGAGCGCGTTCCTGGTCCTGAACCTCGGCGGATTGCCCGGCCTGGGTCAACTCGGCACGCTCGTGGCGATTGGGATCGGCCTCTCGGCCTGGGTGATGGTCATGATTTATCTCCCGCCGCTCTTTCGTGACCGGCGCGCGCCACGGCCCAATCAACCGAAATTTCGTTTGTGGCATTACTTTGTGGCGCCGCACGAACCGCCCGTGACTGGAACGACAACGGCATTTTCCGCCCGCCCCGCCCTGCTCCTTACAGTGATAGTAATACTGGCCGCCGGCGTGACTTTATGTTTCCGCGTTCCCACACTGGATCGCACAGCGGACGCATTGCATCCGCAAAACAGTCCGGCGCAAATTGCTCTCGACGAAATGACCATCAGACTCGGGCTGCCGCCGGAGCCATTTTGGCTGATAGTCTCGGGCCACGACGAAACGGAAGTTTATGATCGCCTGACCAAAGCCAATGATATATTGAACGAGGCGCGGACGAATCAGTTGATCGGGCAGTTTTTGCTGCCGGTCACTTTTTGGCCGCGCCCGGAATTTCAACAAACCAATCGCCAAACGGCCGCCGCCCTCGGCCGCGAAGGCCCAACACTTCAAGACGCGGCATTGAAAGCCGGATTTAACACCAACGCGACTTTGCTGGCCGGAGAAGTCGTCCACGAATGGCAACGCGACGGCGCAAGTTCAACAACTGTTTGGCCCACCAACAGTCTGAGCCAATGGCTGCTCAGCCGTTTTATCACGCGCACCGACGATGGAATTCTCGTAGTGGGACTGGTTTATCCACCGCCGCATCCGGCGAAAATGACGGCTCTCGCGGACTTGTCGAATCGTTTGTCCCAGGGAGGTGCGTTGCTGTCAAGTTGGGCATTGCTCGGGAGCACGACCTTGAGGCGCGTCCAGTCTAAAATGTGGCGCCTGGTAACGCCGATGGTCATTTTGGTTTTGCTCTCACTCTGGTTCGCTTTCCGTCGTCCGACAGAAATTCTGCTGGGCGCGGCCGTTTTATGCATGAGCGGGTTGTGTTTGCTGGCCACGATGGCGCTAACGCACTGGACGTGGAACCTGATGAACCTCATGGCGGTGCCGCTCATACTAGGCACAGGCGTCGACTATACGATATTCATCCAACTCGCCTTGCGGCGGCATGGCGGCGATCTGGCCGCCGTTCGGCACTCCGTGGGGAGGGCATTAATGCTTTGTGGAGCAACTGCAGTAACTGGCTTTGGCTCCCTGGGCATGTCCAGCAATCCCGGCATGGCCAGCCTGGGGAGAGTCTGCGCGGTTGGCATTGGTGCGAACATGCTCATCTCGGTATTTTTGCTGCCCTCATGGTGGCTGCTCATCAGGCGCTTTCAGGAAAACAGGAAGAACCATGCCTGACCCTTCCGATAAAAATGCGCGGGCGATGCCGGCGTTTTATCGTGGCGGTTTTTGGCGACTGGGCCTCATGACCGCCCGAACCTTTCCACCCGGCCTGTTAAAAACCATCGCCCGGGCGGGGGCCGGAATGTATTTGCAGTTCCAACCGGGTCGCGCTGGAGTCGTTCTCCAAAATTTTATCCCGGTATTTAACGGCGATCGTCCGGCGGCATCGAAAGCCGCGCGCGCCGCACATAAGAATTTTGCGGCCAAACTTATCGATTTATGGCGCGTCGAAAGCGGACAGACCGCGACCCACTGGCTGACCAATAACAGCGAACTGGAAATCATTCACGCGGCGCGGCGACGCGGACGCGGCGCCCTCTTCATCACTCTGCACCTGGGGAATTGGGAGCACGGGGGACTCTTGCTCAAACAACTGGGCATCCCGCTCACCATTCTATCGTTGGCCGAACCCGATGATGGTCTCACAGAATTGCGCAGCGCGGCCCGCGCCCGCTACGGCGTGGACACGTTGATTATCGGCGAAGACACTTTTGCGTTTGTCGAAGTCATTAAACGGCTGCAGGCCGGCGCGGATTTGGCGTTGTCTATGGACAGGCCTCCGGACCGCGGCACTGGTGTTCCGGTGCAATTCTTTGGGCGCCCCTTTGTCGCTTCGCTTGCGGCGGCGGAACTGGCTCGGGCGTCCGGCTGCGCTCTCATCGGCGTGACCATCGTTCGTCGCCGCGAAGGTTTTGCCGTGAAAGTCCTGCCGGAATTTGCCTATGACCGCAAATCGCTGGGCAGCCGTGAAGCGCGAACCGAACTCACGCAACAAATCCTGCGTGCGTTTGAGCCGGAAATACGCGATAATATCGAACAATGGTATCAATTTACGCCGATTTGGCCAAAGGAGACGAAACCTGTAGCGGCGGACATGAGTCCGCTCTAACCAATTCACACATTTGGCGGTTCTGCCTCTTCATACTCCCTCTACTCACAGCCCTAACTGCCCGCGCCGACGACCACGAAGAGCAATTCAATCAATGGTTCGCCGCACAGGCGAAAATGCAAACCTGGTCCGCCAACTTTACCCAGACGCGTTCGCTCATGACACTTTCCGAACCTCTCAAATCCTCCGGGAAGGTGTGGGTCAAACCAGGCGAATTCAGATGGGAACTCGGCCGCCCTCCGCAAACCATTGTCATTAGAAATCCGGACGAGCTCCTCATTTTGTATCCCCGATTGAAACATGCCGAAGTTTACGCACTGGATAAAATTCCCCCTGGCCCAATTAAGGATGCAATGTCTTTGCTGGACGTGAGTATTCCCCGCAATCGGGCGGCACTGGAGGAACATTTTCAACTTTTATCAGCCACCGTCACCAACTCGACCCTTCAAATGACGCTCCAGCCGAAAAGCGAGTCCGCGCGCCAGTTTATTGGCTCTGTCGTGATGGGATTCCACACAAATAACTACGTCATCGCGGATTCCCAGATGGACTTTTCCGACGGCTCGACCCTGCGGAATGACTTTGTCGACGTTGTCTTCAACCAGCCCATGGACCCGAATTTGTTTGCAACCAATCTGCCATCGGATTACACCGTCGTTGAACCCCTAAACCAATGAGCAATTCTGCGAGCGCCTCGCCAGAGATTCTGGCGCTGGCCATGAAATCCCTGCCGCACGGCCCTGAGTTTCGATTTGTGGACCGAATGGTCAGCCTGATACCCGGCAAGGAAGGCGTCGGCGAATATCATGTCCGCGGCGACGAATATTATTTGCGGGGCCACATGCCGGACGAGCCGATTTTGCCCGGCGTACTGCTGATGGAAGCCGCCGCACAAGTCGCCGGAATGGTCGCCCAGGAAGACCCGGCAAATCCGCGCTGGCCCAGGCTTAAACTCGCGGCCTTGCGGGCTGTAAAAATTTTCAACGCTGTGCATCCGGGCCAAACACTCCGAATCGAAGCTGCCATTACCGGCCAACTGGATTCGATTATTCAAGCCCGGGTTACCGCTTTCGTGGAAGGCGCCAAAGTGTTGTCGGCGGAACTTTCGCTGAGTGGAAATGGTAATGGAAACGGCTCAAACGGCTCAAAATGACTGCGGCGACCGCAAATTCGGTCCGTGTTTTTCAGTTCGAACGAGACACATTCGCGTATCCTCACGAACTGGTCTGGAAATACCACTTCGATCCGGTCACTGGCGCGATGACCGTTTCCAATTCGGAGCCGCCGCCCACTTATTATCACCGCTGCTTCGTCATGGTGCGCGCCACGCGCCAATTTTTCTACCACGCCCGCTTCGACCCCGATTTGCCACCCGCAAATACGGAATCTTATCGCGATCTAATCCGGCAAATCGTCCGGCGCAACGTTCGCCGCCCGTGCGCGGAAGCCGAGCGGATTGTCATCCCGGGCTTTGAGAGCTTGCGGGCCTTCAGCCGCGCCCATGAACCCCTGCTCAAAGCTCTTTGCGGCGCGCCATGGGAATCCTACTTTTTACGCAGTCATTGGCGAATGGTTTTCCCCGTTCCAGTGTGGTACCGCGAGATGATGGTAAAAAAGCTCAAAGCATCCCTGCCCAAACGCGGGTTGGCCCTGGTGCATTTATTTCGTTTCCCCAAAATCACCATCAATCACGGCATCGTCCTGTCTGGATTCACGGAATCAGCGGAAGCGATTGAATTTGACGCGTACGACCCGAACATACCCGAGCATCCGGTAAAATTGATCTACGAAAAGCAGCGGCAG